>NZ_JABXWB010000005.1:0-316250 GCF_013375555.1 Sphingobium sp. EM0848
ATGCAACAGGGGTGTATTCGCGCGGGCGTATCGCTCGCAGCGATGCTGATAGCCATGCCGGCGATAGCGCAGGATGAAGGCAACAACCAAGGCGGACTGCACGACATCATCGTCACTGCGCAGCGCAAGGCGGAAAATCTTCAGGATGTACCTATTTCCGTTACCGCGCTCACATCGGATTCGCTGACGTCTAGCGGTATAAGCGACACAACCGAGTTGCAGGCCGCCTCGCCCGGCCTCGTCACGTTCCAGACCGCGAATAACTTCTCGCCCTTCATCCGGGGCGTCGGCACCAACCAGACCGCCAGCGGGTCGGAGGCCTCCGTCGCCCTCTATATCGACGGTGTCTATCAAGGCCCCAAACCGGGCAATGTGATGGATCTGGGCGCGATCGAGCGGATCGAGGTGCTGAAAGGCCCGCAAGGCACATTGTTCGGCCGCAACGCAACTGGCGGTGCGATCAACATCGTCACCAAGGACCCAACCGTCGATCCCGCCATCAGCGCCGAATTCGGCTATGGCCGATTCGATGAAAAGACCAGCCGCGCCTATGCCAGCGGCGCCGTCACAGATACGCTGCTCGCCGCTGTCTCTTTTTCCGGTAAATGGTCCGACGGCTATATTCGCGACGTCTATCGCAACAAGGATCAGGCGCCGGTCAAGAGCCTTAACGGCATGCTGAAACTCAAATGGATGCCGACCGACCGGCTGACCGCGACGCTGACAGGCGGCTATAGCTATCTCGACGATCCGACCTTCATGTCCGCCCATGCCGAGCCGGGCACGATCTCGACGGCGGCAGGACTTGGCTTCCTCGCGCCCACCGGCCCGCGTGAGGCCGCGACCAGTGCGGAGGACGCCATCTCCACGGTGAAGACGGCGCGAGCGACACTTAACGTCAATGCCGATCTGGGCGGCATCGATCTCGTCTCGATCACCGGCTATGTCCATATGGACGCCTTCAATTTCTTCGATCTCGACAGTTCGCCTGCTAATATCCTGCATCTGTCAACCGGGCAGATCGGCCGCCAATTCTCGCAGGAATTGCAATTGCAGAAGAATGACGGACCGTTCCGCTGGATCGCGGGCCTTTATTATCTGCGTTTCCGCGACGGGTACGACAAATTCCCCAAACCCTATCTGCTGCAACAGAATCTGCCCTTCGAATTTCGCCCCTCGGACCTGATAACGGGCAGGGTAGCGCTGGCCCGCAGCGCCATCGTGACCACCAACACCGGGTCGATCTTCGGTCAGGGCACCTATGATATTGCTCCGACCACGCGCATTACCGCAGGCCTGCGCTACAGCATCGAGAAGAAGGCAGTGAAGGGGACGCAATATCTGATCAACGGCACCCCCGCGCCGGGCGCCGGGATCGAGCTGGACGCAGGCAGCGGCGACCCGTTCGGCGCCGTGCAGAATGCGACGGTCGATCTTTCCAAGACCTTCAAGAAGCTGACGTGGCGTCTGGCGATCGACCATGATTTTAGCGACGACATCATGGGCTATGCCAGCTATACGCGTGGCTTCAAGAGCGGGTCGCTAAACGCAGGCATTATCAGCAACGCGCAGGTGCCGGTGAACCCGGAAGAAATCGATGCGTTCGAAGTCGGCCTGAAGTCGGAACTGTTCGACCGCAAACTGCGCCTCAACATCGCCGCTTTCTATTATGACTATAAGGATATTCAGGTGTCGCTGGTCACGGCCGGTTCGACCAGTGTGACCGAAAATGCGGCAGCAGCGCGGCTTTACGGCCTAGACGTCGATTTTGTCGCGGCGCCGACGCGGCAGCTTACGATCCGGGGCGGCATCAACCTGCTCAATTCGAAATATAAAAAGTATGAGAGCGCCGCGCTATTCCTGCCGCGCACCGCCGCCACCTGCCCGACGGGAGCGGCCGCGCAGGTCACGCTGGACCAGGCCAAGGCGATCGCCACACTGCCGCAACTGGGCGGCAATTGCACCTATCGGCTGGACGCGTCGGGATCGGACCTGATCATCGCGCCAAAGCTCACCGCCAATATCGGCTTCGACTATGATTTGCCGATGGGGAATTCGCGCCTGACCCTGTCGTCGTCGCTCTACTATAATGATGGGTTCGACACGGCCGCTGGCGGCATCTTCGCCCATGTGCCCAGCTATGAGGCGTTGACCGCGTCGGCGACATGGAACGGACCGGACGATCGCTATTTCGTGCGGCTGTGGGGCCGGAACCTTACCAACGACATCCACCCCGAACTGATCCTGCCGCTCGCCACAACCTTTCAGGAAGTAAGCAGCATGCCGCGCAGCTATGGTGTGACGGTGGGTTTCAAATTCGGGGCGCGATAGAGTGAACCATGGTTTCGAGCGCAGTCGGGAGACCATGGCCTCGACTGCGTTCGAACCCAACGGAGAGCGATCATGAAGGCTAAAGGCGAGTTCGCGCAACACTGGCCCGCACTGACCGGCGCCACCACAGCGGCCGGGACTGGCGCAGCGCTGTTCAGCTACACCACCAATTATTTCATCCTGCCGCTGGAAGCTGGGGAGGGATGGAGCCGGAGCGCCATCGCTTTCGGGGCGACGCTCTACATGCTGGGAACGGCGGCGATGATGCCGCTGATCGGTATGCTCGCAGACCGGCTTGGCGTCAGGCGGGTCGCGCCGGTGGGCCTTGTGGGTTATGGGCTGCTCTGTCTGGCACTGACCGTGCTGCCCGCCCGCTTGCCGGTATTTTACGCCACCATGCTGCTGATCGCCCTGTTCTGTTCGGCGACCAGCGGCGTTGTCTTTGGCCCGTTCATCGCAGCCCGTTTCCAGCGACGGCGCGGCGTGGCGCTCAGTATCCTGCTCAGCGGCAATGCTGTGCTGCTGGTGCCGCTGGCACCGATATTGACGGCGGCGATTGCCGATCATGGCTGGCGGGTGGGCTATGCAATATTGGGCGGCTGCGCCTTGCTGATCGGCCTGCCGAGCGCCCTCCTCGCGACACGCGGCAAACCATCTGGAACGGCGAGAACCAGCGGCCATGCGCATGACGGCACGACCATTAGGCAGGCCATCCGCACCGCCACCTATTGGAAGATCATCCTGGGCGTCATCTGTTCCACTCTGGCTCTGGGAGGCTTTCTCAACCAGCTTTCCCCACTGCTGGTCAGCCGAGGCCTCTCGACCACGCTCGCCGCCTCGCTGATGTCGCTGTTCGTGCTGATGGTGGTGATCGGCCGGGTGGCAGTGGGCGCGCTGCTCGACGCGCTGCGCCCTTCGCTGGTGTGCATGCTGGTGATGGCCGGAGCCGCAACGGGCGCCGCGCTGCTGCTGACCGAAGTGCCCTCGCCCCTGCTCTGCGCCTTGGTCGTGCTGCTGCTCGGCGCGGCCATGGGGGCGGAGGGCGATCTGCAAGCTTTCCTTCTGTCACGCCATTTCGGCCTTGCCAATTTCGCCGCGCTGTTCGGCACCTCTGCCATGTGTGCCGCCGCCAGCCTTGGCCTGGGCGCGTTGCTGTTCGGCACGCTCTACGACAGGACCGGCAATTATACCGCCGCGATCCTGATCGCCGTAGGGCTGCTGCTGACAGCCGGCCTCTGCTTCGGGAGCCTGGGCGACGCGGCGAGAAAGACCCAACCCGCGATCGTGCAATGAAGCGGGGGCCAACGCCCCTGCCCCTGCCTTTATCCATTATCCGCAATGATCAGGTCCGCCGCCCGCCAGGCAATGGCGGTCGCCGGACCATTGGTATTGCCCGCGACGATGAACGGCATGATCGAGGTATCAATCACCCGCAGGCCGTCGATCCCGCGCACCCGAAGCCGGGTATCGCAGACCGCCGCCTCATCCCGGCCCGCCGCACAGGTGCCGGTGGCGTGATAGGCTCCATTGCCCATCTGATCATAGGCGGCGATAATCTCATCATCGCTTTCATATCGGGCGCCGGGCCGCGTCTCTTCCTGAACCAGATCGCTGAGCGGCGACTGCTTCACATAGTTGCGGGCATAGCGCACGACATCGATCATCGTCTGCCGGTCATAGGGATCGAGATGATAATTGGGAACGATCTCCGGCAACGCGTTGGGATCAGCCGAGCGGATCATCACCGACCCCAGCGACCGCGGCCGCAACAGATAGGCGCAGATCTGGAAGCCACCATGCTTTTCCGTTGCCAGAGCAGGCGAGCTATAATCCATGGTAAAGCCCGCGAGCAGGAACTGCCCATCGGGCCGGGGCGCATCGGGCCGCGTCTTGAACCAGGCGCCCGCCTCATAGGTCGCATTGCCCATGCGCCCGCTGCCGCCCAGCAGATAATATTGCAGCACATTGCGGACGAGACGCAGGCCGCGATATTCCTTATTCTCCGAAGCGCCATCATCGGCACGGAACTGCATGACGATGGCGCGGTGCTCACGCAGATTCTGGCCGACATTGGGGCTGTCATGCACCACATCGACGCCGACCGAGCGCAGATGGTCGGCGGCACCGATGCCGCTGCGCTGGAGGATGGCGGGCGATCCCATCGACCCGGCGCACAGCAGCACCTCCCGCGTGGCGCCATAGCTGACGGGGGCGCCCGCCCTCATGCCGACGACACCCACGGCCCGTTTTCCGTCCATCAGCAGCCTGTCGACCACAAAATCGGTGATGACGGTCAGATTGTCGCGGCTCTGCACCGGCCGAAGGAAAGCCACCGCCGAACTCTGCCGCTTGCCCTTATAGACGTTGCGGGGCGCATAACCGACCCGCTCGACATCCTGGGGATCGTTAACGTCGACCTTCCGGGTGAGGCCCAATTTCTCGCCCGCCGCGATGGCCGCATCGATCAGCCGGTCGCGTTTGGGCACGGTCAGGCGCAGAAAGCCCTTGTCACCCCGCGTCGGCGCGGCCCCCAGCTCATGATTTTCCAGTTCCTTATAAGCCTGACCGATATGCTTCCAGCTCCAGTCGTCGCCAGCGATGCGCGCCATCTCGTCATAATCGGCATCCTGCCCCCGCACATACATCATGCCATTGACCGCGCTCGATCCGCCCAACGTCTTGCCGCGCACCCAAGGCTCGGCATTGCCAGCCGTATAATGGTCGGGCTTCGTCATGTAGAGCCAAAGGAAGTTGACGTTCGCCATGATCTTGGCGATCCCCTTGGGCATGTGGATGAAGGGATGGGTGTCGCGCGGCCCAGACTCGATCAGCAGCACCTTGACCGCAGGATCGGCGGATAGACGGTTCGCCAATACGCAGCCCGACGATCCCGCACCCACGATCACATAGTCGAAACTTTCCATCACCCACTCCGCATCAATCAATGGCGGACGCCAGCCGATATTGAGTCTTGCGCCAGCCTCTTTTCTTCTCCTTATTCGATCAATTAAGATTATCCGTCAACAAGGAGAGAGAAAGATGGGATTCGGGAAAATGCCGATTCTGGATCTGAGCCGTTCAGTGCGCGGAAGCCGCGTGCTGGTGACGGGCGGGGCAAGCGGCATGGGCCGGGCCACAGCCTGGCTATTCGCCCGCGAAGGCGCGAAAGTCGCCCTGACCGACATCGACGCTCAGGGCGCCGAGGAAGTCGCGCAAGCTATTCGCAACGAAGGCCATGACGCGCAGGCATGGCTGCTCGACGCGGGCGACCGGGAAGCCATCCAGCGCATCGTTCCGGAAATCGCGCAGGCTCTGGGTGGCCTCGACATCATCGTCAACAATGCGGGCATTTCCGCCAAAGTGCCGTTCGACGCTCCCGATTATGACGCGAACTGGGACCGCAATCTCGCAATCACGCTCACCGGGCAGCAGGCCGTGATCCGCGCTTCCATTCCCTTCCTCATGGCTTCGGACGCGCCGCGCATCATCAATATCGCCTCGACCGAAGCGCTGGGCGCCAGCGCCGGTTTGAGTGCCTATTCCGCAGCCAAGGCCGGCGTGATCGGCCTGACGCGCTCCTTCGCGGTCGAGCTGGGCCGCCATGGCATCACCGTTAATTGCCTCTGCCCTGGCCCGATCCTCACCGGCATGACCGACCATCTGACAGAGGAAGACCGCGCCACCTTCGCCCGGCGCCGCACGGCGCTGCGCCGCTATGGCGACCCGATGGAAGTCGCGCATGTGACGCTCAGCCTGGCGCTGCCCGCCTCCTCCTATATTACCGGGGCAGTGATTCCGGTCGATGGCGGGCTATCGACACGGCACGCCTGAACCAATGTGGCGAAGCGGCTTGCAAAACTAATCTAATTAGAATAGAATCATCCTCACAAACAGGAGGAGGGTACAGATGGCCACTGTTGTGCCAGAGGAAAGTACAGCGTCGACCGAGGTAAAGGCTCATGAAGTGCGCCCCCCGCGCAAACCGAGCGCCAGCCAGATCGCCGCAGCGCGTTCGCTGCCCAACAATAATGAAGCGGTGTGGCCGGCCTTCACGACCAAATTGCCCTCCAGCCTCTATATTGACGAGGATCGGTTCGATGAGGAGCATCGCAAACTGTTCATGACGCTGCCGCTACCGCTGGCTCCATCCGCCTTGCTGGCGGAGCCGGGCTCCTTCGTGTGCCGCGACGGTTTCGGCCAGTCGGTGATCCTGACCCGTGACAAGGATGGCAAGGTCCATGCGCTGGTGAACAGTTGCCGTCATCGTGGATCACGCGTGACCGAAAATGACGAGCCGGCCAAGGGCCGCCTGATGATCTGCCCCTATCATGCCTGGAGTTATGACCTCAGCGGTAAATTGATGGCCGTCCCCCGTCGCGAAGTGTTCGGCGAACTCGACAAGTCGGAACTCGGCATGGTGAAGCTACCCTGCGTCGAGAAGGGCGGGATCATCTGGGTCAAGATGGATCATGAAGCCAATGACGACTTCTCCCATGTCTCGGATGAACTGGTAGCTGATTTCGATGCCTTGGGTGTCGCTGACATGCACATGTTCGCGCTACGCAAACATGAGGTCGAAGGCAATTGGAAATTGATTCTCGACACCTTCCTGGAGGGCTATCACGTCATCCGCCTGCACGTACAAACCGTGGGTCCGCTTTATGAGGATACGGTGGTGCAGGTCGACCGGCTCGGCTCCCATCTGCGCCAGACGTCAGCGCGGGTCGGCTTCACAAAGGATATATTGGCCCAGAATGAGGAGTCGGTCGACGATCTTCGTCGGGTCGTCACCTATGTCTATACGCTGCTGCCCAATGTCGCCTTCATTTGCAGTCAGGATTATTGCAATATGCTGGTCATGCAGCCCAAGGGCGTCGGCAAGACGATCGTCCACAATTTCATGCTGACCAACGTCAATCCGCAGAGCGAGAAACTGCGCCAGAAGTGGGAAAAGTCACTGGAGCTGACCGACGGTCTCGCCTTCCCGGAGGATTTCTCTGCGTCGGCGGCTACCTATCAAGGCCTGACGACGGGCGTGGTCAAGGAGTTGATGATCGGCGGCATGGAAGTGGCCATGGAGCATTATCATGAGATGATCGAAGAGATGGTGGCGAGGGCCTGACCGCATTCCGAACGATTATTCTTTCAAAAATATCTTCTTTTCTTCGTCATCCCCGCGAAGGCGGGGATCCATCTCCCGCAAGTTGCGCCTGGCGCAAGGTCAGGAGATGGGTTCCCGCATTGGCTGGCGCCGCCCTTCGGGTCGCGGGAATGACGCATTTACTTAGATGCGACTACATTCCCAAAACGAGTCAGGCCGCAGCCCGGACCCAGATCAGTTCGTCATGCGATTTGACGCCATCGGCGGTGACGTGGCCATCGGTCGTCAACATCAGATGCCCCTCCGCCGTGAAGCTGATGTAACGCTCCAGCGTGTGCCCAATCAGGTCGCTGATCGAACAGGCGTCAAGCCGATGCGATACCGTCGTCCCTTCGACATCCCAGGCTCCCGAATAAGCGAGGAAGGTCGACCAGGACTGCGCGGCGGTGCCCGCTACCCATTCCGGACTCATCAGGAACGCGCACATCAAGCCGCCGTCATCGTAGATCAACCGTCCGCTCGCCCCCTCCCCCATAGGATAGCGGTAAAATTCGCCATTGCGAAAACGGCGCAGGCTGAGCAGCGACCAGGCGCCCAGCACCGATCCTCTTATAACACTCATTTTCCTCTCCAGTTTTTACGATGATCAGGCCCGCTTGCCCGTGTCGGTCAATATGCCGCCCAACACCAGATCAAGCAGCGCATTGGTATAGTCACGCCGCAACACCTCATCGATCCGATCGATACCGAAAGCATGGTTCAGCACATGCTGGCCAAAGAAAAGCTGATCGCACGCGCCAAGGACGATGAAATAGAACATCATCGGATCGATGCGTTTGAACTGACCGCTCTCCATCCCTTCCTGTAACAATAAGCGTTGCGTCTCGGCCAGAGGCTTGGAAATGGTTTCGGACACCCTGATCGCCAGTTCCTGCTCCATCAGCATTGCGTGGATCAGTCGGTTCACAAAGGGATAGCGGAAATAGACGTTAATGATGCCCTTGATATGCAGCTTCAGCTTCTCGACCACGGGCAGGTCCATTTCGACCAGCCCTTTAAGTTGCTCTAGCCCCGCGCCAAGGACATTTTCGCACAACGCCAGCATCAACCCATTCTTGCTGCCGAAATAATATTTCACCAGCGCCGAGTTGAGCTGCGACCTCTGCGCAATTTCATTCAGGGAAACTTCAATGCTATTGCGTTCTATCATCAACTCGGCCGCAGCATTTAAAAGTATGGCGCGGGACGATATCTTTTCAGTTGCCGTGGACATTTTGGCCACAGCAGCTTTACTCGATTGCCTCACAGATCGCATGATTGTTCCCCGGCCCACTCAATCATAATCCGGCGCAGCCGAGGGCGGACCGAAACGAGCGATTTCCTTCGCCATGCCAGCGCGCACGGCTTCAATCTGATTGACGGTACCAAGCAAGGCCTGCTGTTCGGCTGCCTCAGCATTGAGTATACAGACGCTCAGCGCATCGTCCCCGATCGACAGGAGCCGCTTTCCAGCGCGGATCGCATCGGGACTTTTGCCCGCAATTTCTCGCGCAAAGGCCAGCGCCTCGGCGAGCGGATCGGCACAAACGCGGGTAGCAAGGCCAAGACGGGCGGCTTCCTCGCCATCGAAGATGCGCCCGCTGGCCAGTAATTCAACGGCCAAATCCGGGCGCACCAGATCGCGCAGCAAAAGCATGCCCGCCATATCCGGGATCAGGCCCCATTTGATTTCCATCAGCGCGAGCCGCGCCCTGGGCGCAACAAAACGCATGTCCGCACCCAGAGCGAGCTGGAAACCGCCGCCAAAGGCGACATCCTGCACAGCCGCGATCACCGGCACCGGAAGACGGCGCCACTGCATCACGGCTTGTTGGGCAATGTTGATGCCGCCATAGGCGCGCGAACTGATATCGATCCGGGTCCGGCCCCGCCCCTCGCTGTTGGCGAGGTTGGAGAGGTCGATACCCGCGCAAAACCCCCGCCCATCCCCGGATAGTACAACGGCACGCACATCGTTATTGCCGGCCAATTGATCGCCCGCCTGCACCAGCGCGTCAAACATCGCAGTGTCGAGGGCGTTCATCTTGTCGGCGCGGGTCATGCGCACATGCGCGACATGATCCACTATGTCAGTCTGCACGCGCGCTGACATGCCCCTCACTCCTTCTTTTCTTTATTGTTACACTGCAGGAAACATAGGTCAATCGTATAATTAATTAATCGAACAGCTTATTTTTGTTCGGCCCGGCAAAGCGGAAGAGGAAGGCCGCAACCTTGCGCATCTGAATCTCCTCCGATCCTTCGGTGATGCGGTAACGGCGATGATGGCGATAGATATGTTCGAAGGGCTTATGCCGCGAATAGCCGATGCCGCCATGCACCTGCATTGCCCGGTCCGCAGCCTCGCAGCACAGACGGTTCGCATAATAGTTGCACATGGACACCTTGTCCGACAGCCGCTTGGCGACTTCGGGATGCGGCATCTGATCCATTTCCCAGGCCGTCTTGTAGATAAGCTGGCGCAGCATCTCCGCCTGCGTCGCCAGTTCCACCAGAGGAAACTGAATGCCCTGATTGGCGGCGAGCGGCTTGCCGAAGGGTTTGCGCTCCGTCGCATATTTAACGGATTCCTGGATACAATAGACCGCCGCCCCCAGTGAACTCGCCGCCTGACGGATGCGATTTTCATGCACGAACGCCTGCGCCAGCGGAAGGCCATGGCCTGCCTTCCCGAACATCGCCGTTTCGGGCACCCAGATATTGGTCAGGCTGAGCCGGGGATGATCCGTCGGCATGTTGAAGGTCCAGAGATATTCCTCGACCACCAGTCCCTCGGAGGGCACCGGGACGAGGAAGCAACTGATCCCCAGCGCATCACCATCCTCGCCTTCGGTCCGGGCAAAAACCGCGCAATGCGTCGCGCGGTGCATGCCGGTGATCCACATCTTCCGCCCGTCGATCCGCCAACCGGGCACGCCATGGCGTTCCTCCCGCACCGCCCGCGTTTCCATGAAGGTTGCGTCGGAACCATGATCCGGCTCGGTCAGACCGAAGCAGACGAAAATCTCGTCGGAGAGCAGGCCGGGGATGAATTCTTCCTTCTGCGCTTGCGTCCCGAAATCGCGGAACATCACCACCAAAGGCTGATTGCCGACGATCGAATGTTCGTTCTGAAGGTCGTTGTGAAGGCCCAGCCCCTTGGCCGCCAGATGCTCACGGATCACCGTCATCCAAAGGTTGGAGCCGCCCTGGCCGCCAAATTCCACCGGATTGGCGAAGCGGAAATGCCCGGCCCTGTCGGCGCGCTTCTTCGCCTTGTGCAGCAGCTCTTCCCATTCCTTGCGCGGCAGACCGCCATTGTCCCAATCGGTGCGACTATGTTCGCGGCGATGGTCGAAGAAGCGGATATTGTCGTCCGCCTCCTCCAGCGGCTTGATCTCCGCCTCGATGAAACGGTCCAGCTCGGCCAGATAGTCGACAAGCTCCTGGGGCAGATCGAAATTCATGGGGCTTTCCTCTCCTGCTGTCTGGCGGCCCGGATCGCCCGCGCCTGCGCGATGCTGGCGTAGCCGGGCTGGTCGACCGCGATCTTCGCCAATGTCGTTTCCCATAAATGGTCCATCAGGCCGGGTAGGGCGGCCTCCACCACCCCCTCCCGCAGCCGCGCGGCGAGCAGGCGATTGAGATCGGCGGTCGTGCCATCCTGCCCCAGCAGCGCGGCGAGGCGCACATTTTCTTCTGCGTCGATAGTGGCCTCACCCGCGATCTGCCGCATTATCAAGTCCAGCGCATTGGCCGCGACGCGCGCCTGGAAAGCCGTTGCGCCAGACAATTTCGGAACAACGTCCTCCCGCAGCAAGCGGGCTATGGCGACCAGCAATTCCTCCGGCCGGGGATCATCGAGCATCGACGCCTCCTTCGATGGCCGCCAGCAGGTCGATCTCGCTTTCCGAAATGCGCCGCACGATCATGCCGCGTTCGACCGAGGGATCGTCGCTACGAAAGCGCGTCAGCATCTCGGCGCAGAACAGGCCCCAACGCAGGCTGCCCATGACTTCCCACCAATGAACCCGCGCTGGATCAATGACTTCTCCGCTGACCTTCGTATAAGCATCGAATAGCGCAGCGCGCTGCCCCAACCCGGCGACCGGCTGATCCATCCTGCCAAAGCGCCAGGGAGGCAGGCTGATCCAGGCCAAATCCTCTGCCGGATCGCCCAGATGCGCGAGTTCCCAGTCGAGCAGTGCACCGATGCCATTCGGCCCCACGATCATATTGCCCAGCCGGAAATCGCCATGAATCAGCGCCAGTTGGTCAGGTTCCGGCGGGGCGTTGCGCGTTGCCCAAGCGAGCGCCAATTCAAACACCGGCCGCGCTGTCGGATCAGCGTCCAGCGCCGCCCGGATAGTACGCAATGTCTGCGCAATGCCGGCGATGCGCATGGGCGGCAGATCATCGGCACGCGCCCGATGAACCTTCGCCAATATGGCTCCGAAGGACGCCACCAGCGTTTCCCGCGCGGCCGCAAACTCCTCATCGCGCTGGATGCGGCGGGCCAGAGTCTCGCCGTCGACATGATCGGTGACGAAGCCCTCGCCCAGCCTGTCGCCCGGCTCCAGCTCATGACGGATATGCGGGCAGGGCACGCCCTGCGCCGCCGCCGCCCTGATCGCCGCTGCCTCCACAGCGAACCCCGCCACCATTGGATGCAGCTCGGCTCCGGGCGTGCCGCGCCGCAGGATCAGCTTTTGCGCGACCTCCGCCCCCTGCGCCTCAAAGGCCCAGGTCTCCTGACTCGCCCCACCGCTGAGGCGCCGCATATGGGCCAGTTCAGCGCCGGGAACGATCCGGTCGACCAGTGCCGCCATCTGCTCGGGGAACGGATCGGCCATCTCCCGGCTTCCGCTTAGGGAATCTGGTTGGCAAAAATGGCCGAACTGTTGATCGGCGAACCGGGGCCGCCGCACACCAGACAGGTCTTCGCATCCGGCACCGGATTGGCCGACTGCCCGCGCAACTGGCGCACCGCTTCGATGGCGATATTGATGCCATGGATGAAGCCCTGCGCCAGATTGCCGCCCGACGTGTTAAGCGGCAGCTTGCCCGACGGCGCGATGAGGTTGTCGAACTTCAGATCCTCGACCGCGCTTTCCCAGCTGATGAGGCCGTGCCCGACCAGCGAAGACACACCCTGATAGGTGAAATTCTCATAGAGCTGGGTGACGTCGATATCCTTGGGACCAAGGCCGGTGCTTTCCCACAGGCGGCGCGCAATCGGCTCGAACCCGGTCGACGTATAATCATCGTCATTTTCGAGCAGGTCGCCCCAGCCCTTTTCCGCGCCGATCGCGGCGGCCAGCAGATAGACCGGCTTTTGTTTGAGGTCGCGCGCATGCTCGGCCGACACCAGCAGGATCGCGCCCGCCCCGTCATTCTCGCGCGAACAGTCGAACAGGCGGAGCGGCTCGGCAATCCAGCGCGCATTGCGATAAGTCTCGATATCGAATTGCTGGCCGTAGGACACCGCCTCCGGGTTGCGCGAGCCGTGATAATAGTCGGCCAGCACCAGTTGTTCGATGCTTTCCTGAGGCAGATTATGCTGCAACGCCATGCGCATCGCCCGCATCGCACAGATTTGCGCGGGCGACATCATGCCCGCAGCGATGAAGTGATTGTTCACATGGTGCGCCATGACCGCTGTGGACAGGCGGCCGCTATTACCCTGAACCAGCGCGCGATAGACGACAACCGCCTTGCACTGGCCCGTCGCGATGGCCATGGCGGCCAGCTCGAACGCCCCCAGCAGGCCGCCGCCACCGCCGCCCCAGACCGCAGTCGACAGGCGCAATTCCTTCGTCCCCAGTTCCGGCATCAGCCGGTCGGGCTGGTTATGGTCGTCGCCATAGGAGACGAAACCGTCGACATCGGCGGGATCTAGTCCCGCATCCTCGCAGGCCGCGACGATCGCCCGCGTCAGCACACCACGCTCGCCATAAGGGGCACCGGCGCGCTTATATTGCAGCACGCCGACGCCGGCCGCTGCCACCTTCCCCATCAAACCATTCGCCATGTTCAAAATCCTTTTCCGTGGGGAGTGCGCGTCAGGCCGGGAGCCAGCGGATGGCGGGAATGTCCTGATCCCCGAAACGCGTGGTCGCGATCCGGCCGACCAGCGGCAGGTCGAGCGCCAGCAGGCTCTCATTGCCTTCATACAGGCCCAGTAGTCGCCGGTCCCCAGCCTGGGGCAGAGTGGCCAGCACAGTCACATAGGGCGTGCCGATACCCTCCGTCCCGGCGAAGGGATGCCAGGTGCGGGTCCAGCTGAACAGCTTGCCCTTCAATTCCACCGCATGCCATTCCGGCTCCCAGGTACCGCATTCGCCACAGCGCGACACGGCAGGCCAGGTCCATTTGCCGCAACCCTGGCATTTCTGCATTTCCAGCCGCCCTTCCGACAGGGCTTGCCAATAGGGCGCGTCAGCGGGTCCGGTGCGAAGGGCTTCGTAGTCCAAGTCTCTCTCCATCCTATGCTGCGGCGATCGATGACTCCAGGGATATGTGGAGCATCCGGTCGCTCGCGGCATATTTCAATTGCATGATTAATTGATATTTCGCAATGCGGAAAAGCTCAGGCGACATTATGCGCCTTCATCGTCTCTCCCAAAGGCGGCGTGTCTTCCTTCTCGATCTCCAGCGTCAGCAGATGGCCAGCGGTCATAATGTAGAAACCGGACACCAGATTGAGCTCGACCAGTTCGCCTGGCGTGAATTCCCCTTTGGCCCTGTCGAAGACCGCGTCGCTGACACGGCCCAGCTTCTTGATATCCTCGGCATAGGCGACGGCGATTTTCTCGCGCTCGGTCAGCAGGGAAAAATCACCGGATTTCATGGTATTGATCTTGTCATCGGAAAGGCCGACGGCACGCCCGACGCTGACATGCTGATACCATTCATAGTCGGACTCGCACAGCACGCCGATCCGCAGGATGACCAGCTCACGCAGGGGCGGTTCCAGCGCGCCCTTGCGCAACAGCGCCGCCCCCAGCTTCGAATAGGCGACCATCAGAGTCGGCGCATGGGCCATCATGCGATTGACATTGAGCGAGCCCATCCGTTCCAGCCGGTCAGCGATCTCCGGGTCCAGGCTGGCGGGATCGGGATAGGGAATGCGGGCCATCAGCGTCTCTCCTCAAGGGCGGTCGGCAGCTTTTTTAGCTGAGTGATGAAATTAATAAGCATAGCCGCTTCCTCCTGTAAACCAAATCATGTTAGGAATAGCCAACAAAGCTGGAGAGAGGCGAAATGGCGGGCACTTCCACAGATGGCGCGGACGCACCTTATTGGGCGAATTTGTCCGATGGGCGCTTGTCGATGCAATGCTGTCAGGGCTGCGGCGACTGGAAATGGCCTGCCGTGACGCGCTGCGGCCGGTGCGGCACCGATGAACCGCAATGGCGCGAGCTTCCGTTTGAGGCGGTAGTCTTCAGCTGGACCAAGGTCCACTACGCCTTTGGCGGCACGGACGGGATCGCCGCGCCCTATATTACGGTGCTCGCCGCTCTGCCGCAGGCCGGAAACAGGCGACTCTTCGGCCTCTTCGAAGGCGATGAAACCCAACTCGATTTCGATCTGCCGCTTGTCGGCCGCGCCAGCACGACCCGCTTCGGCAGCATCGACATTCCATCCATCCGCTGGCGCCTGGCCTGACCGACAAGAGGGAGAATATCATGGCCAAGGGTATCTATGGCAAGGCGGCGGTCGCGGGCATCGGCATGCTGCAATTTAAGCGCGGCCAGTCGCCCCTTAGCGAGCGCAAGGCGCTGGTTCAGGCGATCGTCAAGGCGTGCGAGGATGCGGGCCTGCACCCGTCCGAGGTGGACGGCTTCGTTTCCTATGGCGACGACCGCAGCAACGAGCCGCCCCGGTTGATGCCGGAACTCGGCACGAAGGAACTGCATTTCGCCACCCAGGTCTGGAGCGGCGGCGGCGGCGGGCTGCTCGGCGGGTTCGAGCTGGCGGCCATGGCCATCGCGACCGGCCATGCCAAGGCTGTGATCGTCTTCCGCGCGCTGGTGGAGGGCAGCACCGGGCGACTCGCCACGGCGGTCAGCGAGCATCATGTGAACCAGCATTATGCCGGTGTCGGCATGATGGCGATTGCACCGCTTTTCGCGATCCGGGCGCGGCGACTGGCGAAACAATGTCCCTTCATTCCGGCGGCGGTGGAGGCATTGGTGCAGGCCGACTATTATCATGCCGCGCGCAATCCGGAGGCGCTGGCCTATGGCAGGCCCTTCGACATCGAGGATTATCGTCAATCACGCTGGATTGCCGAGCCGTTCCACCTCTATGACTGCTCGCGCGAGAGCGACGGCGCGGCGGCCGTTCTGCTGGTGTCGGCCGAGCATGCGCGCGACTTGAAGGCAAAGCCCATCCACATGCTCGGCGCCAATTTCGGCGCGCCGGCGGGTTGGGGCGACCTGTTGGAAAATGATGAGGACTTTTCGCGCAATGGTTTCAGTGTCACGGCGCGAAGACTTTGGGAACAGACCGGGCTTGGGCCCAAGGACATCGACGTCACCCAGATCTATGAGAATTTCAGCTATCAGTCGGTGCTGGCACTGATCGAATTCGGCCTCACCAGCTATGAAGCAGCCGCCGAGGATATCCGTTTCGACAATCTGATCGCGCCGTCGGGCAAAATGCCGGTCAATACGGCTGGCGGCAATCTGGCGGGCGGCTTCATCCACGGCATGGATGTAGTGATCGAAGCGATCCGGCAGTTGCGCGGAGACTCCGCCAATCCGGTGCCGGATGCCCGGACCTGCCTGGTGACCGGCGGCCCCGGCGCACCCAGCAGCTCTGCCATCTTCGCCAATGAAATGCCTTGATACGAAAAATTTCATCGGTCCATTAATTTTGATGATGGCCGTCTCGACATCGCCCCTCCTCTCTCTTACGGCAAGGCTATGACCGATCCTGTCGCAACCCTGAACAAGCTGTTGCATGAGCGTCGCTCCGTGCGCGGCTTTCGCCCCGATCCGGTGCCTGCAGAGATACTGCATCGCATCTTCTCCATGGCCGCGCAGTCGCCGTCAAACTGCAATGTCCAGCCCTGGATCGTGCATGTCGTTTCGGGCAAGAGCGCAGAACGGGTACGCACGGCATTGCACGACCATGTGCGCGGCGGAGCGGCCGTTTCGCCGGACTATCCGCTGACCGGCCCCTATCCCGGCGAATATCGCAACCGTCAGGTCGAAGCGGCCAAGGCCCTGTTCGCAGCGACCGGCGTGGCCCGCGATGACCTGCCCGCACGCACCGAATCCTTCCTGCGCAATTTCCGTTTCTTCGATGCCCCGCATGCAGCCTTCATCCTGATGCCGGAATGGGCGCAGATCCGCGAGGCCGCCGACTGCGGCATGTACACCCAGTCTCTGATGCTGGCGCTGACCGCCCATGGCATCGGCTCCTGTGCCCAAGGCGCGCTCGGCCATTACGCCGATGTCGTGCGTGAGGCGCTGGGCGTGCCGGAGGGGCATCGCATACTGTTCGGTATCGCTTTTGGCTACGAAGAACCGGACCATCCCGCCAACCGCACCCGGACCGACCGCGCGCCGTTGCACGACACCACCATATTCCACGACTGAGCCAAGGAGCCGTCCGTGAGCAGCGATCCCCTTTTCCAACCTCTGAGCATCGGCACGATGCGGCTTTCCAACCGCGTCGTCATGGCGCCGATGACGCGCTTTCACGCGCCCGGCGGCGTGTTGAAGGAAGAGGTTGTTCCCTATTATAGCCGGCGGGCGGCGGGCGGCGTGGGCCTTATCATCACCGAAGGCACGGTGGTCGATCACCCGGTCGCCCATTATTCGCAGACCGTGCCGCACTTCTATGGCGACACTGCGCTCGCCCGCTGGCGCGAGGTGGTCGACGCGGTCCATGCCGAGGGTGGACAGATCATCCCGCAACTCTGGCACACTGGCCTCTCGCGACTGCGCGACAAGGCGCATAATCCGGACGAGCCGTCCATCTCCGCCTCCGCCATCACCGAGGAAGCTGTCGGCGCCCCGCCCAGCGAAAAGCACCGCCCGGCCCGTGAAATGGAGGCCAGGGATATCGATGATGTCATCGCCGCCTTCGCCAAGGGGGCTGCGGATGCCAAGGCACTGGGCTTCGACGGCCTCGCCATCCATGGCGCGCATGGCTATCTGCTCGACCAGTTTTTCTGGCACCAGAGCAATCGGCGTCAGGACGCCTATGGCGGCACTCTGGAAAACCGCGTCCGCTTCGCCGTCGAACTGGTCAGCGTCGTGCGTGCGGCGGTCGGGCCGGATTTCCCGATCTTCTTCCGCTTCTCGCAGTGGAAGAGCCACGATTACAAAGCTCAGATCGCGGCGACGCCGGACGAGCTGGCGCGCATCCTGCAACCGCTGGCCGATGCGGGCGTCGATGTGTTCGACGCCTCTACCCGCCGCTTCTGGCAACCGGCTTTCGAGGACAGCGACCTCAATCTGGCGGGCTGGGCGAAGAAGCTGACAGGCAAGCTCGTCATGACGGTGGGATCGGTCAGCCTGGAAGACCCCGCCAATTTCACGCCAGGCGCGCCGGTCAGCGCAGTCACCATCGCCAATCTCGCGCCGCTGCGGCAAATGCTGGAGGCAGGCGAGGTCGATCTGGCCGGGGTCGGGCGGGCGATCATCGCCAATGCCGATTGGGCGCATCTCGTGCGGGAAGGCCGTTACGACGCGCTGCGGGCCTACGATCCTACGGCAGTCGCCGCCTCGCTCGAACCCGCATAAGGAAAGCATCCATGGCCAAAGCTCCCATTTTCGACCTCAGCGGTCGCGTTGCGCTGGTGACGGGCGCGTCCTCCGGTATTGGCGACCGCTGGAGCCGCATTCTTGCGGCGGCGGGCGCCAGGGTGGTGCTCGCCGCCCGCCGCGCCGACCGGCTGGAAAAGCTGAAGGCAGAGATCATCGCGGCCGGTGGACAGGCCATTGCGGTCGCCATGGATGTGTCGGACGAAGCCTCGACCATCGCCGCCTATGACGCAGCGGAACAGGCTTTCGGCGTGGTCGACACCATCGTCGCCAATGCCGGCATGAATTCGGAAGGCCTGGCGACCGACTTGGCCGTCGACGAGTTCGATCAGCTGAGCGCCGTCAACATCCGTGGCGTCTTCCTGACCGTGCGCGAGGGCGCGCGCCGCCTGATGGCCGACAATTCCAAGGAAAAGCAACATGGCCGCATCGTGGTCAATTCCTCGATCACAGCCAACCATGTGTCGCCGGGCCTCGCCGCCTACAGCGCGTCCAAGGCGGCGGTGCAGCAGATGGGCAAAGTGCTGGCGCGCGACTGGGCCCGGCAGGGGATCAACGTCAACACCATCTGCCCCGGTTATATCCGCACCGAACTGTCGGGCGACTGGTTCGACACGGAAGGCGGGTTGAAGCAGATCAACGGCTTCCCGCGCCGCCGCTTGATGGAGGAAAGCGACCTCGACGTGGCGCTGCTCTATCTCTGCTCGGAGGCGTCACGGGCCGTCACCGGATCGTCCTTCACCATCGATGACGGCCAGTCGCTCTGAAGGTCAGCCTCTTTCCAGTACAACCACCGGAATTTCGCGAATGCCCTCGGTCGCTTTCGCATAATCCCGATATTGCGGCAGAATAGCGGCCATGATCTCCCATAGTTCCGCACGCTCGGCGCCTTGTGCGATGCGCGCACGGACATGGAGATGATCCTTGCCGACCTGGATTTCGGCTTCGGGATGGGCTTGCAGATTCTTGAACCAGACCGGATGATCCGGCGCGCCGCCCAATGACGCGATGATCACAAAGCGATCATCCTTCCTGCCATAAATCAGCGGTACGTCCCGCTTCTCCCCGGACTTGCGACCAATGGTCGTGAGCAGCAGGGAAGGTTTCGGCTCTTCCGTTCCCGGCGACTGGAAATAATGCGCCTTTTCAGGATCGCTCTTGTACAGATCGATATGCGCCTGAATCCAGGGAAGTTTCTCCAATATCGTCATGCCTTGCCTCCTTCAGCCCTGTTCCGCCATGGCCCGCTGCATCTGTTCCCGCAGGACATTTTTCAGCACCTTGCCCGCAGCCGACAGCGGCAGGCTGTGGACGAAACTGAAGCCGCGCGGCACCTTATAACCGGCGATGCGGGCGCGGACATGGTCCTGCATGTCCGCCATGTCTGCCATCGCTCCTTCGCGCAAAACCACCACGGCATGGACCTGTTCGCCAAAGCGCGGACAGGGCAACGCGATCACCGCCACCTGTCCCACCGCCGGATGAGTGCTGAGCGCGCGCTCGACCTCGGCGGAATAAACATTTTCGCCGCCGGTGATGATGACATCCTTCATCCGGTCGACCACGGTGACATAGCCCTGATCGTCCATCCAACCCATGTCGCCGGTATGCATCCAGCCGCCGCGCAACGCCTCTGCCGTCGCGTCCGGCATGCCCCAATAGCCGAGCATGACCGTGCTGCCCCGCGCGCAAATTTCGCCCACAGTGCCGCGCGGCACTTCACTGTCCTCGCCATCGACGATCCGCAGTTCCACCACCAGCGTCGCGCGCCCGGCCGACCGCCCCCTGCCCTGCGCCCGCGCCTCTACGCTGTGATCAGCGGGCGACAAAGCGGTGCAGATCGGGGACAACTCAGTCATGCCGTAGGCCTGCGAGAACCGCGCATTGGGAAAGGCCGTCAGCGCCCGATCGAGCAGAGCGTCATCAATGGAGGACGCACCATAGCGGATATTGCGCACCTGCCCCATATCCATCCCGGCAAAGCGCGGGTGATCGATCAGCATGCGGATCATCGTCGGCACCATGAAGAAATCGGTGACGCGCTCGCGCTCCATCACCGCCAACGTGCTTTCCGGCTCGAAGCCTGGCACCATGACATGGGTACTGCCCGACAGCATCGAGAGGAACAGCCCGGACAGCGCACCGACATGGAAAAGCGGCGCGCAATGGAGATAGCGCTCGCCCGACCGTGCCTCCTCGGTCGCAAGGGCGCCGAGGGCCGAACTCATCAGGTTGCGATGGCTGAGCATCACGCCCTTGGGAAAGCCAGTGGTGCCTCCGGTATAGAGGACCGCCGCCAGATCATCATCCGCCCGCAGCGCATCCGGCACCGGATCGGCAGCGGCCAGAACGCTTTCATAATCCAGCGCGCCGTCCACGGCCACGTCGATGGCGATCACCTGCTTCAGCCCCGGCGCTGCTTCACGAATCGCCGGCACCATGGCTGCAAAGGCAGCATCGACGATCAGGATGCGCGTGTCGCAATTCTCCAGCGAATAGCCCATTTCCGCCGCCGACCAGCGGATATTGACCGGGTTGATGACGCCCCCGCCCCAGAGCGTGCCGAACAGATATTCGAGAAACGCATGGCCGTTGCGCGCCAACAGGGCGACCCGGTCGCCAGGCTGCATGCCGATCCCCTGCAAGGCTCCCGCCAACCGCGCGACTCGGTCGGTGAAGCTGCGCCATGTCCAGCTGTCATCGCCGTCGATGATGGCCACCGTATCTGGCATCTGCTGGAGATTTCGGTGGATCATCTGTGTCAGATACATGGCTTTTGCCCTCTCCATGGCGCTGTCCGGCGCCTTTCGCTCTTCCGGTGATGTTAGCGGTTGATCCGTCCCACGAAAACCGCTTAGAGAGATATTGATTAATCGAATAGATAAGAGCAAGGGACTCGCGCGTCCCCACGCTCCCAAGGAGATCGACGGGTGCCGAACACGATCAACAGCATGATCCGCTGGTGGGCGCAAGAAAAGCCGGAACTGCCCTGCATCAAACAGGGTGCGGATCAGGTCAGTTACGCCGATTTCAACGCCTGGGTCGGCCGGGTCGCCGCGCGCTTCACCGATGCGGGGGTCGGCGCTGGCGACCGCGTCTGCATCCACGGCATCAACTGCATCGAATGGTGCGTGGCGGCCATCGCTACCCTGCGCTGCGGCGGCGTGTTCGCGGGCCTCAGCAACAAGATGGTGATGGCGGAAGTCACCTATTTGCTGGGCGATTACAGCCCCATCATTCTCGTCAGCGACGATGAAGCGCAGGCGAAACTCACCGACATGGGGCCGCTGGTGGACCGCCACGGCCATCCGGTGAGGGCACCACTGCGCATCAGCTTTTCCCAGATCGCGGCCCTGCGCAATGTTGAGGGTGAAGGCGAAGCCCGCGACGTGCAGCAGGAGGTCGATCCCGACGCGCTCGCCTATATCGTCACCACCAGCGGATCGACGGCGCGGCCCAAGGGCGTGATGTTCTCCAACCACAGCCTGATCGACCATGTATCGGCCTTCCGTTTCGAGGACCCGGTTTCCGACCTCGATCCCAAAATGTATATCGTAGCGCCCTTCAACACGACGGCGGGCGGGATGCAGATGCTGCACAGCCTGATCCAGGGCGGCACGGCCTATATCGACGACAAGTTCGACGCGGCCGAAGTGCTGGAAGCGATCGTGCGCGATCGCATCTCCATCTTCTGCGCAGCACCAATCTTCCTCCAGCGGATCGCAGACCTGCCGGAATTTGCCGACGCCGATGTGTCCTGCATCCAGGTGAGTTTCACCGGCGGCGCAGCGGTCGCGCCCAAATTGCTGCGCGCCTGGGCGGACAAGGGCGTTCGCGTCCGGCAGATGTATGGGCAAAGCGAGATGGGCGGCTGGGGCACGGTGACGCCGCCCCGGCTGGCGCTCGACCATCCCGACAAATGCGGCTTTGGCGGCCCGCTGCGCGACATCGGCATCATCGACGAGGAAGGCAATTTCCTCGGCCCCAATCAGATGGGCCAGATCGTGATGCGTGGACCGGGCAGCATGCTCGGCTATTGGAACGATCCCGAGGCGACCGCCAAGACCATGGTGGGCGGCTGGATTCGCACCGGCGACCTGGGCGTCATTGATGAGAGCGGCCTTCTGCGGTTCGTCGATCGCCTCAAGGATATCATCATTTCGGGCGGCCTCAACATCTCCGCGGCGGAGATCGAGCGGGTGCTGATGGAATATCCGGGGATCGAGGAAGCAGCGGTGATCGCCGCGCCCGACGAGAAATTCGGCGAAACCCCCTTCGCCATCGTCCATGGCAAGGTCGAGATTTCGGTGACGGCGCTGGTAGAGCACTGCAATGCCAATCTCTCGAGCTACAAGGTGCCGCGCTATGTCGCGGTCCATGCCGAGCCGCTCCAGCGCCTCGCCACCGGAAAGATTTCCAAACCGGTCCTGCGCCAGCAATATGCCGGAACAGAAGCTTTACCGCCGCGGGTGCGCTGACCATGATCAAGATGGTCTTCTGTCTGCGACGCCTGCCAAGCCTGTCGCAGGCCGAGTTCCAACGCCATTGGCGCGAAGTGCACGCGCCGCTGGTGCGGGAGGCCGCGTCCTTGCTGCGCATTCGGCGCTATGTGCAAAGCCATGCCTTTGCCGACCCGCGTATCACGCCCGCCGTCGATGCACGCGGGTGCGGCGTCGAACCTTATGATGGCATTGCCGAATTGTGGTGGGACAGCGTGGACGACATCATCGCGGCGGGCGCCTCGAAGGAAGGTCGGGCCGCCGGTCGTCGCCTGCTGGCCGATGAGGCGAAGTTCATCGATGCCAAGGATTCGACGCTATTCTATGTCGATGAGCATGAGGTGGTAGGGGCCGGCATATAGGCTCAGTCGCACTCCCACGAAGGCGCTAAGCGCGTTCAGCCGACGGCCAGTCCAACCTTCTCCTCCGACAGCGCCCAAAGCCGTCGCGCCGCATCTGGATCGCGCGCATAGGGCATGACTCCAGTACCTCGCGGCATCCCTCGAACAAAGACCTCCGCCTCGGCGCAATTTTCGAGATAAAGGCCGCCCTTCCCCTCCAGTTCCGGCGCGGTTGCCGCCCAGACCGAGGTGGACGCCCCCTGCTCGACCGTCTTGGTCAGATGCTCGATGGCGGACCAGTCAGCATCAGGTACATGCCGGCCGAGATTGGTCTGGATCACGCCCGGCATCAGCGAAAAGGCGTGTATGCCGCGATCCCTGTGGCGCCGATCAAACTCCAGCGCGAATAGGGCATTGGCGGTCTTCGACTGGCCATAGGCCTGGAAGGCGTCATAGGGCCGTTTCCGAAAGTCGGGATCGTCGAAATCCACATCGGACAGAGCATGAGCGGAGGACGAGACGGCGATGACCCGCGAGGGCACGCCTTTTTCCAGGGCAGGAACCAGCAATGTCGTCAGCAGAAAATGCCCCAGATGGTTGACCGCGAACTGGGTTTCGAACCCATCCTCGGTCGTCCCCTGAGGGCAGGCCATGACCCCGGCATTGTTGATCAGCAAGGACAAGGGCCGCTCGCCCCAGCGCTCAGCGAAGGCGCGTACCGAGGCAAGGCTGCCCAGTTCCAGAAAGTCGACCGAAACCCTGTCCGCGCCAACCTCCACATTGATGACCGCAGCGATACGGGTACCGGCCTGCAAATCGCGCACCGCCAACAACACCGACGCCCCGGCATGGGCCAGCGCCCGCGCCGTTTCGACGCCGACGCCCGATGCCCCGCCGGTAACGATGGTCGCGCGGCCGGCCAGGTCGATGCCCTCGATCACTTCCAGCGCGGTCGATTGTGCGCCGAAGCGCGATGTGACACGCCCTGTCATGCGAGATTGAGAGGCATGCCGGGATCGGCCTTTTCCATGGCGCGGCGATAGGCGGGACGTTCCCCGACGCGATGGAGATAGGCCAGAATATGGGGATAGGCGGACAGATCGCGCGGCGCGAACAGGCGCATCGTCGTCAACGGGAACAGGGTGATGATGTCGGCTGCCGTGAAGTCATCGCCCGCCAGATAGGGCACAGCCCCCAGACGCTCCTCCAGCATGGCATGGGCCCGATCCGACCGCTCGCGAAACAGGGCGGCCATGCCTTCCTTCGTATCGACCCCCAATATCGGCAGCAACACATCGACCATCAGCGCGGGCATGAAGGAGCCGTTGGCGAAGTGAAACCAGAAGAGATAGTCAGCATAATTGGCTGCGCCCAGTCCGACCGTCAGCTTTCCCCCCGCCTTGTCACACAGATATTCGATGATCGCGCCCGACTCGCCCAGCACCAGCTCGCCATCGGTAATGACGGGTGCGGTGCCAAAGGGATGCAGCGCGCGATATTCCGGCGGAGCCAGATTGGTGACGGAATCGCGTTCATAGCGCTTGAGTTCATAGGGGAGACCCAGTTCCTCGCACAGCCAGACGATCCGGTCCGATTGCGAAGCGACGAGATGATGCACGGTCAGCATGACGCTTCTCTCCCTTCTGTGAACTGTTCAGCCTTTGATGGCGTCCTTGCCCGCCTATGCTACGATATGACTGCCATGGTCACAAATGGCTCGGCGCTTGCGGCAGAAAGACGGTCTTGATCTCCAGATAGGGGTCCATGCCCTCCGGCCCGCCCTCACGCCCGACGCCGGATTTCTTGAAACCGCCGAACGGATTGGTCAGGTCGAATTCCCGGCCATTCTGGGTGTAATGGCCGGTCCGAATATGTCGGGCCATGGCATAGGCACGGTCGGTATCCTCGGTATAGACGGCGCCCGACAGGCCGAAATCGCTGGCATTGGCGATTTCCGCCGCCTGTTCCTCGCTGTCATAGGGGATGACGGCGGTGACGGGGCCGAAGATTTCCTCCTGGGCAATGGTCATGCCATTATCGACGCCGGTAAAGAGGGTCGGCTCGATGAAATAGCCCTGGTTGAGATCGGCAGGACGGCCGCCGCCAGTCGCAACCTGAGCGCCTTCGGAGCGACCCTTGTCTATATAATATTGGACCCGCTCCATCTGCCGCTTCATCGCGACCGGTCCCATATAGACGCCTTCCTCCAGCGGATTGCCGACCTTGATCGCTGCCATAGACGTGGCGAGGCTTTCGACATAATCGTCATGACGCGCGCGCGGCACCAGCACGCGGCTGTTGTTGATGCACACCTGGCCGCTCATCATCGTAACGAGTGGCGCCAACATCGGGCCGAGTTTGGCCGGGTCGAAATCGTCGAGTACGATCGCCGCCGACTTGCCACCCAGTTCCATGGTGTAGCGCGCCATGCGCGAAGCGCAGACCGAGGCGATATGCAGCCCCGCCGCAGTTGATCCGGTGAAGGACACCTTGTCGATCCCCGGATGGCTGATGAGTTGATCCGACACTTCACGTTCGGCCGGCAGGATGTTGAGGACGCCGTCAGGCAGTCCGGCTTCCTCCACGGCCTCGGCAAGGAGGAACATTTCCAGCGGCGTTTCCGGTGCGGGCTTGCAGACCACGGTGCAGCCCGCGGCCAGCGCCGGGGCGACCTTCGACAGCATGGTCATCAGCGGCCCGTTCCAGGGCGCGATGGCGGCAACAACGCCGACCGGCTCCTTCACGACAATGGCGACCTTGGACATATAGCCGTTCGACTGGCGCAGATCCTCGAAGGCATAGCTTTCAGCGACACCCGCATAATAGTCGAGTATCCCCGGTCCGCCAGCGCTTGATCCCTTGGCGATCATCACCGGCGTGCCGATCTGCGCAGTCCACGCCTTGTCGAGCGCTTCGGAGCGCTTGGCCAATGCCGCACCGATGGCCCGCATCTTCGCCGCGCGCTCGGCGGGTGTCATGCGGGGCCACGGCCCCTTGTCGAAGGCCTGACGCGCCGCCGCGACCGCTGCCTGCATATCCCCGATTGAGGCTTCGGGCACTTCGAAGAACTGCTCTTCATTGGCCGGGTTCACCAGGCGAAGCTTCCGATCGCTGGCAGGCCGCACCCAGCGTCCACCGATGAACAGCTTGTCGGGATGGGCCAGAGTCGGCGCGTCAGTGGCGGATGCGGTCATTCTGTCATCTCCCGTCGCCGTGCATGGCGGCGCTTTCCTGATAAGTTATCCGGAGGGCTTGCGCCAACCTTCATTGATCGATTAATGTGAACTCATAAAGACATCGACCGAATAAACAAGAGGGAGAGGGCGCATGCGCGCAGCCATTCGTCGTGGCCCAGCCATCATCGTTGACGATTATGAGCTCCCCCCCTTGCAGAACGGGCAGGTCCGGGTGCGCACCTTGCATTGCGGCATTTGCGGGTCCGATCTTCATGCCGTCCACCATTTCGAACCCTTTATCGACTATGGCCGCCGCGCAGGCCTGCTGACGGGCCGCATCGATCCGAACAAGGATGTGGTGCTGGGCCATGAATTCTGTGCCGAGATTGTGGAGTTCGGGCCGAATACGGAAAAAACATTGAAGGAAGGTGCCCTCGTCGGTGCCTTCGCGGTCAATTTCGATGACAAGGGCGCAGAAGGCGTCGGCTTTTCCAACCGCTATCCGGGGGGCTATGCCGAATATATGGTGCTGACCGAAAGCATGCTGCTGCCGGTCACCAATGGCTGCCCCAGCGAACAGGCGGCGCTGGTCGAGCCGATGGCGGTCGCTGTCCATGCCGTGAACAAGGCCGACCATGGCGACAGCGCCTATATGGTGATCGGTTGCGGGCCGATCGGGCTTGCCATCATTGCGGAGCTGAAAGCACGCGGCTTAGGGCCCGTCATCGCCTCCGACTTCGTGGCCGAGCGGCGTGCCATTGCGGAAAGACTGGGCGCGGACGTCATCGTCAATCCGGCGGAGCACGATCCGCACGGACACTGGATCGCGACCGGCGTGCCCTATGGCCCGACCGTCTATCCACGCGTGCAGACCCAGACAAAGCGCGCAATCCTGTTCGAATGCGTCGGCGTGCCCGGCATGTTGAACGCGCTGATCGACGCCGCCCCCAGAGGCGCGCAGATCATCATCGCCGGCGTGTGTATGGCGCCCGATCAGATCGAGCCATCCATGGCGATCAACAAGGAACTGGAACTGAAATTCGTCATCGCCTATTCGGCCGACGAGTTCCGTCAGACCATGCACCGCGTCTGCGAGGGCGAACTGGACGTCACACCCATGATCAGCCGCATCATCGGTTTGGACGAGGTGCCTGCGACTTTCGAAGAACTGCTTACCCAGCCGCGCGCCGCCAAAGTGCTGGTCGATCCCAGGCGTTGAGGAAAGCGGCACGGCGAACGTCATCATAAAAGAAAGGCCATTATTCAACAAGCACAACAGGGGAGAGGATAATGCGTAATCGGTACAACCGGTGTGCGGTGCTGCAAGGCACCGCGGCACTGCTGGCGCTTGCCGCCAGCCAGCAAGCATGGGCACAGCAGGCCGCTCCGGCCGGGCAGGAACCCACGATCGAAGAAATCATCGTCACCGGACGCCTGCGCGCAGAACGCCTGCAGGATGCACCGTTGGCGGTCACCGCGCTCAGCGGTAACACCCTACAAAAACAGGCTATTTCTGACGTTCAAGGCATTTCGAAAATGGTGCCGTTGATGGTCGTGGGCCGCCAGGTATCGGGATCGGGTGCCAGCATCTTCCTGCGCGGCGTCGGGTCTTCCTCGCTGAGTTCCGGCTTCGATCAGTCGGTAGCTCTCAATCTCGATGGCATCGCCATGACCCGTGGGCGTGAAATCATCAATACCCAATATGATCTGAAACAGGTCGAAGTCCTGAAAGGTCCGCAGGCACTGTTCTTCGGTAAGAACAGCACTGGCGGCGTTGTGTCGATGACCACCGCCGATCCGGGCAAAAGCTTCGAAGCCATGGTCAAGGCGGGCTATGAATTCGTCGCCGACGAACGCTATGCCGAGGCGATGATTTCCAGCCCGCTTTCGGACAGGTTCGGCGTCCGTTTCGCCATGCGCGCATCGAAAATGGACGGCTATTTCAAGAATGTGGCGCAGGCCAACACGACCAACGGCTTCTTCCGCCAACCTGCGTCCGACCGCGTTCCCTACGGCAGCGCCCTGTCAGGCCGCCTGACACTGAAATATGACGCGGACGATTTCGTCGCTACGCTCAAGGCGTCAGGCACGCATATGAAGGATTCCGGCGTCTTCTACGAACGCCGCTGCGGTGCGGGACGAAGCGTTCCGCAACTCACCCTTGGTGTTGCCGATCCCTATGCCGACTGCCGGATCAACGGCGAGATTTCGACAGCCAACATTCCATTACCGATCGCCAGCACCATGAGTTACCAGCGCAAGGACGGGGAAACCTATGACGATCACAAGTCAGGCGTTCTTTCGCTGCGCCTCGACAAGACGTTGGACACCGTTACCCTGACGTCGATCACCGGCTATTATGCCTATAAACAACATGACGCGAACAGCTTCAGCGGCGCAACACTCGGTATCTATTCCGGGCAGGAGATCAAATTCCGGCAGTTCAGCCAGGAACTTCGCGCGCTGACCTCATTTGACGGTCCCTTCAATGCAACATTGGGCGCCTATTACGCCAAGGGCAAGCTTAACTTCAACTTCGACTCACTGGTTTTCGCTGATCCCGTCGATCCGGCGACCGGCCGTTATGACACTTTCCGCCTGCGCAACGGCTTTACCGACGAAACCTGGTCGGCCTTCGCGGAACTGACATGGAAGATCGCGCCTGAACTGGAACTGGCGGGCGGCGCGCGCTACTCGAAACAGAAGCGCGATTCCTATGTGAACCAGATTTACGTCCATCCGACCCGGCTTAATCTGTTCGCGGTCAAATATATTCCGCACCGTTTCCGCGACGACAATGTCTCGCCTCAGGCCACGTTGACCTGGAAACCCAATCAGGATGTGACGCTTTACGCGGCCTATAAGCAGGGCTTCAAGACGGGCGGGTTCAATACCAGCATATCGGTGACGCCGACGACGACGGCCGACTCCGGCGACTTTGCTTCCGAAAAGGCCAAGGGCGGCGAGGTCGGCCTGCGAACCCGCATCGCCAATATGCTGAGCTTCAACCTGACCGGCTATTATTATGACTATGACGATCTGCAAGTGCAGGTCTTCAACGCGGTGACGCAGGCGCAGGAAGTACAGAATGTCGGCACGCTTCGGATCAAGGGTATCGAAGCGGAAGCCATGCTGGATGTTCCCAACGCGCCGGGCCTCCAGTTGCGCACGGCTGCGGCCTATAACAACGCGCAATATCATGACTTCCTGGGAACCTGCTACACGGGACAGACCATTTCCGCGGGCTGCAATCAGGTGCTGAACGCGGCGGGAACAGCCTATCAGAAGCAGGACCTGGAAGGCCGCACGCCACCCAAGGCACCGCGCTTTTCTTTCCAGTTCGGCATCAACTATGATTATCCGTTGTCCGACGATCTGCGGCTCGGCTTCAACTGGGGCGCGCAATATACTTCAAAATATAATTTCTCCGACGCTCTGCGCCCCGATGCTGTCCAGCGCGGCTTCACCCGTTATGACGCGGGCGTGCGCCTATCCAGCGTCAGTGCGGGCTGGGAAGTGGCGCTGATCGGCCGCAACCTGACCAATGAACTGGTCGTGACATCGGCCAACGACATGCCGCGTCAGGGATCGGGCACGGGCACGGCCGTCGGCGCACCGGGCGACCTCAACGCCATTGTCGAGCGTGGTCGGGAAGTGCATCTCCAACTTTCCTACCGCTTTTGACAGAAAAGGCGCGCCATCCCCTTGGGACGGCGCGCCTTTTCATTTCTGTCCTTCGCTGGTTGATCAGAACTTCATTTCGAACGCGACGCCATAGGTTCGCGGCGTGCCATATTGCTGGAGTATGGCCTGCGGTTCCTGAAGCACCTGCGCCAGATATTTGGTATCGGTCAGGTTCTCGCCATAAACGCCGATGGTGTAGTGACCATCAGGCGTCGTCCAGTTCACCCGCGCCGCCATCAGGCCATAGCCCTTCTGCTCAGTCTGATGCCCGGCATCGAAGAAGAAGCGCGATGTGCGGTAATAGCTGGCGGTCGCGAGGAATTTCCCATCCGCGAGCTTGGTTTCGTACGTAATCGCCGCGTTGCCGGTCCAATCGGGCGCGCGGGTCATCTGGAAGCCACCCGCATCGACGCTGGCAGTCCGGATCGGATCGCCGGGGAAGCCTGTGCCGAGATAGGTCGGCGCTTCGGGGAATTCCAGATAGCGCGCATGGGTATAGGCGCCACCCAGCTCGATCCGCAGCGGCTCGGCCAGCTTGACCGACAACTGGACGTCCGCGCCGTAGATTCGCGCCTTTGCGGCATTCACCAGTATCGAAGCCGTATTGGTGAAACGATTCACCTGAAGATTGCGGAAATTATACAGGAACGCCGATGTTTCGAACCGGAATCCGGGCCTTGATGTCTTGAAACCGACTTCGAATGCATCGATCTTTTCGGGTTTGACCGGGTCCTTGCTGAATCCCGTTGCGTTGAACACGCCCGACTTGTTGCCGCGACTGGCCGAAGCATAGACGCTCATATTGTTATCGATGGCATAACGCAGCACCGCCCGCGGGGTGAAGGCGCGGAATGTCGTACTGGCGCCGTCAAAAGCCGAAGGCGGGAAAGCAGCGAACCGGTCCCTGATCTTGTCGATGCTGTATCGGCCACCCAGCGTCAGGAACAATTTATCGTTGAAACTATAGGTGCCGTCGAGAAACGCCGCATAGGATTCCGAATAGTTGGCTGCGTCGAAAACGTTAAGGGGCGCACCACCGTTGAATGTCGCGAGATAGCTGGGGTAGCGGGAATTGTCGTGGTAATAATAAAGACCCGCGACATATTGCAACGGTCCACTGCCGTTCGATGCCAGGTTCAATTCCTGGGTGAAAGTTTTTTCCTGTGGGTCGAATACACCGTGGAACAGCGTCAGGTTTGTCGCGTCATAATCCTGCGAGATGAAAACGCTCTCGTCACGATAGCCGGTATAGGAAGTCAGCGTCGCGCTGCCCAGATCCAGCCGCGTGCGCAGCGTGATGCCATCGGCGTTGACCTTGAACGCCAGTGGCGCGTTGAGGTTCACTGTACCCCGCACCTGAGGGATGACGACTGGCTGCGGCGTGCCGGGCAGCAGCGTTTCAATCAGCGCGGGATCATTGGCCATCGAATAGCCCCGATAGGCGCTGTATGTCGCCGACGAATTGTCGTTGATCCTGGTATGCTCATAGGTCAGCAGAAAGGACAAAGCATCGGTCGGCTTGAACAGCAGCTTGGCGCGGACGTTCCAGTTATCTGCCGTGTCGGCATTCCTGCCAGCGTACAGATTATACTGGAAGCCATCAGTACGACGGCGCTGGGCGGAAAAACCGACCGCCAGCGTATCAGTGATCCCCGTCGAGACGACGGCTGAGGTACGCAGTTCGTTGAAGCGCCCATAGCTGATCTTGACATTCATCGACGGTTCAAAGGTCGGTTCCAGCGTCGTCACCAAAATGGCGCCACCCGTTGCATTCTTGCCGAACAATGTGCCCTGCGGCCCCTTCAACACCTGAATGGATTCGACATCGGCAATATCGAAATTGTTCGACAACTGGCTCGGCCGATAGAAGCCATCGACATAGGTTGCGACCGAGGCATTCAGGCCCGCGCCCGCCACGGAACTGCCGACGCCGCGCAAAGTAGGCTGCGAGAAACCACCCGACAGGTCGAGCCGCAAGCCCGGAACCACTTGCCCCAGTTGCTGGGTGGCTGTGACGCCCGCCCCCGCCAACTGGTTGCTGGTAACGGCGGCGATCGCGATCGGAACGTCGGTCAATCGCTCCTCGCGGCGCTGCGCGGTGACGACAATGTCGTCCGACGATGGTGCGGCCGCCTGATCCGGCGTGGTTTGTGCCCAGCCCGGCGCCACAATGGCGCAACTGAGCGCGATAAGGGAAACAGCTGTCAATTGGCGAAAGGCCGAACGCCTAGTAGCGAAGTCGTAAATCATCTTCACTCTCCCTGGATTGATCACTTATATAATTTATCGGTTAGTTAATTATACTCACAGACTCAATCAAGAACCGATTAGAAATATCAGCACAATTAAATATCAAGATATGAATTGATTACGCCACGCAATGACGCGAACAGCGCACATAACGCTGCACGACATTGTTGTATTTGAGACTTTCAGGTTCCGGTAAGCCAATTATATGGCCGGAACGTCAGCCAATATTGATGAATTTCTTCCACAGCATTACCACCACGGAAGAGGGTCAGCTCCGAACAGATGCGGGACCATGCCCTTGATGAAATCAGGTCATAGCCGAGGGCTGCCGGTCAGGTGACCAGCGCACCCTCGTGGTCATTGGCAATCTTGGCATTATGACGACGGCGGACCAGCTTGCCGGGATAGGCGCCGGTCGCCTGATCCTGCCGCCGGGTGATCACGCCATTGACCATGGTAAGGTCATAGCCGGTCGCCGCCTGGATGAAACGCTTGGCCTCGGCGGGCAGATCCTGCACCAGTTCGGGTCGCCCGATGGCCAGCCGATCATAGTCGATGACGTTGATATCGGCTCGCTTACCGGGCGCAAGGACACCGCGATCGGTGAGACCGTAAAGATCAGCTGGATCCTTGCTGATTTTTCGCACCAGCATCTCGATCGGATAGGTTTGCCCCCGCTTCCGGTCGCGACCCCAATGGGTCAACAGGAAGGTTGGGAAACTGGCGTCGCAAATGAACTGCACATGCGCGCCGCCATCGCCAAGGCCCATCAGATATTGCGGATCGGTGAGACATTGTTCCTTCTTGCGCAGATCGCCATCGACATAGCCGGTGGAGAACCAGATCAGGATCGCCTTGCCATCCTGCGCGATCAACCTGTCATAACAGACATCCAGCGCGCCGCGCCCTTCCGCCGCGCCGATCGCCGCCATGGATTGCGACAGATCGGGCTCATAATCGAGCGCTTCCAGACTGTAGACCGCAGCCATAGAGCGCTGCAATGTCTCATTGATATGCTTGAAGGGATCGTCGCTGCCGGGATCGATATCGGCTTCGGACAGGATAGCGGCCTTGACCGCCGGATCGGCCATTTTCCTCGCCCGTTCCTCGACCGAAAAACCGGTGATCGCGACATAGCTCGGCCGCGCGGTGAAGGGATGATAGCTGTCGAGCGAGATCAGCCCGCCCACCGGACGGGGCGAGAATTGCGGATGAATGCGCTCGCCCGCACCTTTGATGTCAGCGATGATCCCGCGCGCCTTTTCATATTCGGCATCGCCCAGCGCAATCCCTTCAGCGAAGGTGAAAGTCACCGGCTGGCCGGTGGCCTGATGCAGTCGTCGCATCATCTGGATTTCGGTCGACAGGCTGTGCTTGTCGCGCAGATGGCCGATGCCGGCCATAGTTTGCTCGCCTTCCTCACCCTCGACGCCGCCGGTGATGCCCGACGGAATGATCTGCAACACGCCACCTCCCGCGTCGCGCATGGCCTCTGCGAGAACCAGCAGTTCCTGCTCGGCCGCGTTGGTGCCCGGCAGCACACCGCCATCCGATCCGCGATGCATGGTAACGCGGGACGTAGCGAAACCCACGGCGCCCGCCGCAATCCCTTCGGAAACGATAGCGGCCATTTGCTGGAGATCCGCCTCAGTCGCAGCTTCATCCGTTTCGGCGCGCTTGCCCAGCACATAGGCGCGCACCGAGCTGTGCGGTACATGCGCGGCGATATCGAGCGTATAGCTGTTGCGGCTCAGCGCATCGAGATAGTCGGGAAAGCTCTCCCAACCCCAGGGAATGCCGACATTGAGGGCCGTGCCGGGAATATCCTCGACCCCTTCGGTCAGGGTGATCAGCCAGTCCTCCGTACCCTTGCGTACCGGCGCAAAGCCGATGCCGCAGGAGCCGATGACGATGGTGGTGACACCATGGCCGGAGGTCGGCATCAGGTCACGATCCCATGTCACCTGGCCGTCATAATGGGTGTGGGGATCAACGAAGCCGGGCGTTACATATTTGCCGCTGGCGTCGATCACTTCATCCGCCTGCGCACCGATATTGGGGCCGATGGCGACAATCTTTCCGTTCTTGATCGCGATATCGCCGACAAAGGGCCTGGCGCCTGTGCCGTCAACGATGGTGCCGTTTTTCAGGAGAATATCATAGCTCACGGCTTCTACCCTCATCCTTGCCGCCCTTCCTTGAGGGCGCTTTATCCTATTCACATTAGATTGATTCAACCAGGCAGGTCAAGCGGCTTTGAGCGGGTGAAGGGACCCTTGCCGCACCAGTTCATCATCTCGCCCAAAAATGGCTGAAAAGCAGGCCTTTGGCGCCTCTCCTTCGGCTGGAACCCACTCTTTGCGGCGGCGACAAAGCCCTTATTGCGCACGGCAATGGCCGGGCGTATGTCAATCATATTTGATTAATTAAATAAGAAAGAATCGGAGAGACAGAAGGCATGGTGACGATCCTGGTGACAATGACGGTGCGTCCCGAGGATGCCCCGGAATTTGAGGCGACACTTGATGCGCTGATGCCCTTTCTGCGGGAAACGGAGCCCGACACGCTTCGCTTCGATTATTATCGCGTAGGCAAGCAAGACGGGGTCTATCGCCTGTTCGAAGTCTATGCATCGCGCGAGGCTTTCGATTTTCACATCAACAATCCGGCGACGGAATCGCAGCGCAGCACCTTCAAGCGCCTGCTCACCGGCCCCACCGAAGTCCAGTTCCTGACAGCATTGGGAGGCAAATGATGAGCGCGTTCGGCCGTGTGTTACGCCTCGGTGCCATCAAGGGCATCGGCCCCTTTGCATTGACGCAGGAAGCATCCAATCCGCCGGGACCGAGCGAAATCCTGGTCCGGATCGAGGCCTCCTCGCTCAATTTCCATGATTATGCGGTTGTGACCGGGCGCCTCGGGCCGCGGGACGGCATTTCGCCCATGTCGGACGGCGCCGGCATCGTCGAGGCAGTCGGTGAGGGCGTAATGGGCTTTGCTGTCGGTGATCAGGTCGTCAGCGTCTTCTTCCCAAATTGGGCGGATGGCGACATTCACCCAGCTTACACCACAGTCGTTCCCGGCGATCGGGGTCAGGGCTTTGCACGCGATTATGTGACCGCTCCAGCGCACTGGTTCACCGCTGCTCCCGCCGGTTGGTCCAGTGCCGAGTCAGCTACCCTGCCCTGCGCAGCGCTCACCGCATGGCGAGCACTGATGGAGGAGGCGCGGGTCAAGCCGGGCGACTGGGTCGTGACGCAGGGGACAGGCGGCGTCTCGCTCTTCGCGCTGCAATTTGCCAAGGCAGCAGGCGCGCGCGTGCTGGCCACTTCTTCATCCGACGTCAAGCTGGAGAAGTTGCGGGCGCTGGGCGCCGATGCGCTGGTCAACTATCGCGACACCCCGGAATGGAGCCGCGCGGTGATCGAGGCGACCGACGGGCATGGGGCGGATGTGGTCGTCGAGATCGGCGGCGCGGGCACGCTGACGCAATCGATCCGGGCCACCCGCATTGGCGGCCATATCTCACTAATCGGCGTGCTGGCCGGGGTCGTGGGAGAAATCCCGACCGCCGAAATCATGGGCCGGAATATCCGCCTGCACGGCATCACCGTCGGCGGCCGCGCCCATCAGCGCGCGATGATCCGGGCGATTGAAGCCAATGGCATCCGGCCGGTCATCGACCGCAGCTTTCCGCTCGAAGAACTGGCCGAAGCCTTCGCCTATCAGGCCAGTGGCGCGCATTTCGGCAAGATCGTGGTCGATCTGGCAGAAGGACAAGGTTGAGGATAGGCGTGCCTCACATGGTGAGGCCGCCATCCACCGTGATCTGCGCGCCAGTGACAAAACCGCTTTCGTCCGACAGCAGATAGACGATCGTTCCGACGATCTCCTGCGGTTCGGCAACGCGGCCCAGAGGCGTGCGCTCCACACCGATCGTCCGCCCCATGCCGCGCGAGGATTCATCGAGCAGGCGTGTGTCGAAATAGCCGGGATGGACGACATTGACGCGGATGCCCTGCGGCGCCAGTTCCGCCGCCGCGGACAGGCTCATGCCGACGACCGCAGCCTTGGCGCCGCTGTAGATGGAGACACCGGCATGGGCGCGTAGGCTGGCTGCTGAGCCGATATTGACGATCGAACCGGCGCCATTGTCCCGCATGGCCGGGATCGCATATTTCATGCCCAGCAAGACGCCGATCTGGTTGATGCCGATAATCTCCTCGATATCGGCCATCTCCACAGCCTCGATGCGGCGGCTTTTCCCGAAGCCCGCATTGTTGACGAGGCCGCTCAGCTTGCCAAAGCGCGTGGTCGCCGTCTCGACCGCCCGCGCCCAGTCGCTTTCCTGCCGCACATCCAGCGGGACATAGATGCCCTGCCCGCCGAGGTCCGCTTCGATCGCCTCACCCGCTTCGCGATCCCGCCCGCCGAACACGACCTGACCGCCATGGGCGACGATCCCGCGTACCATCGCCTCGCCCATGCCGCGCGTGCCACCCGACAAAAGAATGGCCTTGCCCGCCAACCGCATGATTTAACGCACTTTCTCTAATGTGAGATGCGCGTCCTTGTAGCGCTGCTTGAGGTCACGCTTGGAAATCTTGCCCGTGGCCAAACGCGGCAACGGTTCCTGCTGCACCACGACATAACGAGGCACTTTATAGTTTGCGAGGCGTGTGTTGCAGTGGTCGACAATCTCTGACGCGGCAATGGGGTGGCGGGCATGGACGATGGCCATCGGCGTCTCACCGAATTTCTCGTCGAACGCACCGATCACTGCGACTTCGTCCACGCCGTCAATCTCATTAATTACAGCCTCAATATCGAGCGGCCAGATATTGAGGCCGCCTGAGATGATGATGTCCTTGAGACGGTCGACAAGCTGCATATTGCCCTTCGCATCCATGACGCCGATGTCGCCGCTGCGAAGCCAGTCACCGAAGAACGCGTCCTTCGTCGCCTCTGGATTGTTCCAATAGCCGATCATCACGCCCGGACCGCGCAGGATGATTTCACCCGGCGTACCGACAGGCACATCCTCGCCATTTTCGTCGACGATGCGATGCTTGGTGAAGATGCCGCCCCGGCCACATTGTTCGGGATGTTCGACAGCTTCCGACGCGGGCATGACCGATGAATTACCGCCCGCTTCGGTCAAGCCGTAGAGCTGGCGCAGGATCACGCCCTTGCTCCGCCATGTCTCCAGCAACGCCAGCGGCACCCGTGCTCCGCCCACCGCCGCCCATTTGATATGCGACAGGTCAGCCTCGGCGAAACCGGGACAGGCGGCGATCCGCTCCCAGAAAGTCGGCACGCCGCCAAAAATCTGCACCTTCTCCTCGATCAGCAGGCGCAGCGCCCGCTCGGCATCGAAATCCGCCTCGATGAAGTCGGTCATACCAAGGTTCAGAAACTCGACCAGTTGGACCGTGCCCGCGCTGGTATAGAGCGGCGCGACGTTGATCGCCGTCGCGCCCATCTGATGCTCGGGATAGTTGATCACCGCCTCCAGCGCATAGCCAAGCATGGTGCGATGGGTCAGCATCACCCCCTTGGGCCGTGCGGTCGAGCCGCTGGTATAGCCGATGACGGTCACGGCATCAGGATCATGATCGCCCACAAAATCGACCGGCTCGCCCTGCCGCAGCGCGGCGACGTCTTCAATCGGCAGCAGCGTATAGCCCCGCCCCGCCAGCATCCCCGCCTTGTCGCCCCCGACATAGATCATCGTCGGCGTGCAGTCGGCGGCGACCGATATCGCCTCCTCCTGAGTATAGCGATAGTTGAGCGGCACCAGCGTTCCGCCCGCGCGGATAACGCCGAGCGCGGCGGCGCACCAGAGCATCGAATTCGGCGCGAAGATCGGCACCCGATCGCCGGCTTTCAGCCCCCGCGCCCGCAAATCCATGGCTATCCGCGCGGTCCACTGCTCGAACTCGCCATAGGTGGTGACATCTGCCCCGACCACGATCGCGCGGTTACCGGGAATCTTGTCCGCCCACCAACGCAAGCTCTGATCGATTGTCGACGTCATCGCTCTTTCCCCGGTCAATAGCCTTTGATCGTGGCGTAGCGTTCGCCAAGGAAAGCATTGCCGCCCAGCAGTGCCTCGCTCACCCGCGCCCATTTGATATAATTGCCCGCGACATGCTCTGAGGTCATGCCGATGCCGCCATGGAGCTGCACCATCTCGCTACTGGCGAGATGGATCGCCTCCCCCGCCATATATTTGGCGAGGATCGCCAACTCCTCCAGATCGGGCCGATCTTCATCCGCAGCGGCCAGCGCCGCCTGCACGCTAGACCGCGCCAGTTCCAGATCGACCAGCATCTGCGCAGCGCGATGCTGCAAGGCCTGAAAAGAGCCGATCTTGCGGCCGAACTGCTCGCGGGTCTTGAGATAGTCCACTGTGATTTCGATCGCGCGCTCACAGGCGCCGACCATTTCTGCGGCAAGGCCGATCCGGGCCAGATCAACCGCACGCGCCACTGTATCGCCGCCGCCCGCCAGCAGAGCATCATCGGTCACGGCGACATTGTCGAGGATCACATGAGCGAAGGCACGGCCGTCGACGCTGTCAATCGCCTCATGACGAACCGCCTGCGCATCGACCAGGAACAGCATCGGCGTGTCACCCTGCGCCGCGACCAGCAGCACAGCGGCGCTGGCCGCGCCCTGCACCCAGCTTTTGCGGCCGTTCAGCACCCAGCCCCCCGTCGTCCGCGTCGCCGTCGTCGACAGAGCGCCGCCATGGTGCGCGCCCTCCCCAATCGCCAGAGCAGCCTGCGTCTCACCGCTGAGCAGGCCCGGTAGCGTCTCGTAGCGCGCCACATCGGACCCGAAACGCGCCACCAGCGACGCAGCAATGCCGCTCGCGAGCAAGGGAATATCCGCAATCTCGCGCCCGATCTCGCCCAGCAGTGCGCCAAGGCCGACAAAGCCGAAACCCGCGCCGCCCGTTTCCTCCGGCACGGCCGCCCCGGCCCAGCCCATTTCGGCGACGCCGCGCCACTGACTGGCCCCAAGCGCCGGATCTCGCCCCAATCCGGCGCGCGCAGGCGCATTGTCGCTCACCCACTCCCGAGCGGTGTCGGCAAGCATCTGAAGGTCTTCAGCAGAAACGGTCATGAATGGAACCTCGGATCAGTCGGGCAGGCCAAGCACGCGCTTGGAAATCACGTTGAGATTGATCTCCGACGTCCCGCCTTCGATCGAATTTCCCTTGGACCGCAGCCATTTGCGTGTTTCATTGAGATCACCGGCATCGAAATTGTCGCCGGACCAGCCCAGGCCATCCAGCCCCAGCAGTTCGACGGCCAGTTCCCCCCGCGCCTGATGGGCCTTGGCCGACGCATATTTGACGACCGAGGTGAGCACCCCAACATCGCCGCTATCGGCAGCGATCTGCGTCCGGCGCGTGGTGACATCCACGGCCCGCTCATACAAATTATGCCGCGCGATCCGCGCCCGCAGCGCGCCGTCAGCGATCCGCCCGTCGACCTCGCCAACCGCACGCTTCGCCAGATCCTCGATCCGCACGCTGCGGTCGCCGCCAAAGCCCACCGCCGACACATTCTGCCGCTCATATTGCAGCAGCTTCTTGGCGATGGTCCAGCCGCCATTGAGCGGACCGACCATATTCTCCTTGGGCACCTTCACATCGTCGAAGAAGGTCTCGCAGAAAGGTGAAGAGCCGGAGATCAGCTCAATCGGCCGCACCGAAACGCCCGGCGTCTGGAGGTCGATCAACAGAAAGGAAATGCCCAGATGCTTGGGCGCGTCCATATCGGTACGCACCAGAGCGAAAATCCAGTCGGCCTTGTCGGCATAGCTGGTCCAGATTTTCTGCCCATTGACCAGCCAATGGTCGCCCTTGTCCTCCGCCCTTGTGCGCAGCGAGGCCAGATCGGACCCGGCGCCCGGCTCCGAATAGCCCTGACACCAGCGGGTTTCGGCCCGCACTATGGAAGGAAGGAAGCGCGCCTTCTGCTCGTCTGTGCCATATTCCAGCAGCACCGGCCCCAGCATCCACAGCCCGAAGGAAAAAAGCGCCGGCCGCGCGCCCGCGCGCTGCAATTCCTCCTGCAAGATCATCGCCTGCGCCGCGTCCAGCCCCGCGCCGCCATAAGCCGATGGCCAGGTTGGCGCGGTCCAGCCCTGTGCGATCATCGCATCCAGCCACGCCTTCGTATCGGGATTGGGATAGGTCGGTTTGCGCCCGCCCCAGGGGATTTCCTCCTCGGGCATGGCGATGCGGATCGATGCCGGCAGGTTCGCGGCAATCCAGTCCCGCGCGAGCTGACGAAAATCACTCAAACTCTATTCCTCCCCTGACCCGAAAGGCCGAGATTTATGCATCGCGCCAGCCGCCAATGAACAAGGCAGCCTTGGCGATATGTTTTTCCACTGCGCTGATGCTGATCGCTTCCAGTTCAGCAATCTCGCGATATTTGTAACCGTCGAGCCGATGCATCAGGAATATCCGACGCGTCCGCTCCGGCAGGCTGTCGAGCGCCGCCGTGACCGCTTCCAGCCGCCGCCGCGCGTCCAATGCCTCATCGGGCAGGGGATCGTCGCTGCGCAGCATCTCATGCAGGTCGACGGATAGGGGCTCAGCGCGGCGCGTGCGCTCTCGCCGGTCCTGGTCGATCGCGACATTGCCCGCGACCCGCATCAGAAAATTGTCGGGATTGGCAACTGGTTCCTGATAGCTGAGCATCCGCACGAAGGCCGTCTGCAGCAGATCTTCCGCCATGGCGGGACGGCGCGTCCAGCGCCCTACCCGTCGCGAAAGGCGTTGCCATGCCGATTGGTCTTGTGGCGCGTAGGTCATAGTTGATTCTCGCCTCTCCAGAGATTTAAGTAATCAACTACATATTATACTGCAAGCATAAGTTTTGGCCTCAATAGCCTTCGTCCGCTCCGGCAAAAAAGGGCACCCGTGCCACCCAAAGAAAGAGCGGGACCGCCAACAGCGCCAATCCCGTCCAGATATTGAAAGCCATGCCGTAGCCGCCAAGCTTTTCCTGCGAGAGACTGAAAAGCACAGGCCCGATCCCGGTCCCGATATAGAGCATGACGATGCCCAATATGCCAAAGATGCTGCCATAATAGCGCCGGCCGAAAATCCGCACCGTGCAATAGGCGAGGCAATCCGCCTCCGCCCCGACCGCGAAACCGAATATCGGCAAGGCAATCAGCAGCGCCACCCCGCCACCGCCATAAGCAAGCAGGACGAAGGACAGAGCCTCAGCGGCGAGCACGATCGACATCAGCACAGAGGCATGGATATGAACGCGATCGATGATTATCCCGGTCAGAAAGCGCCCCGTCACTGTCGCAAAGCCGAACAATCCCACCGCTGAAGCTGCTTCCGCGCGGCTGATCCCCTCCGTCGCAAGGAAAGGCATCAGATTGACCGACACGCCACCAACGCAAATGCCGTAGAGCAACGCGCCAAGCGACATGATCCAGAAAACGGGCATGCGAAGGGCCGTGCCAAGCGTGAATCCCTCTCCCTTGGGCGCGCGATTTGCGATCATCTGGTCGCTATGCCCTTCGCGCAGCCACAGGCCCAGCAGGGGCAGGATGATGAGCGGAAAGGCGGCCTCCACAAACAGCGCCGTGCGCCAGTCATAGGCGTCGATGATCCCTTGCATCAACCGTGGCCCGATGATCGCACTTGCTCCGATGCCGGTCGACATGATGCCAAGCGCAGTTCCCAGCCCCCTCGAGAACAGGCTGCTCACGATTCGGCCATAGGTGATAGCGCTGGTGCCCGAAACAATCGCGCCAATGGCAAAGCCGCTCAGATAATATTGCGCGAGCGTCTCCACGGCAAAGCCCGTCGCCGCTAATATCCCCGCCAGCACGAAGAGCGAAACCAGCGCCACGCCCTTCGCCCCGACCCGATCGGCGAGATAGCCTGCGATCGGCGCCGAGCAGATCGCGCCAAGGCTCCAGCACAGCATCCAGCCGGTGATCTGCGTCACGGACCAGCCGAACTCCTGAGTCAAAGGCTGGATGAAGGCGCCCAGCGAATAGGCCGGCACGCTGCCGAAGCAGATACCGAGGACCACCGCGACCATCGGCTTCCACGACCGGCGGAATTCCTCCCCGATGGTCATGCCACCCGGCGTCAGCGCCTGCATGTCCATCTTCATTGTCCGCCCTTGCCCGCAAAGCGATTGACGAGACCGCCGATCAGATAATTGCGCACCTGCGGTTGGTTGAGCGCCTTGAAATCCCAGCCGCCCGCGCGGAACACCGACCGGCTCACTTCCGGGTCGGTCATCAGACCGATCTCGCCCCCCGCGACGCGAAAGGTGAGGCCGTTGACGTTCGCCGCCGCGTCCGAACAGAGCCACAGCACGAAATTGGCGATATGATCGGGATTGAGGTCGGTTTCCGGCGCTTCGTTCGTGCTCGTCACCATGTCGCGGACGATGAACTGGTTCCAGGCGGTCGGAAAGCCATGGACCAGTTCCGCCTCATTCGCCATTTCCGACGCCTTGGGATCGGCTCGCATGCGCGACACCGCGCCGGGGCGGATGGCGTTGCAACGGATGCCATGTGGCCCGAGATCGCGGGCGACGGAACGGGTGAAACCGACTGTCCCTTCCTTGACCGCCGCATAGATGGAATTGCCGTAAAAACCGAGGCCTCCGGTCGAGGCCGTGTTCAGGATCACACCGTATCGCTGCGCCATCATCGGCTTCGAGACGGCACGGGTCATGTTGAACGTGCCCTTCAGATGCACCGCGACAAGACTGTCGAAATCCTCGTCGGTCGCTTCATAGATGCGGGCGAAGCGTTGGTTGCCCGCATTATTGACCAATATGTCGACCTTGCCGAAGGCGTCGAGCGCGGTCTGGACGATGGCATTGGCGCCCTCGGTCGTCGCCACGCTTTCGACGCTGGCGACAGCCTCGCCGCCCGCGTCGCGGATTTCCCGCACTACCATGTCTGCCAGCGAGGCATCCGTCCCGACGCCATCGAGCGGCGATCCATTATCGTTCACCACCACCTTTGCCCCCGCGCGGGCAAAGGCCATGGCGTGCGAGCGCCCGATCGAAACCGGCTGTCCCGCGCCGGTGATGATCGCGACCTTGCCGGCCAGGGGTTTGTTCTCGTCGATCATGAATAGTCCTTTCACGCCAGCCCGAGGCCGCGCTTCAACGCGGCGAGGCGGCTTTTCTTAAAATTTTCGGCGATGGTGCTGGTCCCGACGTCGAAGCCATGGAAGGCACCGGGATAGACTTCCACCTGCGTCGAAACGCCAACTGCGATCAGACGCTTGGCATAGTCGAGATTCTGGAACACCAGCATGTCCAGCGCCGCCGCGCCGATATAAGTCGGCGGCAGTCCTGCAAGGTCCGTGGCCCGCGCGGGCGAGGCATAGGGTGAAACATCCGATCCACCCACAACATCCGCGCCCAACAGACTGGTCCAGCCGAAAGCGTTGCTTTCCCAGAACCAGCCGATCTTGCCCGTCACGCCATCCGGCGCCGCCTTCGCGCTGCGGTCATCGAGCATCGGGTAGATCAGCGACTGGAAGGCCAGCGACACCTCGCCTCTGTCCCGCACCATCAACGCCAGCGCCGCCGCCAACGCGCCGCCTGCGCTCACCCCCTCGACCGCGATGCGCCGGGGATCGATGCCGAGCGTTCCCGCCTCCCGAACCATCCAGAGCAACGCGGCATAGCAATCCTCGATCGCCCCCGGATAGCGCGTTTCAGGCGCCAGCCGATAGTCGACCGAGACGATGACGATGCCCAGTTCCGCGACGATCCGGCGGTTGAACGGTTCGCCATTGTCGGCCGTGCCGCCGACAAAACCGCCGCCATGAATGAACAGCATCGCCGGCGTCACGCCCGCGCGGACCTCCGGTTCGAAGATCACCACGCGGAGCGCGCCATCGGGACCGGGGATGAAACGCTCCGTCCGCTTCACGCCGTCATCGGTCGGGCGGACATAGGCGGCCCAGAGCGCGCGCATCGTCTCCCGGTCTTCGGCCAGCGTCTCGACGGCGAACGGCCGGGTCGGCATCCGCTCGACCAATGGCAACAGTTCGGGATCGACCTCAGACATGATGCTCTCTCCTATTGTACTTGCTGTTCGGTCAGGGCAGCCCACCGCAGACCGGGATATTGACGCCCGTGATCATCGACGCGCCCGGCGAAGCCAGGAAGACGACCGCCGCCGCGACTTCCTCAGGCCGGGTCAGCCGGTGCGTGAACTGGTCCTTGCTATAGACCTCATATTTCATCTCTTCGGTGAACCAGGCTTCGACCATCGGCGTGGAGGTGAGGCCCGGCGCCACGCTGTTGACCCGGATATTGTCGGCCGCATGCGCCTTGGCGGCAAAGCGGGTCAGTTGCACCACCCCCGCCTTCGCAGCCGAATAAGCGGGGGAGCCAGCGATCTGCGGACTGATCCCGGCGGTGGATGCCATATTGACGATACAGCCGCCACCCGCCTGCTGCATGACCGGAATCTCATATTTCATCGACAGCCAGGTGGATTTTAGGCTGGTCGCCAAAATCCAGTCCCATTTCTCCGAAGTCGTCGTGACAATGGTCGCCCCGACTTCACCCCGCCCGACATTATTGAATGCAATATTGAGGTCACCCAGTTCTGCGACGGTGCGCTCCACCATATGCGCGACCTGCGCCTCGTCGGTGGCGTCGGTCGCGATGAAGATCGCCCGCCCGCCCGCCGCCTCAATCTCCTTGACGACGGCTTCGCCATTTTCGGGGCTGAGATCGGCGATGGCGACGGCTGCTCCCGCCTGCGCCAACGCCAGCGCGGACGCCCGGCCGATGCCCGACGCCCCGCCCGTCACCAGCGCCACCTTGCCCGTCAGATCGGTCATGCTCCGCTCTCCTGTTAGTGCCTGAGTTCCTCGTCATGCGGCCCTTCGTCAGCACCCGAAGCCGCCTTGCGGGTGGTGCGGACGATATAATGGCGCAGCGCCTCCAGTTCTTGCGACGTCAGTTCGGGGAAAGCCGGCATGCCCTGCTCCCGCAACAGCCCCTCATGCAGCACTTGCGCAAAAGCCTCCGCTGACCCCGCTATGCCGGATTCGCGCAGGTCCGGCGCCATGCCCCCGGCCTGCAACGCCACGCCATGGCAACTGGTGCAACGCGACGCTCCGTAGAGCTTTTCCCCCTGCCCCGCCTTGGCCTCATCCAGCGCGAAGCCCGCATAGTCGACAAATTGCTTCTTCTGAGGCTCCGGCGCGGGCGGCAACACGGCCTTGCCGCCAATCGCGAAGGTCAGCACACGGCGGCGCTGCGTCCGATAGTCCCAGGGCGATCCGTCGACAATGCCGCGATAGCCCGCCAGCACCGTCACATATTGCTGCCCGCCGACCGTATAGGTGATCGGCTCGGAAGAAATGCCCGCCTGCGCGTCGAAGGACCAGAGCGTCTTGCCGCTGCGCGCATCATAGGCGATGAACCGCCCCTCCGAACTGCCCGCGAACAACAGGTTGCCGCCGGTGCTGATCACCCCGCCGCCCGAATTGACCGGCAGCGGCACGCGCCAGGCCGCCCGCTGCTTCGCCGCGTCCCAGGCGAGCAGGAACGTCTCGCGCTTGGGCAAGGGTTTGGGCGGCTTGGCGAAAGTGATCGCGACATTATAGCCCATGCGGCCCATGACCGGCTTCCAATGCTGCCGGTCGACCCCCGCGTCGGTGTAGAAATTCGCGGTATCCTGCGCCGGAATATAGGTAAGGCCGGTCAAAGGGCTGAAGGACATGGGCTGCACATTATGCCCGCCCATCGGCCCCGGCATGACCACCGCCCCTTCCGGCCCCGGATAGCGCGCCGCCGGATTTTCCACCGGCCGTCCAGTCTTGAGGTCGATCCGCGACGCCCAGTTCACCTTCACGAACTTTTCGGCGGAGATCAGCTTTCCGGTCGCCCGGTCGATGACATAGAAAAAGCCGTTCTTGGGCGCATGGAGAAGGACGTCGCGCGGCTTTCCGTCGATAGTGAGCGTCGTCAGCTCGATATCCATCGCCGCATTATAGTCCCAGGTCTCTCCCGGATTGGTCTGATAATGCCAGATATATTTGCCCGTATCGGCATCCAGCGCGACAATGGAGGACAGGAACAGATTATCACCGCCGCCGGGACTGCGCACTTTCGCATTCCACGGGCCGCCATTGCCGGTGCCGATATAAACGCGGTGATATTTGGGATCATAGGCCATGGCGTTCCACGGAGCGCCGCCGCCGCCAACTTTCCACCACTCCCCGGTCCAGGTCCTGGCGGCCATCGCCATCGCCTCATCCTCAAAGCCCTTTTTGGGATCGCCGGGCACGACATAGAAGCGCCACGCCCGCTTGCCGGTCTTCGCATCATAGGCCGAGACATAACCACGCACCGGATTGAAATCCGACCCGCCATGGCCGATCATCACCTTGCCGCGAAACACCCATGGCGCACCGGTGATATAGCGGCCGTCATTCGGTCCCTCCGTGGTCTGGGTCTCCCAGTCCAACTTGCCGGTTTTAGCGTCGACCGCGATCAAGCGCCCGTCGATCGTCCCCGCATAAATCCGTCCGTCATACCAGGCGATGCCCCGGCTCCCCCATGCGGCGCGCTGCTTGACGCCCGCGACCTTCCAGACCTGCGGATCATATTTCCAGAGCAGCTTGCCCGTCCGCGCATCGATGGCGTGAAGGATGCTATAGCCCTGCACGAAATAAAGCACGCCATCGACGGCGATGGGCGAGGTATAGAGACTGCCGGTGTCGGGCAGATCATAGGACCAGACAAGCCCCAATTGCCCGATATTGCTGGTATCGATCTGCTTCAATGGACTGAAATGATTGGCGCTGAAGGTCCGGCCATAAAGTGGCCAGTTGGCGCCATCCGCCTCATCGCCCAGCATTGTGTCGACGGCGGAAGACGGCTCCCGCTGAGTATCCTGCCGCGCACCCACCGAACAGGCGGCCAACAGGCCGAGCGCCATAGGCGCCACACAGGCGCGCACCGTCCGAGCCATAGCCGTCGCTGCCTCTCCCATCATCCTCATTCCTGCTCCCGCATGTCAGCCGGGCCTATGATTCGGCCTCTTCCTGTCTGACGCAGCAGAGCGCGTTTACCTCATCGGAATAGATTCTTTTTCACCGCTGCCGATCACGATTTGCGCCGACGTCACCGCCACCGGGGCGTCCAACAACACGCCGACCGACCGCGCAAAGGCGGCCGGTTCAGATATGGAAAAAGCGCCACTCACCCGCCGGTTTCCCAGAGCAGGATCGGCGATGACCATCGGTCGGCTGGAATAACGGCCCATCTGCGCCATGGCATCACTCAGCCGGTCATTGTCGAAGATCAGCTGCCCGCGCTGCCAGGCCACCAGTCGCGCGACATCGGGCCGGTCGCGGCGCGGCGCGGCGCTGCCCTCATAGACCAGTCGGTCGCCCGCGCGCATGAAGGCTTCGTCAAGGCCCGAGCGCACCGCCACCTTGCCCTCCACCAATATCACGGACAGCGCGGAAGAGGCATGGTCGATCTCGAACGCGGTGCCGAGCGCGATCACCTCATGCCCGCCCGCCGTCGCGACAAAGGGCCGTGCCCTGTCATGGGCCACGTCGAAATAGGCACGACCACGCTCCAGCGTCAGCCGGCGCACGCTGCCGGAAAAGGCGACCTCCAGGCTGCTGTCGCTGTCCAGCGTCACCTGCGACCGATCCTCCAGCGTGAGCTGCCGCCGTTCGCCGGTCTGCGTCACATAACGGGTTGATCCGGCCATGCCGACATAGGCGATATAGCTGGCCGCAGCAGCCACCAGCCCCGCCCCGGTGCCGATGGCAACCCGACGCGTCAGCGGCTTGTGCAGCGGCGCGGGTTCGGCGGGCGGGGTATAGGCCCCGGCAGAATCCCAAGCGGCCGACAGATCCTCGAACGCCGCGGCATGGGCCGTATCCGCCGCCAGCCAGACCCGAAACGCTTCCTCCTCCGCCACCGTCCGCTCCTCGGACCGCAGACGCGCCAGCCAAACGGCCGCTTCTGCTCTGGCGGAAGGAGTGATCATGAAACGGTCAGAATCCTTAGGGCTGTCGGTATAATGTCTCTACTGATGAGACGCAGGACAGGCAATTCCCCTCATCAAGCGTTTAAAAATCCTGTTGGCAGAAGCGCGTCGGTCAGCCTAGCATCAGCGCCATAAGTCAAAAGACAAAGACAGGGAGAAGCGTGGGGAAGGACGGCACATGGCTGCTGGCATGCTGTGTCGTCACGGCCGGGACCGCTCATGCCCAGCGTGCGCCGGAAACGCCGATCCATATCGCCGCCCAGCCAATGGACCATGCGCTGCAAGTATTGGCGCGCGCGACCGGCGCCAATATCCTCTTTTCGCCCGCCGCCGTCAGCGGCTTGCAGGCCCGACCAGTGACTGGCGCGCGCAACGCCATCGACGCGGTGCGGATGATGATCAGAGGCGCGCCACTCGGCGTTTCGGTCGAGCGGTCCGGCGCGATCGTGATCCGCCCGTTGCCCGCCCGCCGTCCGCCCCTACAAACCCACGCTCCCCAACCCGCACTTCCCTCTCCCATCGCCAGACCCTTGCCGCCTCCCCCGCCCGAGGAAGAACTAATCGTCGTCGCCCGGCGTCGCGAGGAATATTTGCTGCAAACCCCCGTGACCGCCACGACCCTCGGCGCTGCGGAGTTGGAGCGGCGCGGTTACAGACGGATGGATGATCTCGTCCAGATGGTCCCGCAACTGGTCGTCTCCGAAGTCGGTGCCAGCCCACAGGGCGGCATCATCCTGATCCGCGGCATTGGCGTGGGTGAAGCCAATCCGCTCGCGGATCAAGCGGTCTCCTTCAACATCGACGGCATGCAGGTATCCCGTGCCAATATCCGCCGCGTCGCCGAATTCGACACCGCGCAGGTCGAGATATTGAAAGGCCCACAGGCGCTCTATTTCGGCAAGAACAGCCCGGCGGGCATCATCGTCGTGCGCACCCGCGATCCCGGTTCGCATTTTGAGGCCAATATCAGCGCCGAACGTGAATTTGTCGGCCGGGAAAACCGGATCGAAGCCACTGTCTCTGGTCCCCTCACCGATACCATCGGCGCGCGTCTGGCCTTGTTCGGATCGCAGCTTGGCGGCTATTTCCACAATGACTATCCTGAAGGCAGCATCTTCTCTCCCGACCGGCGGCGGCTACCCTATAACCGCATGTGGGGCGGGCGGTTGACGTTCAAATATGATGATGGCGGGCCGCTCACCGCACGCCTCAAGCTCAGTCGCAATGGCGTGCGGATGGCGGGCAGCGAATCTGCGATGCAGACCATCGCCTGCCCGCTCGGCTTTTCTCAGCTCGCGCCGCAAACCGATGACTGCACCGCCAACAGCCACCTGACGCGCTCCAATTCCGGCCCGCTGTTCGAGGCGGTCGAGCCTCTGACCGCGCCCGAACCCTTTGCCAATCAGGACCAGACTCTCGTCAGCCTGGACGTGCATCAGCGCCTCGGCCCAGCGCTCTCGCTCACTCTTACCAGCGGCTATTATGCGCTGCTGTCGGAACATTCGGCTTCCTTCGTGCTGGCCGAACCTGCCTTCGCCCAATTCATCACCGCCGGTTATCAGCGCCTGCGAACCCGCGAATTCACGCAGGAAGCGCGGATCAGCAGCGACTTTGCCGAGCCGCTCAACTTCATGATCGGCGGCTTCTATCAGCATGCCGCGCTCCATCATCTCGCCAGCACGCTTTATGACGGCCGCTCACCCAAGATACTCGGGCGGCGGGAAAGTCACGACCAGACCGGCAATGCCTGGTCGGGCTTTGGCCAGTTGACCTATGCCCTGCCCGCCCATCTCGAACTGTCGGGCGGCTTGCGCCTATCCTATGAACGCAAGCGGATCGCCAACTACGGTCCCTCCGGCATGCTGATCCCGACTGTACGTCCGTCGCGGAGCTGGACCGACCTGTCGCCCGAAGCGACGCTCAGCTGGCGGCCCAACGACCGGCTCACTGTGTATGGCGGCTATCGCCGGGGGTTCCTGTCGGGCGGATTCAATGCGGGCACCGGCGATCCGGCAACCGACCGCTCCTACGATCAGCAGGTGATGCGCGGCTTTGAGGGCGGGGCCAAGGCGGCGCTGATGGAAGGACGGCTCAAGGCGATGGCGGCTGTCTATCGCTATATTTCCGACGGGCTTCAGGTCACCGCGACCATCCCCCGCGCCGACGGCACCGGCTCCGACCAGAGCGTCGTCAATGCCGGCCGCGCCCGCATCGCCGGGGCAGAGCTGGAAGCCCATTATGCCGATGGCGGTCCGCTGAAACTGCACGCCGCCATCGCCTATAATGACGCGCGCTATGCCCGCTTCATCGCGCCCTGCTATGCGGGCCAGTCGATCGCGCAGGGCTGCACGCTCATGCCCCGCGCGTCAGGCGCATTCAGTGCACAGGACCTGACGGGCCGCCCCCTCTCCCGCGCCCCGCTATGGAATATGCAGGGCGGCGCGGTCTACACGCTCCCGGTCGCGGCCGAACGCCGCCTGTCCTTCTCCGCCGACCTGAGCTTCACCAGCGGCTATTATGCGCAAAGCACGAGCAAGCCCGACAGCTGGCAGTCTCCCTACGCGATGCTCGACGCCGGCATCCTCTACAACGATGATCGGCAAGGGGTGTCGGTGCAGTTCATCGCCCGCAACATCACCAACCGCTACAGCTTCTACCGCTCGCTCGATCAGGTGTTCACTGGCTCTGGCACCGGCACGGCCTCAGCGCGCCCGTCGGACACGCTTGCGCTGATCAACCCCGGCCGGCGCATCCTGCTGCGCCTTTCCAAGCGCTTCGGTTCCTGACTCGCTGTCGCCCGCCAGCACGCCCCGCACATAGTCGCGGATCGAGCGCGAGAACTGCTCCTCATCGTTCATCGTCATGGCCGCACTGGCCTCCGACAGATAGGGCAGCCGTTCCGTCTTCGCGACCTTCATGCCGCCCGATCCCTCGATCCAGCGCTGCGCTGTGAACAGGACCGACCCGAAGGTCAGCTTGTCGGTGCCGTCGAGAATGACGATATGCAAACGCGAAGGCACGCCATTGACCGCCAGATAATGTGCCCAATGCTCATAGGCGCCCATCAGCAGCGAGGTCGGCATATATTGCAGTAGCAGGGTCGCGGCCTTGGGATGCCGCAGCACCGAACGCCAGCTCGACGTGCTGATCCGCACGATCTGCTCGATCCAGTCGGGGTCCGGCTCGAACGGCGGCAGCTCACCCTCGATCAACAGCGCCAGCGACACTTCGGACAGCAAATCCTCCTTGCTGGCGAAATGATGATAGAGGGAGGGTGCCTTGACCCCCAGCCGCTGCGCCACCGCAGCAAGGCCAAAACCGGACAAACCATGCTCGTCGATCACGGCCAGCGCCGCTTCCACCGCATTTTCCCTCGATATTAACGGCTTCGATGGCCGCGCCATCCCCACTCCCTTTCTTCGTCTGCAACCGCCCTGATAGAGGATCAGGCGGCACGATGCACGCAGTTATGCGGGCTGCCCCTTTACGGACCTAAAGAACCTATTTATGTTAGGCAAACAGAATCCAGAACATCGACAGGTCCGCCCCGGACAAACGACATGTCCGGCGCGCAAGGAGGATGACCATGCATCAATCGCTGAAATTCTACATTGACGGCCAGTGGGTCGACCCGGTCAGCCCCCAGCGCCACCAGGTCATCAACCCCGCCACCGAAGCGCCGGTGGGCGAAATCAACCTCGGCAATGCGCAGGATGTCGACATCGCCGTCAAGGCCGCGCGCAAGGCGTTCGACAGCTTTTCCCAGACCAGCCGCGAAGAACGCATCGACCTGTTGGAGCGGATGATCGACGCGTACAAGGCCCGCCGCAATGATCTGGCCAAGGTCATCACCGAGGAAATGGGGGCGCCCAGCCACCTGGCCGCCAATCTGCACGCCATGGTCGGGCAACTGCACCTCAAGACTGCGCTGGAAGTGCTGAAGACCTATCATTTCGACCATGAGCGCGGCGGCCATCGCGTGGAGCTGGAACCCATCGGCGTCTGCGCGCTCATCACCCCATGGAACTGGCCGATCAACCAGATCGCGGCCAAGGTGTCGCCCGCCATCGCCTGCGGCTGCACTATGGTCCTGAAGCCGTCCGAAGTCTCGCCCTTCTCCGCCACCATCTGGGCGGAAGTCATGGAAGCGGCGGGCGTGCCGGCGGGCGTGTTCAACATGGTGCATGGCCTTGGCCCGGTGGTCGGCGCGGCGCTCAGCAGCCATCCCGATGTCGACATGGTGTCCTTCACCGGCTCGACCGGCGCCGGGATCGAGGTCGCGCGCAACGCCGCGCCCACGATCAAGCGCGTCCACACCGAGCTGGGCGGCAAGTCCGCCAATATCCTGCTGCCGGACGCCGATATCGAAAAGGCGGTCAGCGGCGGCATTCGCGCGGTTACGGCCAATAGTGGCCAGTCCTGCAACGCCCCCACCCGCATGCTGGTGCCCGCCGACAGGATGGACGAGGTGATCGCGGTCGCCCGCGCCACTGCGGGGGAGATCAGCGTGGGCGATCCGACCCAGAATCCCGATGTCGGCCCGGTCGCGTCGAAAGCGCAGTTCGACAAGATTCAGGGCCTGATCGAACAGGGCGTAGCCGAGGGCGCGACTTTGGTGGCGGGCGGCCCCGGCCGTCCCGAAGGCATCGACAAGGGCTATTTCGTCCAGCCGACCGTCTTCGCCAATGTCACCAACGACATGACCATCGCCCGCGAAGAAATCTTCGGGCCGGTCATCTCGATCATCCCCTATAAGGATATCGACGAAGCGGTCGCCATCGCCAATGACTCGCCCTATGGGCTTGCGGGCTATATCCAGGGCAAGGACCATGAAACGATCGCCAGCGTTGCCAAGCGGCTGCGCGTCGGTCAGGTGCTGATCAACCAGCCCCGCCCCGATCCGATGGCGCCCTTTGGCGGCTACAAACAGTCGGGCAATGGCCGCGAATGGGGCGACCATGGGTTCGAGGCCTTCCTGGAAGTGAAGGCGGTGCTGGACGGCACGCCCGCCACGGCCAGCGAGGGCAGCGGGACCAAGCAGGCAGTCCCGGCCTAAGAAATAATCACCGTCGTCCCCGCATAGGCGGGGACCCATCTCCTGCCATCTTTCCAAGTGCGAGCTACGGAGAGGGGTTCCCATTTGCGCGAGGACGATGATCACAGGCGCGAACCTTCATGACCGACGCCATCACCCCCTTCACCATCGCCATAACCGAGGCCGACCTCACCGACCTGCGTGCAAGGCTGGAGCGCACCCGCTGGCCCGACGCGGAAACGGTCGAGGACTGGCAGCAAGGCGTGCCGCTGGAAACGGCAAAGATGGTCGTCCATCACTGGCGGACCGCCTATGACTGGCGCCGCTGCGAGGCTGCGCTTAACGCATGGCCGCAGTTCCGCACCCAAATCGACGGCCTCGGCATCCATTTCTTCCATGTCCGCTCCCGCCACCCCCAGGCCAAGCCCCTGCTGCTGACCCATGGCTGGCCCGGATCAGTGCTGGAATTTCTGAACTGCATCGCCGGCCTCGCCGACCCCGAAGCCCATGGCGGCACGGCGAACGACGCCTTTCACGTCATCATTCCTGCGCTGCCAGGCTATGGCTTTTCGGACAAGCCGAGCGGAACCGGCTGGACCGTGGAACGGATCGCCGATGCCTGGGCCATGCTGATGGACCGCCTCGGCTATGACCGCTGTCTGGCGCAGGGCGGCGACTGGGGGTCGCCCGTCACCGTGATGCTGGCGCAGCGCCATCCTGATCGCGTCCAGTCGATCCACCTCAACCTCATCGCCGCCGTACCGCAGGACATCACCGATCCCACGGCAGAGGAGCAGGTGATTTTCGACGCCATCGCCGACCACAAACGATGGAACACCGGCTATTCCACGCAACAATCGACCCGGCCACAGACGCTGGGCTACGGCCTTGCCGACTCCCCGGTCGCGCAGGCGATGTGGATTTACGACAAATATCGCTTCTGGATGGATTGCGACGGCGACCCGCGCAAGGCCATGAGTCTGGACGCTCTGCTCGACAATGTCACCCTCTATTGGCTTACCAACAGCGGCACATCCTCCGCCCGGCTCTATTGGGAAAGCTTTCATCAGGTCCGCTACCCCGCGCTCGAATTGCCGGTCGGGATCAGCCTGTTTCCCCATGAATCGATCCGTCCGCTGCGGCGCTGGGTGGAGCGGCTCTATCCCAATCTCATCTACTGGAACGAACCGGCGAAAGGCGGCCATTTCGCCGCCTGGGAGCAGCCGGAAATCTTCGTCAGCGAAATGCGAGGCTGGGCCTCGGCGTTCAAAGGCTGATCGATAGCGGTCACAAGCCTCCATTGCACTTTAATTCTTGCAACGATTGATTAATTTCTTCTATCCAACATCGCCCCATCCGCGCCCGGAGTTCCGTCGCATGACAGATGCCCCCCTTGCCATCACCGTCACCGCCTTCGGCGCGCCCGAGCAATTGGAGCTGCGCCCACACGATCCCGGCGCACCTCAAGCGGGTGAAGTTCGAATCGCAGTGGAGGCAGCAGGCATCAGCTATGTCGACGTGCTGGTTGGCAAGGGCGAATATCAACTCAAGCCGCCTTTGCCCTTTGTTCTCGGCACTGAATGCGCGGGCGTGGTCGAAGCTGTGGGTGACGCGGTCGATCCCGCCCTGATCGGTCAGCGCGTATGCGCCGCAGCCTTCATCGGTGCTTTTGGGCAGGCAACCAATTTCCCCGCACGCTCGATCACGGTGCTGCCGCAAACCATGTCCTTCGAGGAGGCCTCGGTGTTCCGCGTCAGCTACGGCACCGCCTATCACGCACTGGTCCAGCGCGGACAGTTGCAATCGGGGGAAACGTTGCTGGTACTGGGCGCGGGCGGCGCTGTTGGCTGCGCCGCTGTCCAGCTCGGCAAGGCGCTCGGCGCGCGGGTGGTTGCGTCGGCCTCAAGCCCGGAAAAGCGCGCCCTGGCGTTGGCCGCCGGAGCAGATGCGGCGATCGATGCACGTTCGCCCAACTGGCGCGACGATGTGAAGGCCGCCAACGATGGACGGCCGGTCGATATCGTTCTCGATCCCGTCGGCGGCGAGGCCACGGAACCGGCTTTCCGTTCGCTGGCGTGGAAAGGCCGCCTGCTCGTCATCGGTTTTGCGGGCGGCGGCATCGCGAAACTGCCGGTCAATCTGGCACTGCTCAAGGGTGCGGCGTTGATCGGGGTCGACGTCCGTCAGTTCGGCGAATATGAGCCGGACGTGCAGGCCGCGAACATGCAGGCGTTGTTCGCCCTCCATGCCGAGGGGAAGCTGCGCCCGCCCATTGCGCAAGTTTACCCGCTGACCGACTATGTCGCAGCCCTCCACGCTGCCTTCAGCGGTCAGGTTGCGGGCCGCATCGTCCTCAAAATGCGCTAAATCTCGGCCGGGAGCATCGACACCAGACGCGGCACCTCCGCCAGTGCACGCAGCGCGTCGTTGAGATGGGTACAGCCCGCCGTCTTACGCAGCATCGACAGCACGGTCATCCGCATCTCCACCAGCGGTGTATCGAGCAGCGTATACAGGTTCACCGTTGCCGCCGGGCATTCCGGAAAAGGCAATATCTGTGGGATGGCTTCAATGGACAGCAGTTTCTCGCCCGCCCTGTCCGCAACGGCACGGATGCGATATTCATGCAGGCCGCTGCGTCCGCCTTCGGGCAGCGCGCCACTGTCCTGAAAGGTGGCGTCGATCTGCACCTGCCCCGCTTCGCGCCACACATCGATCCGGCGAGCGCGCCGCAGATTGGGTCCTTGGAGTACCGGAAAGTCATGCCAGCCCGCCGGATCATCGGCCCGCTCCATTGGCGGCACCAGCGTGGGGCTGATATCCTCTGCCCGGCTCAGATCGAGCGCGCTAGATCCGGGGCGGAAGCCGATGCACACACTCGCCATCTGCGGCACACGCTCATGACGATGCGCGCGCTGCTCGGCAATCACCCCTTCGTCTCGCCATTGCGTCCATGCCCAGCCCGCGATCAGCGTAGTGCCTGCCATGTCATCCAGCAACAGATAGAGCGGCGATCCGGCCACCCTTTCCTCATGCAGCACATCGTCGATCGCTTGCCGCAGATGGCCGCCTGCCCGCGCTCCGACGAGCGCCTCCAGCCCGGTGCGCGGCGGGTCGGCCGCAACGCTGCAGATCACGCGACTTTCCGCCTGTGCCTCCATCGCGTCTTCGGCCAGCGCGATGGGAACACCGCCCGAAACCGGGGTCAGTATGTCCCGCGCCCGACCGTGCAGGAAAGCGCGTCCGCCACGCCCATCCGGCCAGTCCACATAGAGGGTGGAGGTTCGGCGGACGGAACCTGGACGGCGGACCGGTGATGGCCCGGCCGGCTGACGCGGCGCGACAGCAAATTCCGGCAAAGGCTCACCCCGGAGCGAAAGTGTGGGCGCGCTCATGAGGGGGCGCCTTCGTGCGGATTGGGAAACAGGCTCGACATAAATGCCATGTCCCTAGCGGCTGGTCTACGATGCGGCAATGGTTTTGACGTACCATTATTCCCTTAAATATCCCCTTGCCACGCCCACATCAAAGACATAATCATTCGATTAACGAAGGCACATCCCATAACCCTGAATATCAAGGGAGAGCGATATGCACGCGATCAGGAGAATTCCAACCGCCATCGATCAGATCGACACGGGCTGGTTCGATTCCGTGCTCGACCGGCCCGTTGCCAACGCCCGCATCCTGAACGTCATTCACGGCACGGCGACGAAGGTACAGGCCGAACTCACTTATGGCGATGGCACCCCCGCACAGGTCGTATGGGTGAAAACGGGTCTTGAACCGCACAGCCATGAAATAGGCTCCGATCAGGTCTATGCCGGGGAAACCCTGTTCTATCGGATGCTGGGCGGCAAATATGAAACACGTACACCCGACTGCCTGTTCGCCGACACCGATTCGGAGGGGAACAGCGCGCTGGTGCTGGACGATCTGTGCAAGATCGGCGCTGAATTCGCTGACCCGGTCAAGGGCGGCAGCATCGAAATGGTGGCCAGCGGCCTGCGCAGCATCGCCCGTTATCAGGCTGCTTCCTGGATGGCGCCGGAACTGGCCGAAATCGATTGGCTGCGCAATGGCGGCTCCTACCGCGCGGCCGACGTACTCGACTGGGTCTGGAACCCCGAACATTGGCAGGATTATGCGAGCCGCCAGCGTTTCGCACTGGTCGATCCCTCGATCCGCGACCGCGATCTCCTGTTCCGCACCCATACGAAGTTGCAGGATGACTATTGGCCCTGCGCGCCATGGGCGCTGTGCCATGGCGACGCGCATTTCGGGCAGGTCTATGCCTTGCCCGACGGCGAGGTACGGCTGCTCGACTGGCAGTGCGTGCAGGTCGCGCATTGGGCACATGATGTCTCCTATTTCCTGGTCAGCGGGCTTTCGGTGGCGGATCGCCGGGCGGCCGCCCGCGACCTGATCGTCGATTATGTTGGGGCGTTGCGGGAATTTGGCGTCACCGATGCACCCAATGTCGATGCCGCCTATGAAGCGTTCCGTGCCTATGCCTTTCACGGCATTGGCTGGATGATGTGTCTCGTGGAAATGCAGAGCGAGGAAACCTGCTGCGCCATGGCCGAACGCTTTTCGGCCGCCGTGGTCGACCTGGGGTCGATCGACCTGATCCTGAACGGCTAGGCAGGCGCAAAACCCTAACGGATGACGCCGGTCCCGGAGAAGGGGCAGACGCCATTTGTTATGCACCGCACCCGCATTTCCTAGCCTTTCTACGCCATTGTGCCGAACGGCCACATTGTTTTGCCGATCAAGCATAATCGACCGATTAAGTTGCACCGTGCCGCCCGCCTTCTCATAATTTTTTCACAAGGAGAGGGCATAAGATGGTCGAATATGATGTGATTATTCGAGGCGGTCTGATCGTTGACGGCAGCGGCGGCGCGCCCTTCACCGGCGATGTTGCGATCCGGAACGGATTGATTGCCACCATCGGCATGGTCGAGGGCAAAGGTGCAAGGGAAATCGACGCCAGCGGCAAGCTGGTGACGCCCGGCTTTGTCGACATCCATACCCATTATGATGGGCAGGTGACATGGGAGCATCGGCTGATGCCATCGAGCAACCATGGCACCACCACCGTCGTCACCGGCAATTGCGGCGTCGGTTTCGCACCCTGCCGCCCGGACGACCGGCTGAAGCTGGTCAAGGTCATGGAGGGGGTGGAGGACATCCCCGAAATCGTCATGACCGAGGGCATCCCGTGGAATTGGGAAAGCTTCCCCGAATATATGGACGCGCTCGCCGCCCGCAGCTTCGACGTCGACGTCGCGGTGCAGATCCCGCATTCGCCCTTGCGTGTCTATGTGATGGGCGACCGGGGCGTGAACCATGACGCGTCCAGCGAGGCCGATCGCGCCGAAATGACGCGGCTGGTGGCAGAAGCTGTGCGGCGCGGCGCGGTCGGCGTGTCGACATCCCGCTCGCTCAACCATCGCGCCAAGGACGGCAAGCCCGCGCCCAGCGTGCAGACCGCCGTTGATGAAGTGCTGGCGCTGGCGCAGGGGCTGGCCGAAGCCGGTGCTGGCGTCTTCCAGATCATCACCGAAATGAGCGAACCGCCCGAACAGGAAATGGCGATCATCCAGCGGATCGGGGAAGTGTCCAGGCGACCTGTGTCCTTCACCCTGTCACAAGTTCCCGAAGCGCCCGATAGCTGGCGCGGCCTGATTGCGGGCATGGAAAAGGCCAATGCGGCAGGCTGTACCGTGCGCGGCCAGATTCACGAACGGCCGGTCGGGGTGCTGCTGGGCCTCGAACTCAGCCTCAATCCACTGTCGACCAAGCCAAGCTACAAGGCCATCGCCCGCCTGCCGCTGGCAGAGCGCATCGCCATCATGCGCGATCCGGCCTTCAAGGCAAAATTGCTTGCCGAAGATGTCGAGCCGGACCCGGTGCCGCTCGCCAACCGCCTGATCGGCGCGGTCGACCGGATGTTCGCGCTGGGCGCCGACCCCGATTATGCGCCGCCGCGCGAAATGCAGATCGGCGCACGAGCAGAAGCCCGGGGCGTCAGTCCGCTCAGCCTCGCCTATGACCTGCTGTTGGAGCAGGACGGCCACGCCATCCTCTGCCTCCCCAGCGCCAATTTCGTCAGCGGCACGCTGAAAGAAGTGCGCGAGATGATGCAGCATCCCGACACGGTGATTGCTCTGGGCGACGGAGGCGCACATTATGGCGTCATCTGCGACGCGGGCTATCCCACGCACCTGCTGACCCATTGGGGTCGCGACGTAGCGGAGGAGGAGCGCTTCCCCATCGAATGGATGATCGCCGCGCTGACTCGCCGTCCTGCCGAAACGGTGGGCCTGATGGATCGTGGCCTGCTGGCGCCGGGCATGAAGGCGGACATCAACGTCATCGACCACCAGCGGCTGCGCCTGCATTCGCCACGCCCGGTCTATAATCTGCCGGCGGGCGGGCGGCGGCTGCAACAGCGCGCCGACGGCTATGAGGTAACGCTCGTCAACGGCGTCATCACCTATAGGGAGGGCGAGCCAACCGGCGCGCTGCCCGGCCGTCTGGTGCGGGGTTCGGGATTTCAGGAACCGTTGCGCGACGCGGCGTGAGAGTAACCGCCAAGAATAAAACGATATTCCGTAGAATATGACAGTCCACAATAAGCGGGCAGCACAATAAACGGTCTTTGATGACCCGCCCGCGAACATCAAGGGAGAGGGTATGGGAGCCATTGATTGTTCCAGGCTATTGTTGTGCCTGACGTCCGTGAGCGGTTTCGCATTGGTTGGCGCATCCGCCGCATCCGCGCAGACGGCGCCCGATCAGGGAATGACGATGCCCGACATCGTCGTGACCGCCCAGCGCCGCGCCGAAAAGCTGGAGGATGTGCCGATCACCATCACCTCCGTCAGCGGAGAGACGTTACAGTCGAACAATATCAACACCGTCACCCAGATCGCCCGCGCCGTGCCCGCGCTGCGTTTCGACTTCGCGGGAGCAGCCGCGCAGCCGACCATTCGCGGCGTCGGCAGCGCCCTGTCGGGACCGGGCCTCTATTCCAACGTCTCGACCTATGTCGACGGCTTCTACATGCCCAGCCCGTCCTCGCTCGATTTCCAGTTCATGAGCATCCAGAGCGTCGATGTGCTGAAAGGTCCGCAGGGCACGCTGTTCGGCCGCAATGCGACCGGCGGCGCGATACTGGTGACGACCGCCAAGCCCAGCTTCACGCCCACCATGACGGCGCGGGCCAGCTATTCGCGCTGGAACACCCTCAATGGCGGCGTCTATGGCTCGACCGGCCTTGGCGACAAGATCGCGATCGATTTCGCGGGCATCTATGAACGCAGCGATGGCTGGCTGCACAATATCGTCACCGGCAAGCGCGATGGCGATTATGAACGCTATGGCGTACGCAGCAAATTACTGTTCGAGCCGTCCGACGCCGTGCGCTTTACCCTGGCCTTCACGCACAACCATGTCCGCGACGGCAAGGTGCGTGCCTATAATGCCTATGAGGGGCTGTCGATCGGCACCACCGTCCCCGGCACCGTCATCGCACAGGATCGGGGCGACGTTTCCTATAATGGCAAGGTCGATTTCCTGCTCAAAACCTATGCCTATCAATTGACCAGCGAGTTCGATCTGGGCTTCGCGGACCTCAAATCCTATACGATGGTCCGGCGGGAAACGGGCGAGAATAATCTCGACCGCGATGGCCTGTTCCTGCCCTATCTCTATTCGAACAGCCAGACCAAGTACAACACCTTCACCGAAGAACTAAACCTGTCCTCCAAGCCCGGCGGCCCCTTCAGCTGGGTAGCGGGACTGTTCTTCATGAAGGATAATAATTTCTTCCCCTATCTCAAATCCTCGACCAATGGTGGACCGCTGGTCAACACGCCCAATTATGGCGTGAAGACCAAAAGCTATGCCGCCTTTCTGGACGCCACCTATGAGCTGACCGACGGCCTGTTCCTGACCGCAGGCGGCCGGTATAGCGAGGAAAAGCCCGACGCCTTTTTCGGCACGGCAGCGGGCGGGCGCGTCGAATATACGGACAAGTTCAAACGCTTCACCCCACGCGTCGTGCTGCGCTACGAACCCGCGCCGGGCAGCAGCATTTATGCGTCGTGGAGCAACGGCTTCAAGGCGGGCGTACTGAACCCGTCGAGCTTCACCACCGTCTCGCTGCGGCCGGAGAAGATCAACGCCTATGAAATCGGCTACAAGATGGCGAGCGGCGGCATCCGTTTCGACGTGTCGGCCTTCTATTATGATTATAAGGATTTGCAGGTCGCGACCTTCAACGGCGTCTCGGCATTGGTGCGTAACGCCGCCAACTCCCGCATCTATGGTGCGGAGGCCCAATTCTCCGGCAAGCTGACACAGGCGCTGACGGTCAATCTCGGCGCGGCCTACACCAATGCGAAATATAAGGACTTCCTGAACGCACCCTATTTCGAGCAGAATCTGAATCCCGCCAGTGCAACCTATGGCCGTTTCCTCAATCGCGACGGCGACGCCAGCGGGCTTGCGATGCAACGTGCGCCCAAATTCACGGCCACGGCGAACATCAACTATGATATTCCGCTGTCGAGCGGGCGGATCACGCTCAACGCCAATGGTTTCTACACTTCGACCGTCTATTTCGACCCGATCCACCAGTTCAAGCAGGACCCCTATGCCATTATTGGCCTGCGGGCGACCTGGACGAGCGACGACGACCATTTCTCGCTCGGCGTGTTCGGGGACAATGTAACCGACGCCAAATATCGCAATCAGGTGTTGGGCGGCCCCTATTCGATCCAGTCGACCTGGGGCGATCCGGCGACCTACGGCGTGACCGCAACGATCCGATATTGAAGGAGAGGAAAATGGCCTATCTGTCCGATCGTTCCTCGACACCAGGCGTCCGGCCTTATGCGGGAGCCGGGCGCAAACCAAGACCCAAGCCGCAGATGGAGTCGAGAATGGCGCAAAACAATGCCCGCTCCACCATGTCGCTGTCCAAGCTGGTGCTGTCCATGCCGATTGAGCGGGCGGGCTTTGCGATGATCGAGATCGGCGCCGACGCCCATCTGCGCCTGCCGGCGATGAACCGCATGGGCTTTCACTATGTGCTGCGCGGCGAGCTGAATTTCGAAGGGCCGGACGGCGTTCGCCGCCGTCTGGTGCCCGGAGACTTCATCTGCCTGCCGCGCGGCGCCTCCCATGCCTTTATCGGGCTGGAGGCCAGCGAGGAGCCGCAGGTTGCGCGCTATCTGCGCGACCTGCCGACCTCGGAGGAACCGGCGCGATTCCGCTACGGTTCTTCCGACAAGCGGACCTGCGTCTTGAGCGGCTCGCTCCAGACATTGCGTACGGCGGCGGACTATACCGTCCCGACCCTGCCGGAGATTGTGGTCGTCCATCCCGGTGACCACCGCACCGCGTCGCCCAAGCCGTCCCCCCTCTGCGAGACGGCCCTGCAAGGGGCGGGCGCCTCCGCCTTTGCGGCGGCCATGATGCAGTTGCTGTTCACCCAAGCGGTGCGCACTGCCATGAGCGGATCAGCGATCGCGCATCAGCCCGACATCTACGCCTTCCGCTTCCCACGCATCGCATCGACCCACCGGCTGATGGAGCGCCATTATCACGAACCCTGGACGATCAAGCAGCTCGCGGCGGCGGCGGGGATGGCGAAATCCTCCTTCGTCACCGCCTTCACCGCCGCCATCGGGGAGCCTCCCCTCACCCGGCTGGTCGCGATCCGCCTCACCGAAGCGCGCCGCTTGCTGCGAGGCGAGCGCATGATCGCGGATATCGCCTCGGCGGTCGGCTACAAGTCGCAGGCGGCCTTCGCTCGCGCCTTTCGCCGCCATTTTGGCGAGACGCCGACCGCCGCGCGCGAGGCACTGCGCCGCGCGGGCGACGCTTGATGCCGGGAGAATGCGAGTCTGTGCCGGACGGCCATCTTCCGGCCGTTCGCTTGGCATCGACCTGCCCACCGCGCAGGCTTTGAACAGGACAAAAGGAGAGAGTTCCGATGAACAGCAAGCTGATCGAAAAGCCCATCATTTCGGCGGATTCCCATGTCACCGAGCCCGCCGATATCTTCAAGAACCGGCTGTCGAAAAAATATGAGGAGATTGCCCCCAGAATGATCCGCCGCCCTGAAGGCGGCGACGTCTTCCAGATTCCGGGGATGGACAATCTCTATCCCATTACGCTGGCATCGGCGGCGGGCAAGCGTGGCAAGGAACTGGCCGATCAGGCCTTCGCCAATTTCCTCGACTGCCATACGGGCGGCTGGGACCCCAAGCAGCGGCTCAAGGATCAGGAACGGGACGGCATCCATGCCGAAATCCTCTATCCGAGTCTCGGCATGTTCCTGTCCAGCCATGACGATGTGGCGTATAAGTCGGCGATGTTCGGCGCCTATAATGAATGGCTGGCCGAATATTGCGAAGCCGCACCCGACCGGCTGATTGGCCTTGGCGTCACGGCGCTGGAATCGCCTGAACAGGGGATCAAGGACCTTCGCGGGATGAAGGAACTGGGCATGCGCGGCGTGATGATGCCCGGCTATCCGGTGATGGAGGATTATGACAGCCGTATCTATGATCCTTTTTGGGAGGCTGCGGTCGATCTGGATATGCCCTTGAGCTTCCACATCCTGACCTACAAGGGCAATACCGGCGCCGACAAGCCGCGTGGGCCGAAGCTCAACCAGTTCATCCGCATCATCCGCGGCAATCAGGACATTATCGGCATGCTGATCTTCGGCGGCGTGTTCGAGCGTTTCCCCAAACTGCAAGTCGTCTGCGCAGAAGCCGACGCGGGCTGGATACCGCATTTCATGTATCGCATGGACCATGCAGTGGAGCGTTCGCCCCATAATCTGGGCGATGTGATCCTGTCGAAAAAGCCGAGCGATTATCTGAAGGAGAATATCTACCTGACCTTCCAGGACGATATCACCGCCTTCAAGTTCAAGGATGAGATGAATATCGACCGCATGATGTGGGCGAGCGACTTCCCGCATCTCGATTCCACCTATCCCCACTCGCAGGCCCTGTTGGCGGAGCATACCGCTGGCCTGACCGCGCTGGAGCGGACCAAGGTGCTGCACGACAATGTCGCCAGCCTCTACAAGCTGGCCTTCTGATTGAGGCGCAGAACATAAATAAGCCCGTCATTCCCGCGCAGGCGGGAATCCATTTCCCGACCGTGCCAACCAACTCATCTTATGGGAGATGGATTCCCGCCTGCGCGGGAATGACGGGAATGGGAAAGGGCAATATCTCGTCATGTCCGTCACGCACAGCATCGGATCGCTGGTCGCCACGCCGATCCAGCCCAATATCGGCGCGGAGATCAGCGGCATCGACCTCACGCTACCCATTAGCCCTGCGCAGGCCGATGATCTGCGAGCAGCGCTGCTGCGCTATCAGGTCGTTATCTTGCGCGACCAGCGGATAGACCGCGCGCAGCATACGGCCTTAGCCAGGATCTTCGCGCGTAATCCGGAAGACCCTTTCTTCTACAGCGACACCCAGGCCCGTCCAATCAAAGGTCATCGCGAAATATTGAACGTCTATGCCGACGGCGTGACGCGCACGGCGGCGGATATCTGGCACACCGACGGAAGCTGGGCCGAATGCCCGCCCGAAATATCGGTGCTACGCTCGACCGAGATCATGCCCTCGCTGGGCGGCGACACCTGTTTTGCCAGCGCGGGGGACGCCTATGACGGCCTGCCCGATGCAATGAAGACGCGGATCGATGGGCTGCGCGCGCTGCACTGGAAGGGCTTTGCGCAGAAGGCGGGCGGCTATGGCGGTCTTGCCGACAGCAAGCGGATGGAAGAGGCCAAGCGAGCCTACCCGCCGGTCGCGCATCCGATGGTGCGGGTTCATCCCGAAACCGGGCGGCGCACGCTGTTCGTGAATGCGGTCTATACCGGCGAAGTGGTGGGCATGGATCAAGCGGAGAGCGACGCGCTGCTCGCGCTTCTCTTCAACGAAGTCCAGAAACCGGATTATCAGATGCGCCTGCGTTGGACGACCAACGCCATCGCCGTCTGGGACAATCGCGCGGTCCAGCACGCCGCGACGGGCAATTATACCGAGCCGCGCATGCTGGAGCGGATTACGACCGCTGGCTATGGTTCGGTGCTGGGACCGGGTGATGTGGATGTAACCGCCAATTCACACCTCGTCATTCCCGCGAAAGCGGGAACCCATCTCCCATAAGAAGTCCTATTCGGAACGGTTGGGAGATGGATCCCCGCCTCCGCGGGGATGACGGTTTTTTCAAGCCGATCGCCTCTCTAACCCGCCAGCTTTCTTTTCCCCACGCGCTGCTCCGCTACCCGGCAAGCTCCCAAACAGCAGGCCCCCAATCAGCAACCCACCTGCCGACAGCAGAATCGCCTTGTCATAGCTGCCGAAGCGGTCGAACAACGTCCCGAACATATAGGCACCGAACCCAAAACCGGCGGACGTGCACATCGAAAAAGTCCCGAAGATCGCCGAGAAGTTCACCAACCCGAACTGCCGCGCCGCAAAGAAGGCGTGGAAGTCGCCCTCCGCCCCCATGGCACAGCCGGTCATGACCAGAAAGACCGCGCAGCCAAGGATCGTCGGCGTCGGATCGAGCATCAGCAACGTGGCCCCCACCGCGCAAAGGAGAACCCCAAAGGCCACCAAAGGCGGCCGGAAACTGTCGAGCAGAAACCCCACGCCCGTCCGCCCGATCACCACGCTGGTCACGAACAGCGACCCCAGCAAAGCGACCTTCACGCTCGACAGCCCCTTGTCCGACAGCAGGGCAGCATATTGATGGACCAGCCCCCCCAACGGCAGCGTCGAGGCGACCGTCGCAAGGATCAACTTCCAATAGGTCGCCGTGCGCACCGCCTGCCCCAGCGTCAGCCCATCCGCACCCTCCTTCTTCGCCCTCCTCGCCAGACGCTCACCCACGGCGCGCTGAGCGATCAATAGCCCCGGCAGGCCCACGAACAGGGCGAGGCATCCCAAGGCCACATAACCCGCGCGCCAGCTCGCCACGCCGATCAGCGCCACCAGCGCTGGGGCGAACAGTGCGAGCAGCATCGCCGGCCCGCTCATCATGATACCCAGCGCCAAGCCCCGCCGCCGCTGGAAGGTCGCCGCCACCAGCGGCGCGATCACGGCCGGCGTCACCGCCGAATAGGCCAGCGCCGTCAGGAACAGGAGGCCGTAGAAAAGCGTCAGACTGCTCGTCACCGCCGCCAGCAGAAAGCACATGACCGCATAGCAAAGCAGCCCCACGGAACCGACCGCACGCGGGCCGAAGCGATCGGTCAGCACCCCCATGAACGGCATGCTGACTCCCACCGTCAGCGACGCGATGGTCGCGCCAAAGGCAATCTCCCCCCGCGACCAGTCGAAGGCGGTGGCCAGCGGCTTCACAAAATAGCTGGCGGCATAGACGAACAGGGACGCACCGCTCGCCACCGCGCAGGTCGCGCCGAACAGGACGGGCCAATGGTCGCGAAATTCATGTCTGTCGTCCATAACCATCCTCTCGAACTTTTTATTGTCAGCCTTTGCCGCGGAGCGAGCGGCGCACGGCGGCCGGTGTCTCGCAATATTGGCGACGGAAGGCACGGTTGAACGCCGCCTGCGAGCGGTAGCCGACATTGGCCGCGTCATCGCGCATCACCCGCTCTCCACCCAGCAGGCGCCGCGCTTCAATCAGCCGGATACGGGTCAACCGCGCGGCGGGCGTTTCCCCCAGCACATTGGCAAAATCGGCAAAATCTCGCGGTCGATCGGCAAAAGTGCCGAACCGAGGGCGGCAGAGCCTCAAGGCAACCAAGGCGCCTGCCCCTTTTCCGGCGACCGCATCTCGTTGATGATCCACTTGCCCATGCGCCGCATCAGCTCCAGTCCATCCTGCGGCTGCGCGTTGGAGGCCTGCACGGCAAAGCCCAGCGACACGAAACGCTGCGCCCCATGGAGCGGCAGGACATCCAGCAATTCCGCCTTCAGGCTCTCGGGATAAACTCCGACGGTCTGGGTATAGGCATTGACCGCCCCCACCACATCATCAATCCGATCCACCGGCACCAGATTCGCGGTGCGGTCCACAAGGCTGGTCGAAAAGTCCACCGGATCGGCCATTTGCGACACGATGATCGCACCCTCCCCGCCCTTGCCGCCAATCACCTTATACCATTCATCCTGCAAACGCAGCGCATCGACATGCGCCTTCAACTCGCGGTCATAGCGCTTGGCAACCGTGCTGGTCCGCTCAGGTAGCGTCTGGATATGTGCATAAACCAACTCCCCGAAGCGGTTGAGCCTCTCGATCCCCGCTTCATCCGTGCCGGACAAGGCATAAACCACCCGCGCATTGACGCAGCCGACCTGATTGATCGCGCCAATGTCGCTCGCCAGCCGGACGGCGGCGTCCTGCATCCCCTCCTCACTGGCAAAGGCTTCCTCGCCAATGATGCTGGCGCTGCGCTTGGGGTCGAGCGAGATCAGCTCCAGCCCCGGCTGGATATATTGGGTCACATGCTTGACCGAGGCAAAGCCGCCCCAGGCGACGATCTTCTCGACATAATGGGGCTGGTACAGTCTCTCCTCGAACGCCGTGTCGCCGCCCCGCCAATAGCCGACGGTCAGATGCCGGGTCAGCGGATGGTCGGGCGCCATGTCGATCATGGTCTGCGCGATCGCGATCGCGGTGAAGGGATCGTTGGACGGCGCCTTGATGATCGCGTCGCTGCGCAGCAAGGCGTTGCGGATGATCGTCGCAGCCGAGATAGTCGGGCTGTTGCCCGCGATCACATGCAGCGTCCGCGCCCCGAAACAGCGGATGCCGAGCCGCAGCCCATTCAGCCGCTCCTCCTCCACCCAGCCTTCCAGATAAGGAATGCCGATCATCTTGTCGGCCATTTCCCGCATTACGGCGCGGTCGAACTTGGATTTCAGGTCGGCATAGGAGGCGTCGACCAGCGGCGGCGTGGTCGGCGCGGTGAGGTAAGACAGGTCGCGCGCCCTGGCGAGATGTTCATTGTCCGCAACGTCCAGCCGCGTACCCAGCTCCTCCAGATAGTCGAGAATATCGTCGAACTTCAGCCGGTAGAGATCGGCCATATGCGCTGGATTTTTGAGCGGCAGCCGGTCGAGATATTTATGCGCGTCCGGAGTGAGAAAAGTCAGATCCCCGCCCCTTCCGCCGACCTCGATCAGATTGTCGCTGATCACCTCGCCCCGGATGATGAGGCTGGCGATGGGGAGTTGACGGCCGGCTCCCGCAACGTCGAGCTTTTCTTCCATGCCCATGGTCCGATCCTTCACTGAAAGCTGGTGAGGAAGCTCATCGCTTCCTTGTGCGCGCCTTCGGTCGCGGCGCAGCTGATCTTGTCATCGCCGCCGCGCTTGGCGCTGAGGCGCTCGATCCCGTCCATCGCATAGACGGTGGACTGGCCGCAGCCGCAGGGTTCATCCCATTCGATCGTGACTTCATCGCCGGTGATGAAGCCGCCCCAGCGCGTCTCCGACCCCAGGTCGAAGAAGGCCGCCCTTCCCATCGCCCGCCCCTTACGCGGCAACAATTCGCTGGTGTCGGGGTCCAGCAGGAATGGAATGATCCAGGGACAGAAATGATAATGACCATGGCTGCATTTCTTGTGCCAGCCCTTCACCTCGGTCATGCCGTAGCACATCTTGCTATTTTCGATGCCGATGAAGTCGCAGACTTGCTGACGCCAATCTTCAGGCATCTTCACGCCATTTTTGGAGTCGCCGCCGGTGCCGATCACCGAATTGGGTGCAAAAACGCGGGACAAGCCCTTTTCCTGACCGATCCGCACCAGATTGAAGAGCAGGTTCTGAGCACCCCAGAAGAAGATGCGCTTACCCTGATAATTTTCCGCAATGTCCGTGAAGAAGGCGTCGAGCCGCGCCGGCATTTCCGCCTGCAACGCTTCATATTCCGCCTTGCGCGCCATCATCACAGGCGAGATGTCGAGCTTTTCCAACTCGCCCTTCGCCGCCGCGGCCTGAATCCGCGCGGCGAGATAGAGGAGGTCTGAACTCATCCGGCCAGGGAAGGGAACCAGCAGCCGTTCCTCCGTTTTGCTGACATATTTGACGAACAGGTCGCAGGTGCGGACATGGCCCGACCCGCCATGACGGAAATAGGGATAGATGACGTAGAAATCGCCGCCCTCGTCCATGACCGACGGATCGTCGCCAAATTCCTGAAGCGCGATCACGCGGGCGGTCTTGCCGAACTTGTCCCACTCATGTTTCGAGATGGGGAGGAAGGTCATGGTGCCCGACGTGCCGCTGCTGTGCATGATCACCAGCGGGCTTTCGCGGTCCATAAGTTCCATCCAGTCGTCGATCGTCTGGCACTCCGACACATCGATGCCCGTCAGATCGAACGTCGTGAGCTTCGAGAGGAACTTGTTGATCTCGGCAAAGCGGCCCTTCTCCAGAAAGGCGGGGGGATAGCTTTTGTACATGGTGTGCTCGAACAGCAGCGGTACCACATCGTCAATCTCGCGCATTTCCGCAATCTCCTGCGCGTCCGCGAGCTTCTTCAGCATCGGCACGCGATCCTTGAGATCGGCAAAACGCTGCCGCAACCCTTCTCGCTGGAGCGCCGCCAGCCGATCGCGATCGATCGACTGCATCTTCGTGAAGCTATGCTCGAAAAATGCCGCCGGATCGTCGCACAAAGCCTTCGCCTGAGAGGCGATATCCGTCCGCCCGGCAAGATCGATCGCTTCGGTCATAAGTCGCACCTCATTCAAGAGCAGGACGCACCCTATCGCGCCATCACCTGTCGAGCTAAGACCCGAGCGGAACCGGTATCAACCCCGAGCCGCTTCACGCGGTCGGATTGCAAAAAATGCTGGTCGAGCGGCAAAATGGACTTACGCTCGACAGACCCCATCGAGTCTGTTAATCGATTAGCTAAACAATATCATGGAGAGCATAGTGGTTCGAGCGATTTTTCACACCCCATCTGGCGACCGGCGCGAAATCGACGCGCAATGCGGCGTGTCACTGATGGAATCGGCAAAGGCCGCCAGCGTCGAAGGGATCGACGCCGACTGCGGCGGTTCGATGGTGTGCGGAACCTGCCATATCCATGTCAGCCCGGAATGGCTGGAGCGCCTGCCCGCCCCAGAGGATATGGAAGCGACCATCCTCGATTGCGTCCCCGATCCTCATCCCCAGGCACGCCTGTCCTGCCAAATCGTCGTGACGCCGGAGATGGACGGCATCGAGGTCATAGTGCCCACCGCGCAGCGGTGAGGCACCCCTCGCCCTTCTCAGCGGCTCGACTGCGCATCGTCCGCGACGATGATGGTGCCGGTCACGAAATGCGACGCCGGATCGACCAGATAGAGCAAAGTGCTGTCGAGAAATTCCGGCTGACCGAAACGGCCGCGCGGCCATTGTTGCTTCACCCCGTCGCCGACGCGGCTGAGATAGCCTTCGGTCATTTCGGACATGAACATGCCCGGCGCGATCGCATTCACATTAATACCGAACCGCGCCCATTCCAGCGCCAGCGTCTCGGTCAGGCGGCTGATCCCGGCCTTGGTCGAGGCATAGAGCGCCGCCGCCGAAGCGGGACCATAGCTATAGGCACCGATCGACGACAGATTGACGATCCGTCCGGGCCGCTTCGCCGCTATCAGCCGCCGAGCCATTTCCGTCGCCATCAGGAAGGGCGCGCGGAAATTGGTGTCGATGACATTGTCGATATCTTCCAGCGACAACCGGGCCGCATAATTGCCATCGGATATGCCAGCATTGTTGACGAGAATGTCGACCATGCCAAAGGTCTTTTCCGCCGCATCGAAAGTGGCAGCAATTGCCGCCGCATCCCGCAAGTCGAGCGCCTGCGCCGTCGCCCTGCCGCCCGCCGCGTTGATCTTGTCCACCAGCGCATCGAGCCGATCCGCGCGCCGCGCGGTCACGACGACCGCAGCCCCGGCCTCCGCCAGCGTCTGGGCGAAATGCTGCCCCAGCCCGGCGCTTGCGCCCGTCACCAACGCCACTTGTCCCGCCAGATTCACACCGCCCATGGCTGCACTCTCCTGCAAATATTGTCCGAGCGACAGCCTTGCCCCGGTGGCATGATTGAGGCAATGATTTTCCGAATGGCATTAGATTTATCTGTGCGTCGGCCATCGTGTCGATTGATGGAGGAGAGAATATATGGCGCTCACCGATTATTTCACCCTGGGCCGCTCCGGCCTGCGCGTCAGCCCGCTATGCCTGGGTACGATGACCTTCGGCCAATCCGAATGGGGATGCGATGAGACCATATCGGCGCAGATGATCCACGCCTATGTCGAGGCTGGCGGCAACTTCTTCGATACCGCCGATGTTTATGGCAAAGGCATCAGCGAACACATAGTCGGCAAAGTCCTGAACGACGCCGGCCTACGCGAGCAGATGGTGATCGCGACAAAATATACATTCGACTCCGGTGCGTCAGGGATCAATGCCTTTGGCAACGGCCGCAAGAACATGATGCGTGCGGTCGACGACTCGCTGCGGCGGCTGGATACTGATTATATCGATCTTTACTGGATGCATGCCTGGGACACGGTGACGCCGGTCGAAGAAGTGGTACATGGCTTCGACGCCCTCATCCGTGCGGGCAAGATTCGCTATTACGGACTGTCCGACATACCTGCCTGGTACGCAGTCCATGCCGTCCTTTATGCCGCACAGCATGGTCTGGCCGGGCCCATCGCGCTCCAACTGGAATATTCGCTGCTAGAACGTAGCATTGAGCGCGAACATCTACCTGCAGCGTCGCATTTCGGCATTGGTCTCTGTCCCTGGGGTCCGCTGGCAGGCGGAGCGCTCAGCGGTAAATATCGGCGCGGCGACGTCAGCATCGAAGGACGCCTCACCAGTGTTGCGGGACCTTCTCGGGGCGTATTGGGCAAGGAGCAAAGCTGGACCGTGATCGACACGTTGACCGCCATAGCCGAGGAAATCGGCCAGAGTCCTGCCGCAGTGGCGTTGAACTGGGTCGCGACTCAGTATCGCTCGACGTCCGTCATCATTGGCGCCACACGGCCGGAACAGTTGTCGGCCAATCTGAACTCAGTCGATTTCGACCTGCCTGAAGCGGCACGGGACCGGCTGCACATGACTTCGCGTCCACCGCTTGTAACACCCTATGATTTCTTCCGCCCCAAGCGAATGGCGACGACGATGAACGGCCCGGTCCGGGGTTGGAGCGGCGTGAGCGGCCTCAACCACACATCCAGGGACTGAGCAGTTCTCGGGTAGAATCGCTCCATATCTTGAAAGCAAATAGTCGGGTAGTCGGGCGTCCCTCGCTCTTCTGCCCGGCGCGATGCCTCTTTGGTACTTTTACAATATAATGTACCGCCTATTCTATATCTCATAAGATATTGATTATAAGGCTTTTGTCATAGGGCGCCTGATTTGACCGACCGCGACTGTGGATTTTGCACAACGGTTTATCATCATTTCACATCCGGCGATAAATGGCCCTTGATTTTTTGCCTGCTCTGTTGCCTTATCCCTGTAGATAAGAGGTTAATTAACCCGATGGGAGAGAGTGATGGGCCGGACGCGTTTACCATCCGTTACCGCTTGCCTGCTGGCAGCGAGTTGCCTTTGCAGCGCCGCTTATGGAACCGCCTACGCGCAGACCGCGCAGGGCCAGCCAAGTGCGCAACCATCCATTTCCTCAAGCGACATTGTCGTCACAGCCCAGCGCAGGGAAGAGCGACTGGTCGATGTGCCGATCACCGTCACTTCGGTGAACAGCCAGACATTGCAAAATGCAGGCGTGACCGCGAGTAACTCGCTGTCGCAAGTCGTCCCGGCTTTTCGCCTGGACTATAATGGCGCCTTCGCCCAACCAACGATCCGCGGCGTCAGCACCGCCGTCGCCAATGTCGGCGGCGGTTCGGCAGTCGGCGTCTATATCGACGGCTTCTACAATGCGAGCCCGTTGACGCAGGATTTCGAATTTCTCAACGTCAACAATGTTCAGGTATTGAAGGGCCCCCAGGGCACATTGTTCGGCCGAAATACCACGGCTGGCGCTGTCCTTGTCACCACATCCGAACCGCAACAACAGACTGCTGTGCAGGGGAAACTGGATGTATCGAGTTTCGATACCATCCGTGGATCTTTCTACGGTACGACAGGACTTGGTGGAGGCCTGTCGGCGGACATTGGTGTGCTTTATAAATATACCAATGGCTGGTTCACCAATCTGACCGACGGCAACGATCATGTCGGGCGCGGACGGAACTTTTCGCTGCGCACGAGCCTGAAATATGAGTTCGATGAGTCCGGCAAGAATTATATCCTGGCCCGCTATATCCATACCAAGCTCAAGGACCCGACGCCCATGCTCTGGAGCGTCTATGAGGACCCCGACGGCAGGTTCCAGAGCGCGGCCTATGCGTTCGGTATTCCTGGCGCACTGATCGGCATGGATAATCGCCATATGGCAGCCGATCCCGGCTTCACGCCGCTGTTCCGCTCCGAATTGAATGCCGGTCAACTGACGGCCAAATTCGACCTCGGCTTCGCGCAGCTCACCTCCTATACGCAATATCGCAAGGAAAAGTCGCGGCAGGATCTGGAAGTCGACGATAGCAGCATTCCTATCTTCCGTGTCGCCTTCAACAATTATGACCGACTGATAACGCAGGAAGTTCTTCTCAATTCCAATCCCGGCGGACGACTCAATTGGGTTGTCGGTGCCTTTTACATGGACCAGAAGGGCAGCGAAGCTCCCTTCGGTTCGATCACACCGCCGATCGAGACGGCCTATGACATTCACAACCGTATCAAGTCCATCTCCGGTTTTGCGGACGTCACCTGGGAGGCGATGGACAATCTGTTCCTGACCGCAGGCGCGCGCTATAGTTCGGAAAAGAATTCGGGTTACTGGTACTGCTATCCGGCAGGCGCAGCCGCTGGATTCTGCCCTCCCCCGGCTGGTGCAACCTTCGGTCGCGATGGGCCACCGGATCACACCTTCAACGCCTTCACCCCGCGCGGAGTGATCCGTTACCAGTTGAACGATCAGTCCAACATCTATGTCTCCGTTACCAGAGGTTACAAGGCGGGCCTGCTCGACATTAACGGCTTCAGGAACACCGGCTTCATCAAGCCTGAAAAGATCACGGCCTTTGAAGGCGGCTATAAATTGTCGAGCGGCGGGACGCGTGTTGAACTGTCCGGATTCTATTATAATTACAAGGATCTGCAGGTGTCGATCTACAACGGCACGCAAAGCATTACCACCAATGCGGCAAGTTCCCATGTCTATGGTGGAGAATTGTCGCTCTACCAGGCGCTGGGTGAACATTTCAGCGTCACCGGCGGGGTTGCCTATACCCATGGCCGCTACCAGAGCTATCCGGGAGCGCCGGGCAATGTGTTCAACTACACTACCGGCATGACGGACAACACACCGATCGATGCGTCGGGCAACCACATGATCCGGTCGCCGGACTGGACCGGCAATCTAGGCCTGGACGGCAATTTCGAGGTGGCCAATGGCAAGCTCAACCTGAATGCCAATGTCTATTATTCCTCGAAATTCTATTTCGATGCAGCCAATAACAATGTTCAGAACGGCTTTGCCATCGTGAACCTTCGTGCCGCCTGGACCGATCCAAGCGACCACGTCACATTCGCGGCCTATGTCAACAATCTGACCGACAAGGCCTATAAGGCCCAGGTTCTGCCGAACGGACTTGGCACTGGCGTCGCATGGAACCCGCCACGGGTCATCGGCGGTTCGGTCAGCTTCCGTTACTGAGGCTTTAGAAAAAGGGGCGGTGAATGGGGTTTGAGAAACCCGATACACCGCCCGGCCTGAACCAACCAAAGCCCGCCTTTCCGAAAGGAGAGACGGGCTTTCTCTGGTAAAAGTCAATCGATCAGCATCATACCGCCGAGGTCGCCCTTGTCGCGCCATTCGCCGATCAGTTCGCCGAATTTGTAGAAACCCGGCGCATAAGGTTCGCTGACCGCCGCACGGATGCCGCCGGTGCCGCCACCTTCATTATTATAATAGCCCGGCGTGCATTCCTGCAGGAAGGTGTCGGGCGGCGCGAGTTCGCGGATCGTCCTGACCCAATCATCCTGCGCCTGACGGGTCGGTTCGACCGAAGCCGCGCCCCGCGCCAGAGTCTCGCGGATGATATAGGCGATATGCTCGCCTTGCTGTTCATACATGGCCGTGACGCTGGTGCTAAGCCCGCCCTGCGTAAAGCCAGTGAAGAACAGGCCGGGAAAGCCATGGCTGCTCATGCCGTGGAAGGTCTGATAGCCCTCGCGCCAATGGTCATAGAGCGACAGGCCGTCGCGACCGTCGATCGCCTCTATGCCCGAAGCGACCTTCTGGTCCTGCGCCGCGATCTCGAAACCGCTGGCGAAGATAACGCAGTCGACTTCATATTCCTGACCATTGGCCACCAGTCCCTTTTCCGTTATCCGCTCGACACCCTTGCTGGACGACACATCGACCAGTGTGACATTGGGCCGGTTGAATGTCGGCAGATAGTCATTGCTGGAGCAAGGCCGCTTGCACATGTAACGATAATAGGGCTTGAGCGCCTCGGCCGTGGTGGGATCATCAACAATATCGTCAATCCGCCGCCGAATACGCTCCATCACGCCATAATCTTCCTGCTCGCGGATCGCGACCAGTTCCTCGATCGACAGTTCAGCCTTGTCCGAAGCGGCGACGCGGCCCGACACATTACGGCCGACTTCGGTGAAGAAGTCGCAAGTATAGTCATCCTCGGCTGGTTTCGACGGAAATGGCTCACCGGAAAAGATGTAGAAATTCTCCTGCCGGTCGCGCTGCCAACCCGGTTGCAGGCTCGCGGCCCATTCAGGATCAGTCGGGTCATTGCGGCGATGGTCCACGGCGGAAGGCGTGCGCTGAAACACCGTCAAATGCTTGGCGTAACGGCCCAGGAACGGCACGATCTGGATCGCCGTCGCGCCCGTACCGATCACCGCAACGCGCTTGTCGGCCAATTTGCTCAGCACCGGGTCCTTGGGACCGCCGCCGGTATAGTCATAATCCCAGCGCGCGGAATGGAATGTGTGCCCCTTGAAGCTGGAAAGACCAGAGATCCCGGGCAGCTTGGGCTTACTCCACGGCCCCGTCGCCATGATGACGAAGCGCACGCGCAGTTCATCATCCTGATTGGTGACGATGGTCCAGCGTCTGGTCGCCTCATCCCAGCGTATTGACCGGATCATGGTACCGAACAATGCGCCTTCATAAAGACCGAAATGCTTACCCATATTCTGGCAATGCTGATAAATCTCCACACCGTCGACGAAACGCTTCGACGGCATGTAATTCAGTTCTTCGAGCATCGGAACATAGCAATAGGATTCATTGTCGCACTGGATACCGGGATAGCGGTTCCAATACCATGCGCCCCCGAAATCACCGCCCATCTCAATGATACGCACATCCTGAACGCCGGCTTTTTTTAGGTTCGCGCCGGCCAACAGGCCCGCAAAACCGCCGCCGATGATGACGACATCGACATTTTCGACAACAGGGTCGCGCTCCACAGGTGGCGTGTGCGGATCGGCCTCCCAGAAATCATGCATCTCGGCGGTGACGTGCACATATTGGGCGGTGCCTTCCTTGCGCAGCCGCTTATCACGTTCATGCCGATATTTTTCGCGCAGCGCATCCAGTTCGATATCGTGGGGCGTCACTGATGGCGCACAACCCATATCCGACTCTCCTTCAAACGGCCCTGGCAGCCTTGTTCCGTCAGATAAGCGCCATCTGCGAAAAATTTCAATGTAAATTTAATTTGATTAGATAAATCTCACATCAAGCCGCTGTATAGCCACCATCCACTGGCATAGCCGCGCCGGTGACATAACTGGCCGCATCCGAAAGCAGCCAGGCTGCGATCTCTGCCACCTCAATGGGTTGCGCCATGCGGCCGATCGGATGCGCCGCCTTGATCGCTCCCAATTGCATGGCCATGGCCGGGTCGCTCATGCCCTGGCGGAACATGTCGGTTTCGATGGCGCCGGGCAGTATGGCGTTCACGCGGATGCCCTGTCGGCTATATTCCATCGCCGCCGCTCGGGTCAGTCCAACGACGCCATGTTTCGCAGCGGTATAAGCGCCGTTGAGCGTGATCGCCACCTGCCCCAGCACCGAGGATGTGTTGACGATAGCCCCGCCGCCCGTTTTCAACATGGCCGCAACCTGATGCTTGATGCACAGGAAAGTGCCGTCGAGGTTGACCGCATTCACACGCCGCCATTCCTGTAATGACAGTTCGTGCAAAGGTGAACTCACCTGATCGACCCCGGCATTGTTGAAGGCGCCGTCCAGCCGCCCCTTAATGCCGACCGCAAAGTCCACGAAGCGCTGCACCTGCGCCTCTTCGCTGATATCGACCTGCATAGCGTGTGCCTGACCGCCCGCCTGTATGATGGCGGCCACCGTCGCTTCCACCTCTGCTGCGCGATCGACGGCTACGACATGCGCCCCCATCTCGGCAAAGCGTACCGCCGACGCCCGCCCTATACCCGACGCAGCCCCGGTAACGATGATGACCTTGCCCTGCAACACGCGCCTTCTCCAAGTTAGAGCGAGATTTCCCCATCGCTGACCAACAGCGCGCCGGTCACATTCGCGGCTATACTCTGGCGGTCGCGTTGTGACCGTGCGATATGCCGACGACTTCGTCATGCGCTTCGAGAAGGAGGCGGACGCGCGGGAGATGTTTTTTTGCCCTCAAAGAAAGGCTGAGTCAATTTGGCTTGGCTCTACACGAGGACAAGACGCGGTTGATCGAGTTTGGTCGGTTCGCGGCCTTGACGAGACAGCGGCGTGGTGAGCGGCGTCCCGAGACCTTCGCCTTTATGGGCTTCATCCACTACCGTGGGAAGACCGGGGACGGTCGGTTTATCGTCAAGCATAAAACCGAAGGAAAACGCCTGACGCGAAAGCTGAAGGCAGTCCGCGAGGAAGCTTGGCGGTTCATGCACGCTCCACTGGCCATACAGCACGACTGGTACTCAGCCGTGCTACGTGATCAATGGCTATTACGGCAGACTGCACAACTACCCTGCGCTCAATGGTTTCTACCGCGAAGTCCGTCGCGCTGTCTCCCATGCCGCAGTCAGAAATCCCGGCGTATGGCGTGGCATGAGTTCGATACCCTGACGTCCCGCTTCCGCCTTCCGTTGCCTCGTATCACTCGGTCTTGGGCGCAGGCACGGATGTGATGCGGGTTACCCTCGGGGGAGCCGGGTGCGGGAAATTCGCCCGCCCGGATCTGTGAGGGCGAAGCCGAATAACTTAGCTATTCGACTACAACCGCCCCATGAACCTCGTCGTCTCACGTGCATTCTTTAAGGTGGGGTGGATGATCACAACCTGACCATCCATCCGCTCTCAGCATTGCAGTTCTGATTATGGAATGACGGCAAAGGGTCAGTACGCTCGGTATCAGCTGATCGAACATATCCCAGAATGATATTGGCCAAAAGTATAATTTGTTTCGCATCGGCGTGGGCTTGCACGGACAACAAAAATCCGCATTATTCCCCTGCAAAATGACACATCAGGAGAAGATTCATGAGCTGGAAGACACCCAAGATTCGTGAGATCGCGCTGGGCGCGGAGATCAACTGCTATGCCTGCGCGGAACTGACCGCCTGAATTTCCCATGAAAATCATTGTCCTGGGGGCGGCGGCCGGCGGTGGCTTCCCTCAGTGGAATTCCAATGCGCAAGGGTGCCGGCGCGCCCGCAGTGGTGATCCAGCCGCGCCGGCCCGCACACAGGCGAGCGTTGCGGTCAGCCGGGACGGGGTGCGCTGGTTCCTGCTCAATGCCTCTCCTGACCTGCGGCAGCAGATCAACGAGACGCCCGCGCTGCATCCGCGCCATGGCCTGCGCCATTCCCCAATCGCGGGCGTGGTGCTGACCGGCGGCGATGTCGATGTGATTGCGGGACTTCTGGCCCTGCGCGAACGGCAGGCACTGACCGTCCATGCGACGCAGCGCATCCATGCCGTGCTCGACGCCAATCCTATCTTCGAAGTGCTGGCGCGCGATGTCGTCACCCGCAGCGTCGAGTCGCTTGATGCGCCCTTCGCGCTGGAGGAAGGGCTGAATGCCCGCTTCTTTGCCGTGCCGGGCAAGGTGCCGCTTTATCTGGAAAGCGGCAGCGAGCCGCCGCCGATGTTGGTCGATGACACGACGGTTGGCCTGGAAATCACCGAGGGAGAGTGCCGAATGCTCTTCATCCCCGGCTGCGCAGCAATGACGCCGGAACTGCGGAATCGGCTGGAGGGCGCGGATATCGCCTTCTTCGACGGCACGCTCTGGCGCGACGATGAGATGGTGGCAGCGGGCATCGGCCAGAAGACCGGAAAGCGCATGGGCCATATGAGCCTGAGCGGGCTGGACGGCACCGTTGAAGCCTTCCGGTCGATCAAGGTCGAGCGCAAGGTCATTATCCATATGAACAATAGCAATCCCGTCTTGCTGGCCGATAGTCCCGAGCGGGCCGAGGCCGAGGCGGCGGGCTGGACCGTCGCCCATGACGGCATGGCATTCACGATCTAAAGGACATGAGGTGAGCGAGAGGCTGCTTTCCCCCGACGAACTGGAAGCCGCGCTGCGCCAGATCGGTGCGGAGCGTTACCATATCCACCATCCCTTCCACCGTCTACTGCATGACGGCAAGCTGACCCGTCCGCAAGTGCAGGCCTGGGCGCTCAATCGCTATTATTATCAGGCCGCCATTCCCGCCAAGGACGCGACGCTGATGGCACGCCTGCCCACGATGGAGGAGCGGCGCGAATGGCGGCGGCGGATCGAGGATCATGACGGCACCGCCGACAAGCCCGGCGGCATCGAGCGCTGGCTGAAGCTGGCCGAGGGCGTGGGTCTCGGCCGCGCCATGGTGGAAAGCGCGGCCCATATCCTGCCCGAAACGCGCTTTGCCGTCGACGCCTATGTCCATTTCGTGCGCGACCGCAGCTTGCTTGAAGCTGTGGCCTCCTCGCTGACCGAACTTTTCTCGCCCACCATCATCGCCGAGCGGGTGTCGGGGATGCTGCGTCATTATGACTGGATCACGCAGGACACGCTGGCCTATTTCACACCGCGTCTGACACAGGCCCCGCAGGACAGCGACTGGGCGCTTGCCTATGTGAAGGCCCATGCCGACACGGCGGAAAAGCAGCAGGCGGTGCTGGCGGCGTTGCGCTTCAAATGCGATGTGCTCTGGTGCCAGCTCGACGGGTTGTATTTTGCCTATGTGGCGCCGGGAATGATCCCGCCGGGCGCTTTCGTGCCGGACGAGAGGGCATGACCGACGAAGCCGCCATTCCCGCTTTTCGGCGCGGGGTGAAGTTTCGCTTCGATGCCGTGCGCGATGCCTGGGTGCTGCTGGCCCCCGAAAAGCTGTTCATGCCCGACGAGATTGCCGTCGAGATTTTGAAGCTGGTCGATGGGGAACGCTCGATCCGTGCGATCGTCGATGACCTGGCAGACCGCTTTGATGCACCGCGCGAGGTGATCGCCGCCGACGTGATCGCGGTGCTCGATGATCTTTCGGCGCGCGGCGGTATCCAGCTATGAGCGCGCTGGCGCCACCGCCTGATCGGATCGCGGCTCCGCCGCTGGGGCTGATCGCGGAGTTGACCCACCGCTGCCCGCTGCAATGCGCCTATTGCTCCAATCCGCTCCAGATGGACGCGCCCAAATCCGAGCTGTCGACCGAGGAGTGGTTCCGCATCCTCGATGAAGCTGCCGCCATCGGTATATTGCAGGTCCATTTCTCTGGCGGCGAGCCGATGGCCCGGCGCGACCTCAGCGCCCTCGTCGCCCATGCGGCCGGTGCAGGGCTGTACAGCAATATCATCACTTCGGGCGTACTGCTCACCGACGCTGCCATGGCCGAGTTGCTCGCCGCCGGGATCGACCATATCCAGCTCAGCTTTCAGGATGTGCAGGCGCCTCATGCCGACCGCTTCGGCGGCTATCGCGGCGGCCATGAAAAGAAGCTGGAGGCCGCCCACCGCATCCGCGAGGCGGGCCTGCCTCTGACCGCCAATTTCGTCATCCACCGCCAGAATATCGAGCGGGTGGAAGAGATGATCGCGCTGGGCGAGGAATTGGGCGCCGAGCGGATCGAGGTGGCGCACACCCAATATTATGGCTGGGCGCTGCTCAACCGCGACGCGCTGCTGCCGAGCCGTGAGCAGCTCGAATATGTCAACGGCGTGGCGGCGGCGGCGCGGGAACGACTGAAGGGGCGCATCGTCATCGACTATGTCGTGCCGGATTATCATGCCGCCTTGCCCAAGGCCTGCATGGGCGGCTGGGGCAATCGCTTCATCAATATCTCGCCCTCAGGCAAGGCGCTGCCCTGCCATGCGGCGGAGACTTTGCCCGGGTTCACCTTCCCTTCGGTGCGGGAACACGGGCTGAGCGCGATCTGGAGCACATCCGATGCCTTTGCCCGTTTTCGCGGCACCGACTGGATGCCCGAACCCTGCCGGGGGTGCGATCAGCGGGAGATCGACTGGGGCGGCTGCCGCTGTCAGGCGCTGGCGCTCGCGGGAGACGCGGCGCGCACCGATCCAGCCTGTCATCTCTCACCGGATCACGAACTGATGAGCCAAGCTGTCGCGGCTGCCGCGAACGCGCCGCTGGACCTTGTGCCCCGCAGGCTGCATCACGCGTGAGATGAACCACCTGCGCAGCTTCTACCCGCCCATTGAACCCTATGAAACCGGCACGCTGGATGTCGGTGACGGCCATGTTCTTTATTATGAGCGCAGCGGCACGCACGGTGCCAAGCCGGCCGTCTTCCTGCACGGCGGGCCGGGCGGCGGCATCTCACCCCGGCATCGGCAATTGTTCGATCCCGCGCTCTATGACGTGATGCTGTTCGACCAGCGGGGTTGCGGCCGGTCGACCCCGCATGCCGGGCTGGAGGCCAACACAACATGGCATCTGGTCGCGGACATGGAAAAGCTGCGCGCCCTGATGGGGGTGGAGCAATGGCTGATCTTCGGCGGCAGTTGGGGGTCGGCGCTGGCGCTGGCTTATGCGCAGACCCATCCCGAGCATGTGAGCGAACTGGTGTTGCGCGGCATCTTCACCGTGCGGCCATCGGAACTGGACTGGTATTATCAGTTCGGCACGTCCGAAGTGCACCCGGAAAAATGGGAGGATTTCGTCAGACCCATCCCGGAGGATGAACGGCATGACCTGCGCGCCGCCTATCGCAAGCGACTGACGTCCGACGATGAGGCGGTCCGGCTGGAGGCAGCGCAGGCCTGGACGTTGTGGGAAGGGCGCACGCTGACCCTGTTGCCCGATGCCAATATCACCTCCGGCTTTGAGAAGCCGCATTTCGCACTCGCCTTCGCCCGCATCGAAAATCATTATTTCGTGCATCAGGGTTGGCTGGAGGATGGTCAGTTGATCCGTGACGCGCATAAATTGCGGGGTATCCCCGGCATCATCGTTCAGGGGCGTTATGATCTGGTTTGCCCTGCCCGCACCGCGTGGGAACTGCACAAGGCCTGGCCAGAGGCGGACTTCCATCTCATCGAAGGGGCGGGCCATGCCTTCACCGAACCCGACATTCTCGACCGACTGATCCGGGCGACGGATGCCTATGCGCGTATGCCGCATCGGTGAGCGGCATGGACGCGGTGCCTGACGGCCTACCGGCACCGCGCCGCCATTGGGCACTTATCGGTTTGTGGATCGGCATGGCGATGTCGGTGATCGACGCCGCCATCGTCAATATCGCCTTGCCGCTGATATCGTGGGATCTGCATGTCAGCGCGTCGCTGGCAACATGGGTGGTGACCGCCTATCAGATTGCCATCGTCATGACCCTGCTGCCCGTAGCCGCTTTGGGCGAGCGGATCGGATATCATCGCGTCTATCTGGGCGGGCTGGTCCTCTTCACTCTCATGTCGCTGGGCTGTGCCGTCGCGTCCGGCCTGGAAATGCTGGCCGTCTGCCGTTTTGCACAGGGTCTGGGAGCTGCGGCGATGATGGGCGTCAATGGCGCGCAAATGCGCTTCGTCTGGCCCAAAGCTCTGCTGGGACGAGGCATCGGCTATAATGCGGTCGTCATATCCGGTAGCGCAGCCGCAGGACCAGTGCTGGCCGGGTTGATCCTGTCCTTCGGTAACTGGCCCTGGCTGTTCCTCATCAATCTCCCCCTTGGCCTCATCGCGCTCGTATTGGGCATGGGCTTTGCTCCACAGACGCCGTCCGTAGCAAAGACGTTCGACTGGAAAAGCGCGCTTTTCAATGCCGTTATGTTCGGTGCCCTGTTTCTGGCGGCATCGGATGCGGTGCATGGCGATCTGTCGTTCCGGCTTGCCGGCTATTGCCTGCTGGGAGGCGTGGCCGGCATGCTGCTCATCCGGCGGGAACGATCCCGCCCGCGCCCACTGATCCCCTTTGATCTCATGGCCATCGCCCGCCTGCGCCGCGCCTATGGCGCTTCGGTCTGTGCCTTTGTTGCACAGATGGGCATGCTGGTCTCCCTGCCCTTCCTGCTGGTGGAATATCTGGGGCTTGGCGCTGCGACGATCGGCCTGCTTGTGCTGCCTTTCCCAATCGGGATTGCCATTGCCTCCCCGGTTGCGGGCCGATTGGCGCGAATGGATCGGGGCGGGGCAATCAGTGCCCTGGGCCTGTGCCTCATGGCCTCAGTTCTGATCGCTATCACCCTTCTTCTCCCTGCCCGACCTCCCTTGGCGCTTCTGATGATTGCGATAGGATTTTGCGGCATTGGTTTCGGCTTGTTCCAACCACCCAATAATCTGGTGATGCTGACCACCGGTCCGATGGACCGCGCTGGCGCTGCGGCCGGAATGCTATCCTTGTCCCGCCTGCTTGGGCAAACGGCAGGAGCGCTGATAGCAGCTTTGGTCCTGCGCCTGCTTGGACCGGGATCATTGATGGCGTTTCATGTAGCCGTTTTCGTGGCTCTAGCCGCTGCCTACCTGGCCTATCGTCGATAGGACCCATCCGGCGCGCGACGGGTCTGATATGGCAAGCGGTCGTAGTCAACCGACTCGAATAACGCTGCTATATCCGGCCGTACTGTGCGTTTTCAATGGGATCGCCTGCAGTTCAAGCTCATGGACTCATCTAAGCATTATAAGAAGCTGTCCATCAATTCATCGTTAATAACATTTCAACCCAAGCCGAAGATAGCATCGCTCGTCAGCCTGGGCTGAAGGGGATCAATATGGCTGACAGTGCCATCTCATAAGGAATTACAGCCGTGAACATGCTCGTCCACGACAACGCCTTCAGCCAGTTCGCCGGGGATACAAACGGCGGGGGCGATACTGCGGTTTATCAGACGTTGCTCGAATCGACTCAGGCGATTCCATGGAGGATCGATTGGGAGACGATGCAGTTCACATATATAGGCCCGCAGATCGAAAAATTACTGGGCTGGCGTCAAGATAGCTGGATCACGGTTCAGGACTGGGCCACCCGCATCCACGACGAAGATCGCGAAAGGGTGGTCAATTTCTGCGTCTCGCAATCACAAGCGGGGATCGATCACGAAGCGGATTATCGCGCACTGACCGCATCGGGCGGCACCGTCTGGATCAGGGATGTGGTGCATGTCGTACGAAAGGCCGATGGTTCGGTCGACAGCCTTGTCGGGTTCATGTTTGACATCAGCGAGCGCAAGCGAACCGAAGAGCGGGTGCTGGAATTGCAGAAGAAACTGGAGGTTCTGTCGTATACTGATAGCCTGACGGGGATCGCCAACCGGCGCTCGTTCGATACACGACTAGAAAATGAGTGGAAGAATGCCAGGCGCAGTGGCCAACCACTCTCATTGATCGTGATCGATGTCGATTACTTCAAGCAATATAATGATTTCTATGGGCATACGGAAGGCGATGCTTGCCTTGGTCAAATTGCTCGGGCGCTGCATGGGCTGGCAAAACGCCCGCGGGACCTCGCGGCGCGGCTTGGTGGAGAAGAATTTGCTCTGCTGTTGCCCGAAACCGACGCAGAAGGTGCGCAACGTAGCGCACAACTCTGCGCCGACGCGATCGCAACCTTGCGGATTCGCCACGAAAGATCGGACGTCAACAGTATCATCACCGTCAGTTTGGGTGTAGGCACGATCACCGTCGGTGGTGAGGGCAGTCCACGAGAATTCGTCGCAGCGGTCGACCACTTGCTCTATGCCGCCAAGCGCAATGGCCGGAACCGATTTGAGTGGGCGAGAATGCAACAGACCGGCTTTGACCCAATCTCGATAAACGATAAACCGCTGCCAGCGCGGGGCGGTGTATTGGGTGGCGGTCAGGATTAACTCATAGCCCCTCCCATCCAACGGCTCTTCTTGATTTTCCGGTCCGTTCATCGCAGCCCGGTTCGCCGCGTGCCATTCGCGCGCGAACTGGCGCCCTATTGCGGCCACGATCCGGAGGATGCGTGGATCTGGTCCGTTCTTCTCCTCCGGGGCGTCGCCGTCATTCGCTGGTACCGGCCTCTCGCCATCGGCGGGAGCATCATTGCTTCCCACCTTTCAGCGGTTGCGCCGACACCTGAACGGTTTGAACAACTCTATCACGACCTTCCGAACCATATCCCGCCTGAAGAGAATGGCTGAATACATCGCGGCCGAAGCGAGCGATCAAATGCCCGGCTACGCCGTTCCTGTAGCGGTGCTGGCGCGATGCGGCCGGGCTATGATATACGCCAATCGCATCCCAATAATCTCTCGTCACCGCCAGGCCCGACAGGAATATCCATCGCGCCGCCTGCACATTGAAGCAGGGATCGGTGACCAACCAGTGCCACACGTTGGCCGGCGATCGGCCGACCAGAACCGAAAGCCTGGGTACCCAGAAACTATTGATCTGAAGTGGACCAAGATCATGCGTGCCGTTCGTGTTTGCGATTTCTGCACCGATCCAGCCTGCTTCTTGATCACGAAGGCCCCAGAGCGTTCTCTCAAGCCAGGTACGACCGCCTGAAGCTTGAACGATGCATGCGCCCAGCCTGGCTTCATGATCGGGCTGCGAGAGAGGCTTTGCAAAAGCGGGCGTAACCGCGCCGAGTATGATTGCGATGATCGCGGTGAACTGGTATCCGCTCGGATCAGCGATCATGCTCACCTCCCCGATTTTCCCGGTTGGGCTGCGATTGCGCCGGTGCTGGATGCGGTACAACGACCCGCCCGTCGGATTTCGCGCGTCCTGGGGAGCGTTCAGGAAGAGATCGTCGCTGCTCTACAAGCGACACGATCCACTGGTCGAGAGATTGCACTGCCGACTGCGCGCGACCGGTCAGCCACGCGGCCATGCCCTTTGGTTCTGGTCTGGAGCGACGCGCGCGGTCCGCCGCTCTGCGTTCCTTGCGTGCTTCCCGTTCGGCTCGTTGCTCATCGCGCAGGCGCCCCCAGCGTTCGCCTTGGCCACTCGCCCTCCCCTTAATGCTGTCGCGATCAAGACGTCCCAGCCCTTCCAGAGAGGACGTCTTCTCGCCTGAGCGTTGCTTGAGCTTCTCGGCCAAGCGTTTCCGATCTTCGGTCCAGAGCTTCACGCCATATTTTGCGCGAGTGATCGCCGTATAATAATTCTGCCCCGTTACGAGAGGTGAATTGACCGGCGCCAATATATAGACGCGATCATAGGTTTTGGATTGCGCGGAATAGACTGTCTCGGCATAGCCATGGTCCCAGGTCTTGTACCGGGACAAATCGACCATCTGAACTTCGCCGCTGCGATCCCACCTGATCGTGGCAACATGGCTATCCAAGTTCTCGACCGTGCCGCGCTCGGCATTCTTGATATTGAGATCGTGGTTGACCAAACGCCATTGAATGCGATCACCTGCGGCAAGGTTGCGCGTCTCCTCCATGAACACATTGACCTGGGACGCCCGGCCAATCCGTGGATCCCATGTTATCACCCTGCCATGCTCGTCGACGAGATCGACTGCCTGTCGCCCACGCGCATCGCGGGAAATGCCAACAACGCGGTATTCGGCATCGCGCGCGATCCCTAAACTTGCATTGTCGCGCGAGAAAATGACAACCGCCCCGCGCGAATAGAAGCGCGCAAAATGCTTCTCCTGATCGGTCATCCCGGAAGGGGCCAAAACGGCAAGGCGCGTATCTTCCGCAGCGATCGCTCCCTCGGATTTGAGCGCTTCGCGAACCTTGGTATTGACGATCAGCCTGGTCGCATTTTCGAGGACGAGGATGTTGGTCTTCGCCCGCGTTTCAAACTTCAACTGCGTCCATTCGCTGACCAGCCCTCCTGCAAGCTTCTCGCTGCCCTCCCCGCTCACCACCTTATCGAGATAACTGATGGACCCGACATAGTCCTTCCGTCGGGCCAGCGTGACAGCGAGGTACATCTTCTTCGCCTCCTGCCGGACCGGCTTCAAAAGCTCGGACTTGGACAGGCCCAGCCGCTGCATAAGCCAGAAGGACTTGCCCTGTTCGATGGCCCCGGTCTGGCTGGTGTCGCCAAGAAAGATCAGTCGCGCGCCGGTGTACCGGCTGATCTCCAGGAGCCGGATCGCCTGCCGATTGCCCAACTGACCAGCCTCGTCCACGACCAGGACGTGCCTGTCGTCAAGTTTATGACCACCGCCGGCCAAAAGACTGGCGACGGTGTGGGATTCGATCCCAGCCTTCCTGCCCAGCTCCGCCGCCGCCGATGACGTTGGCGCGAGCGCAAGCAGAGATACCCTGTCTCCGGCTACTTCACGCAGCGCACCTGCAATGGTGGATTTACCCGAACCGCCAACACCCTGGAGGCCAACCACCCGGTCGGAAGATATCCCCAGATGTTCGAGCGCGGCCTGCTGGTCCGGTTTCAACTGGTAACGGGCGCCAGCTTCGCGAAGGGCTTCAACGGTCGCAAGCGGTTTCGCATCATCGATGGCGAGCGCCAAATGGTCGGAGATCGCCAGTTCGAGGCGAGCGGTCCGCCGCGAGGTTCGACCGCGAGTATGGATTTCGTCGCCGGTTGGATAGCGGGTTTCGAGAAGCTTGGTTCGTGCCTGATGCTCCTGCGCAACCGGACGAACATCGGCGAGTCTTACCTCGCCGACGTGCGACGCCAACGCGACCTGCAATAACCGCCCGAGATTGTTGACGGCTTCCTTCCCTTCCGACTGCCGCAGACCGAAGAGCATCGCCCGCGCAGCGACCGATCGCGAGACGTCAATCGAATGTTCTCCCTTCTCCTTCGCCCACGCCAATGTTTCATGCACGGTCTCGGCATGTTTCCCGAGGCGCTCCTCCCAGCCCTTGTGCAGTTCTTCGAGCGAGGCCTTCTGCTTGGGACCGCGCGTGACATAGAAGGCCTGCTGTCGGGCCGCCTGGCCGGTCAGCCCTTTTTCCTTCGCATGGGCATCGATCTGCTCCGCGCGCCGAGACATCTCGGTGATCAGCTTCCCGGGCACCCCCTTGATCTCGAACAGCCCCCGACGCGGATCGAATTCGACTTCATATCCGCGCTCCTTGAGGAGATGCGCCAGTTCATTGCGGTAGACCTGGCCAGCGGCCATTTGCTCGGCGAACATCGCGCGGGTTTCGAGGCTGACTTTCTTTGCGCCGTCCCGCTCGTCGGTGATATTCATCACCACGACATGGGTATGGAGATGCGGGTCCAGCTCTCGCGAGGCATGCTCGGTAAAGCGGGCAAAAATCAATCGCCCGGTCGTCTTTTCGACAATCTCGCCCCTGACGCGATGCCGCATGGTGGCATGTTCTTCAAGATAGGACAGCGCGACACCGACAGCCTGCTCATGCGCTTCAATGATCCGCTGATCGCCCGCAACGAGCGCCATGATCGAAACCGATTTGGGCGCATTGACGGCGAAGTCCCAGCCTGGATGATGCTGGATCGCGCCATTGGCGCGATGCCGGCCGAGTTGCTGATCGCCGACTTTTCCTGCGAGCAGATCCTTGAAGACGGTAGGATCGACCTTTCCCGTCAATCCGAGTTCGGCGGCAATCTTGCCACCCCATTCGGAAGGCTCGTCAGCGCCCTTGGTGTAATAGTCACCGACCGTATAATAGCGGGCGATGCTCGCCGGCCTCCCTTTCAGGCGAATGGGGTTGATCATGCTGGCCTCGCCGCATTACGGGCGCCGTCATGGCGACCATGTTGCCGGAGTTCCAAACCAACGGGCTTGCCGAAAAGGACGAGCGGCGGCGCGCCGGCCGGTTGTTGAGCGCCCCCGTCCACCGAAGAATTTGCGCCATGGGCCACCCCAGGCTGGGGCGGCTCTGCGTCGCCATGTGTATCGTCAGGTGGGGCGAGAGGCAGTTCGGCATCGGGCGGGGAGGGGCGCGGTCGGCGCCGTTGTGCAGGCGTTGTTTTCGGTTTTTTGGGTCCCGATGGCACCTCAGATTTGGCCGGGTTCACCGCTATCGGGACGGAGAGCCGAATGGTTGGATCACGGCGTTCCTCAAATGCCAAACCAATGGAAGGCACCATATTATAGCTGTCCTCGAAACGGACCACCGGCAGGCTGCGCCCAAAGCGGAGATAGCCCATGAGGTTCGGAAGATTGGTGACCTCGGTGTGCATGACCAACGGTCGCGTCACCTGCATGCGCGAGAGGTTCACGCCATCGCGCATATCGTTCACGCCATAGGACATGCCTTCATTGGCTTCGATCTGCTCTACCTGCCCCAGATTTTCCGAAACATGCTTCGCGGTCGGGGTGTCGTTGGCGCGAAGGGCTATCCAAGTTGAGCAATAGCCGGTGATGGCGGCGGCATCCTGGATACCGTAGGTCGCTTCAAGCTGAGGATAAGACTGGAAGCCGAGGATTCCGCATCCGCCATATTTCCGGGCGCGGGCAAGAAAGTCCGAGAGCGACGGCAGTTTCTGGAGCGTCGGCAGTTCATCGATCACACAATATAAGCGCCGATTGCGGTCCGGCGCCATGCTCATAATCGCGCTGATCGCGATATCGAGCCAGACCGTGATCAGCGGCCGCAACGAGGGAAGCTGGTCGGCCTTCACGGTGATGAAGAGCCAGCTGTCATCCTTCTCATTGGCGACCCAATCGCGGATGGAGAGGCCATCTTCCGTGTCGTCGAGATAGGAAAAGCTGCGCATGACAGAGGCCAGCTCGGCCTGGATGCCGGCACTGGTCCGCTCACCCTCTGTCGAGATGAACGCCGCCGCGTCAGTGCCCACGGTAAAGGCAGCCAGGTCCGGGAGCCTCGACCGCAACAGGATATCGAGGAGGATCGAGACGAAGGTGCGCTCCTGCCGGGCTAGCTTGCGCATCACGGCGACCATTGTACCGCGCGCGGCCTTTGCCCAGAAGGGATCCCCTGTCTTTTCCGGGATCGTCGACTCCGCGATCTCGTCATAATGATAGTCACGGGGGACATCGACCCAGGGCGACCAGCGGTCGGATCGGGCGTCCAGCGGGTTCAGCAATATGTCGACTCCCGGGCGATAGAATTTCTCGACGAAGGTGCCGGCCGTGTCATAGACGATGGCGCGCCGCTTCCGCTTGCGGATACCGGCGAGCATCTTGACGATGATGTTGGTCTTGCCCGTGCCGGGGGCGCCGCAGATCAGGATATGCTCCGGCTCGAAGGCGTCCGGCACATTGACACCGCCGATATCGAAACTGCCCCTGGCGTGTCGCCATAGCGCCCGGCGGACCTGCCGGACCGTTCCGAAGCGCGCCCCGCGCAGGAACTGGTTGGAGCCAAGGCCCCGCCCTGTCCGGGTAAAGTAGAACCAGGCCCAGGCGAGCATGGCGAGCGCGAACACCCCCGAGAGCGCAGCCCCGTGGAGCAGATAAATCTCGAAAGCATCGAGCGTCTTGCGGGCGATACCGGACTCAAGCAGCGCTTTGGGGCTCGTCCAATATTGCTGGCCTGCGGGCGCCTTGAAAAGGATCGGGGAGACATTGCCAGGAACGGCGTCCCCCATGACGACGGCCTGCCCGAGCTTCAGCAGGACGAAACGTTCATAATCGGAAGACTTCTCCAGCGCATACCAGATGATGCCGCCGATCCAGATGACAAGCCCGGCGAGAAAGGTCTGGTAGAAAACCTGGGTGGTCATCCGGACGTTGTGGACGATGGCCTGTCCACCTCGTGTCCATGAGCCCAGCGTATCGTGTCGGAAGATACTCATAGGCGGTCCTGCTCGGGATCGAGCAGCCCCCTCTCCCGGAGGAGCCGGCGCGCCTCACTCAGCCCTTTCTGGAGAATGTCCGGCGAGCGCTCACCAACCGATGTGGCGAGAATGGCGAAGGCCTGGATGGCCGTGGCGTGCAGCTCATCGAAACGGGCATGATAGCCCGATGGATCCACTCCCTCGAACCGGTCGAGGATGTCACGGCAATAGGTTGCGGTCCCGAGACCTGCATTGCGTGCCTGAATGGTAAGGCGCGCATAGAGGTCGTCATCTATGCGAATTGTGATGCGTGCCAAGCGGCGGACTCCGTGTCCGACACGCCAGGAATGTGGTGAAGCATCATTCTTTTAGCTTGGTTATCACGTAATATCAATGGTTTAATAAAACTGCCGGCGGCAGCCAGAAAGTGCCAAGCCAAATCAAGCCGTTAGGTCGACAACAGAAGTCACTTGGCAGCCATCGGCAGCCGAGCTGTGCCATGGCGGCTGCCAGCCTGTGCCACGCGAAAGGCGCAGAAATCTGTGGATTTTGGTCCCGCAGCACCCGTGCGTGGGGTGCATTACAATTTACGCCTTTCAGGCGTGCGTCCGGCCTTTCGCATGAGCTTGCGAATGCGCCAGATGATAGCTCGATGCGGCGGGCAACCTACTGATCCTGAACGGTAATTCAAATCCGGATGACAATCGGTGACAGCCCTTCCCTGAGAGCGATGTCCGCCACGTATCAATGCTGCCGATAAGTTCCCCGCGTGTCCTGGGGAACATACCCCGGACGCGCTTCCACCGGCCCGCGAGGTGCCGGAATTTGTGGAGCCATATTGTCATGCCCAGCGGCACGAAGATCGACTTTGAAGCCATCGATATTCTTTCCATTCCCCTTCCCGCGCGGGGAGAAAAGCTACTCTACGATGCGCGGGCGAAAGGCCTCGCCCTGCGCCTGCGCGCTTCGGGTGCCCGCACATGGGTCGCCGTCGAGCGGACGGCGGCCCGCACCGTCCGCACCACGCTTGGCGATGCACGGCACCTGCCCCTTGAGGCCGCCCGTCGCCTGCTGTCCGCCGGGCCGCAGGACCGATCCACCGTCGCGAACGATGCCCTCTTTGGTCCCGATGCGACAATGGCGGAGGCCTTCCCTCGCTTCCTCGCTTCCTCGCTTCAGGCGAGGCGGGACGCTGGAAGCCCGGCACAATCCGCAACATGAAGGCGATCACGAAGATGCATATCCTCCCCCATTTCGGGGGACACAAGGTTCGCGCGTTAACCCCGGAAGAGGTGAACCGCTGGCATCTGGACATCACCGCGAAGAGCAGCGCCGTGCGTATGGCGCCGTCCACTCTTTCGGGACTGATGCTCTATGCGGAGGACCATGGATTGCGTGAACCGGGTTCGAACCCCTGCCATGGCCTGCGCAGGAAACAGCACGGCATCCGGCATGCTCAAATCCAGCCGCTATCACCTCAATCTCGGTAGCCCGGCACAGCCTTTGCTCCAACCTCAGTTTCAGACGTCGGATGGCATGAACGCCCTGCTTGGGGCGACTTTCGGAGATAAGCGAGCACTGCAAAAAAGAGCTTGCCAAGCTGCTTCTCTGCCCCAAAAATGTGCCTTGAGATTTTTTGCAAAATCTCATAAATGATTGATTTTACCTTCTTTATTGGCGGAATGGGTGCGTGCGATGCGTTACAAACGCCTTTGACGTGCGTACCTTGCCCGCAGCGCGCTTGCCGCTGCGCCCCGCCCCTGCTGGCAGGGCGGCATCCCCCTTTCTGGTGCCGATCGTCCGATGCGTGACGGCGAGCTTTCGGGCAAGCATTGCATGATCCTGTTCGTTCATGGATAGTCGCCACCGGCGAGCGGGCCTCCTTTTTGTGAAGGAGTCGAAATGCCCAAGATGACGGACCGCGAGCGGCTGGTGAAGATCGAGATCGACCTGCGCAATCTCGCGCAAGAAGCGGAAACGGTACGGCGCAATCTGCGCGGACATTATGCGAAACTGGTCGAAGATTTGGCCGTTGAAAGGTTGACCGACCGCGAGTTTCGGGAGGTGCTGTCGCAGGCCATTCGGGTCGGCGGGGGCGCGGCGGTCACGGCGCTAAAATCCCTCCCCGCAATGGCGTCCTGATCTTCGATACGGTATGCCGGTGCGCACCTGGCCTTAGCGGAAAGGGGAGCGACGTTGTCGGGCCATAGGCCCGGCAAAAAGGAGCGGCGCGGGGGAAACCGCTAGGGTTTCCCCCGCCTTGTGCAACAGCACGACAAGGAACCGGCGGCGGTTTCCCGCTCCGGTTCCTCGTCTTTGATTTCTGCCGGTTTCAGGCCGGTATGACGCGGCGCTTGCGCCTCACCGGCACATCCGGCTTCTGGTCGGCCCGCATGAAAACATGGGTCGGTACGCGGTGCCCGTTCTGCGGATTGAACAGTTCATAGAGACTGGACTGAATGCCCGATCCCTCACACAATATCGCCTCGACCGGCCGCAAGTCCGCGATATCGCGATTGCGCTTGAACCCCTTTCCCTTGCCCCGCCCCCAAAGGCCAAAGGCGACGCAAGGCACGCCCCTCTGCGCGGCCCATGCGGCGGCAACGGCATCGACGCCTTTGCGCTGGCCGGTGGTGACAAGAAGCATGCGAGGGATGCGCGTCCTGATCTGGTCGAGGCGGGTCCAGATCAAGGGACCGTCATGCCAATCCTGCGGTCCGGACACGACGACGATAGGCCCTTGCGGGTCATAGCGGTCGCGCCGCCGCTCCGCCCGCGCCCGCAGGAAATCGAGCGCTGAAATCTGGCTGGCGGTTGTCACCTGCGAGGCGCGCGAACCTTTCGCCGGGGACCATGGCCGCCCGCAACAGGTGCGATACATCGCCGCGCCATAGTCGCGCATTGCCTCCATCGCGGCGCGTTGCTCGGCAATCGACTGGCATTCCAGTTGAGTCTGCTCCAGTTCGTTGATGAAGACTTCGCTCGGCTCCAGTCGCCGCGCCATGTCTCGTATCTGGTCGGCCAGTCGATCTTCCTGCCGTTCCAGCTTGGATGCGACAAAGTGAAAGCTGTTGACGAAGCCCCACGCGATTTCGGGCGCGAGCGGTTCAAGCCGGGTATCGGTGAACAGGTCGAAGATGGAGGCGATGACGCCCCCACATTCGGCCTGCGCCGCGATGGGTTCGGGCATGTCATGCTCGGCGGGTTCCTCGCCCGCCTCGCTGATGGTGAGGGGAATGGGATCGCCGAACGAGGCGACGAAATCCGGGGTTTCGATCAGTTCCGCGTAGAGTTCCGGCAGGTCTGCAAAACTGCTAACGCCATGGGAGGCTGTTTGCTTGGACATGGGATTGGCTCCTGACTGTCAGGGTAACGGCTTAGGGTTCGGGGAAGCGTTCCAGCGCTCCCCCGGCCCGCCTCATATGAATTTTTAAAAGGGCACCTCGTCGTCGAGATCGCGCGAGCCTCCGGTATATTCGCCGCCGGGGCCTGCGGTGCTGCCGCCGGTGAAACCGCCGCTCCGTCGACCGCCGCCGCTCTGGCGCTGTCCGCCGCCCCCGCTGCCATAGTTTCCGCCGCCATATCCTCCGCCCTGCGGTTCGCGTTCCCGCTCGCGCCGCCACTGGACAACAAAGCCGCTCGCTTCATCCCCGAACAAGGCGATGGGAAGAGGTTCACTGAAGCTCGGATCGTCGATCATGCCGGAGAGAAACACCTCGTCGCTGGCCCGCATACGGCGTTCCCAAACCACGCCGATCTGGATTTCATCACCTGCCGGGCTGGTTTCGTAAATCTCGAATACCGGCGCGCTCTCGCTCTGACGATCCACGACACGGCGCATGATAAGATAAGGGAAACGCATGGAGCGCGTGGCGATCTTGCCGACAATTTCACCAACACGTTCATCATGCTTGAATGATCCGATTTTCATGACTTTATCCTTTCTGCTAAAGCGGTCCGGTTTCTCTCTCCGGCCGTATCATTAACTTACCTCCTTCCCTCAATTTCTTCCATATCATTGATTTCTTGACAGATTTTTATCGTGTCTGGTGAGCCTGAGCCAATTAAAAAGGACGCGGGAGCGTCCCCAGACAAAAAGAAGCATCGCCAAAGGCGATACCGACCTGATCAGGGGAGGACGGACGGTGGCCTTGTCTGTCATCGCATCCGGAGCCGCCTTCGCCGGGGCGCCAGAGCCGCAGGTGGTCCGGGGGTGCAAGGGACGTCGCGCTGCGGCCTTTAGCGGAGGTTGGAGAAAAGGGGCCTGTCGGCACCACTGGGATAAATGATCCCGCCGGCAGGCCCCTTTTCTTCTACCGCAGCTTGGCCGGAGGCAGCCCTTGTGCCCCCGGACCGCCTCCGGCACGCCGCGACACTGCGAAGGCGGCTCCGGATGCGATGACAGACCTTGTCCGCGCCAGATAGCGGACCGAGGCGCCCCGCCGAGGGCCGCTGCAACGCCCGATTGACAGCACAGGCCGGAGCCCAAAAACCAGCGGAAGGAATCGTAACCGCGCCAGCGAACAAGAGCCCGAAGAGGCCTGGTCAAAGAGCACGCAGATAGAGCCCGGTGGAGTATCAGCTTCGTGTCAGCGCATCGACGACCGCGGGCTGGTGGTGGATAGCATTGTCATGGGATTGGGACATTTGACGTACGAAGGCTAGTCCCCGCCACATCAAATCCTCCCCCTCCCCTCAGCGCGATACGCTGAACGCAGGTGATAGGCGCCGCGCCGGCTCCGCATCAATGCGATCGGCAGAGAGCCGTCAGGCTCCTTTGCCCGAGCGATACAGCAGCACACGCCCGGTCGGCACGAGCTGAAGGAGGAGGTCGAATTCGACGATATTGCCCGTGACGACCGTGAAGCCGAGCTTTTGCGCTTGCAGGAACAGGGTGCAGTCTTGCAACGCCTTGAGCCGCTGATCCCGCGCATAGCCTTGCAGCCGGCTCAACATGCCCGCAAGCAAGGCAGCCCGACCCAGAATTTCGGCATCGGGCGTAAAGACGCGGTGCGCGGGCATGGCTTCGATCTGCTTGCGGATGACAGTAATGACCGGACCCGTTCGTTTGTCCTTGGGATCAAGCGCGCCAGCGGAATGCATGAGTTCCTGGATGGCGACCGTCGAATGATTGGCCTGCCGCGTCTCGACCAGGCGCTCAACGACCGCAGGTGCTCGGCCCTGCATCTGGTCGATATAGACACAGGTATCGAGCAGCAGCGGCTGGCCAACCAGTTCCTCTTCGCTGGCGAAGGGGAGTTCGCTGTCCGCCCGACGCGCAAGTGTCTTGCCCGGATCGAACCGTGCCCAGCGCAGTGCACCTCCAATATCAAATGCCGCCACGTCAGAAACCCAGCTTCAGATCCGAGTCCACTTTGCCGCGAGCAGCCTTGAAGGCCTCGGAGAATTTGTCTTCGAGTGCGAGGTTCGCGAGGGCGAATTCAATGAGGTCGGTATCCGTCTGGATTCCTGTCTGCGCCTTGGCCTGCCTGACGAGCGCGGCACTCACACGGCCACCGATGCGACCGCCTTTCTCCTTGAGGAGGCCCGAACGTTCGGCGGCCGCCATCACGGCTTCGACCCGCACATTCTGAACGGAGACGATTACGTCGGTCGAGGCGCTGCGCGCCTTGCCCCGGGCTTGCTTTGCGGAGTGTGGCTCCGTTCCATGCGATTTTGCCATAATGTCCAACAATATGAAATTTTGTCTAACATAGCGCAGCAATGCTGGCAGATCAAGACTGCCCGCAGTCAGTTGAGGTCGCGCGCCCTCGGCCCGGTGACGGACGTTCGCATAGAGGTCGTCGAGGGGAAGAAACTGGTCGTCGGCGGGGCGCGAGAACCATTCCGACGAGACACGACCGATATTCTGACTGCGGGAGATGTCGACACGATAGGCGCCCGCAGCCGCTGACGTGTCGATGGATTGGGGAAAACTGACCATGGGAGTTCTCCAATGAAAGAACTCAAGAGGCAGAGTGCACGTAAAAAGCACGTTTCCTCGTGGGTTCGTTGATGTTTCCTGTGTCCGCTGACGTCATTGCGGACGAGTTCTCTTTGTCGAGGACAGACGCCCTGTCCTCGTTTCGGCATTGAGCCATTCTCCAATCCGTGACCTTACCGTATAGGCTCGGTCACATTCCGGTTATTCGGCTCTCGGCTTCCCATTCTCCTGGAGAGTGCAGCCCCGCGATGCAGGACCCACTAGACAGCCATCAGGACAGCCGAGAAGGATCAGACGGTCGCTCCAGCGCGTCGCGGCGCTCATAGTCGCGCTGGTCGCGCAGCATCTGGAAGGCGATCGTCAATAACTTGCGCGCCACGGCGACCTTGGCGCGGTTCGCGCCCTTGGTGGCCTTGAGGCGCTCATATTCGAATTTGAGGGCAGGTTCTGCCCGCATGGCCGGAATGCTGGCTTCCACGAAGGCCCAGCGCAGCCACTTGTTGCCGGCCTTGATGATCCGCCCGTTCCAGCATTTGCCGCCGCTGGCGTAGGTCGAAGGCACGAGGCCCGCATAGGCGGCGAGCTTCTTGGCCGACCGGAAGCGCGAGACATCATCGATCTCGGCGGCGATCAGGCGCGCGAAGAACTCCCCCACGCCGGGGATCGTCTTCAGGCGTTTGACGTCCGCATTGTCCTTGCTGAAGCGGCGGATCGTCTTTTCAGCCTCGCGGATCCGCTGGTTGATGTCATCGATGAAGGCCAGCGCGCGGTCGATATGCTCGCGATCGATGGTCGACACCGAAAGCAGTTCGAGTTGGCCCCGCCCGATCTTGCCGAACAGGTCCGACATCTCCCGCAGCGCTCGGGTCTGTTCCGGATAGCGGTCGAAGATCGTCACCACCCGGTTCTTCACCATCGTGCGCAGCCGCACGAAGAAGATCCGCTCTCGCAACGCCTGGCGAAGCTCGCGCGCAGCCTCGCACGGGACATAGGACTCCGGGATCAGATCGGCCCGCAGCAGATGCGCCAGGATCGTCGCGTCGATCTTGTCAGTCTTGATCCTGGCGTCGGCGATTGCCTTCACCTTCAACGGATGAGCGAGAACGACATCGTCACACAGCTCATCGAGCCAGTCGTACATCACCGTCCAGTTGCGGCTCGCTCCCATCACCGCATGACTGTTCTCCAGATAGGGCGCCAGAAAGTTGCCCAGCGAACGAGGATCGTTCTTCACCTTGCCCGATCGCAGAACCTTCCCGCCGCCGTCCTGCACCACCAGATGCGTATAGGCTTTGTGGTAAGCCACGCCGATGTGATAATCGTAAGACATGGGTGCATCTCCATTGCTGATGGGGTTCAGCAATTTGCTTAACGCGCGTGCCTGCACGAGGGGGTGCACCCTTGCCGCAACGGTGCTCATTTCACCGTCCCATTCCATCACTGAAGCTCAACGCTTTCATACCGGCTCCTGGGATCACACGGCCCGGGACATTCCGGACCGCCCCCTTTCCCTCCAGAGCAGCGCCGCGTTGATAATGCGGGATAGCGACGGGCCAGCGCACGGAATCCGTCGTCATCATGATGCCATGAGTGGGCGGTAGCCGGAGTCATCGCCCATCTCCTCTACCCAGACGGCCATCCGAAAATCGTCCAGCGTACAGCCGCATTCCTCCAGCATTCGCGCTGCCAACCACGGATAGTCCGCGACCGCGTCGGCAAAGTCGTCGCAATGGCCGCGATAGCTATGGAACCAGCCCCACCGATCGTCTTCCTGTGCCGAGGGATCCCGCTCGATCACCAGCAGGGACGCGTCGAATTCCAGCATGGCGGCAAGCAGTTTCTCGCAATGATCGACGTCGAGCGTCTCTCTTGGCCCATGCTGGCCATAGTAACCCACTGACAGGTTGGTGCATTCGGGAATGATGCCCGCATATTCGTTGGTATCGGTGAAGACGCCCGTATTGTCAGGGGCATATCGGAAAGCCCGGTCCAGATCATTGATCGCAGATGCAAGGCTGGCCGCGAACGCGTCCGAGCATGTCCGTCCGTAACTCTGATGCGTAATGACGTCACCCAAGCCTGCACGGTCGAAGGCGATGGCCGCGCCGATGTCTTTTAGCAACTCCGGATTGTTGCGCTGAATCCATTGCGATCCAAGGCAGCCGCGTTCCTCGCCGCGATGGAACAGGTAGAGGCCAGGGCGGCCGGCTGCAATCATGTTGAGCATGATCCACACACCGGCCCCATCATCGGCGCCGAGCGACATACCTGGCCTGCCATCGCACAAGCTGGCGATTCCTCGCTCGTCGATGCCCACGTCCTGCTGCCCGCCCCGGGCGGCCACGGTATCGACGTGGCAGCTCCACATCACGCGGGGTCTGTCGCCGATAGTGAACATCCGGTTGCCGAAGCCGTCCATGGTCATGCCCGGGATTGAATCGAGAAATTCCCGGCAGAAGGCACGTTCGATAGCACTGTCATGGGGGCGTGCCCAGGACAGGATTTTGAGCAGGCCCGTCCGGCCCGCAACATCATGGGTCATGGGATCAGCCTCCTGCGTGGGAGGAGGTCGCGGCCGAGGCCGGCACCGTCATCGCAGTGGTGGCAAGGAACTCTTCGGAAATGTGAGCCGGCTCGTGGCAATTGTCCTGCGAGCGCGCGTCACCGTGTGGCGCATGGACATCGGGCCGCAGTTCTTCAATCCGAAGGCGCTCCGTCTCGTCTCGCTCTCGCTCTAACCTCTCGTCCCGGGCGCGCTCTCCGGCAGCCTGCCACCTGGCGACATCGGCATGGATTGCGGCCATCTCATCAAGGAACTGGCGATAAGCCCGAACATGGGCATTGACGAGGGAGACGTCGTCGTCATCGAACGGTTCGGGCAGATGACCCTCGGACAGCCATTCGCCATGATATTCGGTGAGATCCTCTGCATGGAACCACTCGCCGGAGGCATCGCATTGACGGCAACAACTGCTGGCCCACCATTCGCCGCGATCTTCGAGATAGACGGCGCCAAAATCTGCTGCATCCTCCTCAAGGATGGTATGCGAGCCATGCTCGATGTAAACGGTGATGAAGTTTTCATCATCACTATATCGGTGACCATTGTGATCGCAGAACGTCGTGTGATTATGGTAGCAACTGTAGCACCACTCTTCAGATGATCCATCTACAGAATGGACCATACCATAAGGGCTGGCGTCCTCATCGCAACGCGGGCAATACCACGGTCTATGTGCCAGACCGTTGGTATTCTCCGATGAAATACTGCCTCGTCCGATTACAAGATATTGGCCGTCGTCGCCAAGATCATCTCCTGCATCGATGTAGGGAACGACAAAGCCGTCACCATCCTCGATACGCCGAATGCGGGCACCGTTCAGGCCGCCTTCGATGTAGCCAGCCTCCTCCAGCAGCAGCCTGAGACGAGATACGTCGCCGTAGATTGTGGTGTAGATTTTGCGGCTAGGCCAGACGACGCTGCGCGCCTTCGCATCCTCGCGAGGACCAATGTATGCGAGCGCCGTGTCCGGACCGGCATAAACACGTGTCGGATGACACGAGCTGTCGAAGTCACACGCCTCATGTGCCATGCAGCTGCCGGGACCGCCGACATAGACGTCTTCAATTTCGTCTGCGTCCTGGGTGATTTTGAGGGCGTCTTCCTGCAACAGCACGGAAAGCCTGGCGCACCAGCCTTCGATCGCGCTGTTGTCCAGATGCTCGGAGAAGAAGCGGTTCAAATAACGGCCCGGCGACATCACCAACTGACGATCGACCTGCCCCTTGGCAGCGTTTTCGGTAAACGCGACCTTGCCCGCCTGCTCCTTGGAGATATGGCAGAAATGCTCATCGTGCCTGGCCTGGTACCAAGGTTCGTCATGCCAGGGCGTAGGCGAATAGGTGCCGTCGGCAAAACGCAGCTTCTCGCGGATTGGCCAGTCGACGTCACCGATATCGGTTCCGGCGAGCGCGATCCGGAGCGCGGCACCAGGCACACGCGTGAGCAGTCGCTGCCGGGCCACCTCAGCCTCTTCGAAGGAGGACCAGAGATATTGCTGGTCACCGCACGGTGCCCAGACGAACTCGATCGTCATCGGCCGCCACTCGGTGGCCGAGTAAGGGAACAGGATTTGGAATTGTGCCATGGACGTGACTCCACGCAGCCGCACACAGCTGGGCACGGCTGGATTGTTGATGCGGATTGCGGAGGGTTCAGCGAAGGAGCTGCTGGTCCCTGTTGACTACAGGGCGATCAGCAAAAGCCGCCGACCGCTGCAGAGGGTGTCTGCAGTGTCCGTAGCGATGGTGAAAGGCTGATCGACTTTGGAGAGTTGAGGTTCGCCAGGGTCAGGGAGCGCGACAAGGGAAGGGACATGGAAGGTCTCCGGAAGGGTCAGGACCCAAAGCGGTCCACAACTCCCATTCCCCCTTCCCTCCCTCCCGCAGGACATCGTTCCAGTCCTTGAAGCCGACCGGCGGATATTCGGCTTCGATCCGGCGCCCAGGCATGGCATAGGCATGGGTGGCGTTGGCGGCCCCGATCCTCCCCGCGCGGTCATTATCGGGAAATAGGATGAGGCGGGTCACGCTGAGCGGAATGGCGATCTGATGCATCCGCCTGCTGCCGAGCGTTGCCCAGACGGGAATTCCGAACAGAATCATCGCGGACATCGCCGTTTCGATACCTTCGGCAAGTCCGAGCTGGTCGATGGCCGCTGCAAGCTTGACCGCACCATGCAAAGGGCGGCCAAGGATGAGTCTGGGATCAAGAAGGTCCCGCGCGCGACGAGGCTCGCCAGAGGCGAAAAAGGTCCGCTGGATGGCAACGAAGCGGTCGACCTCATGCACCGCGGCAATCATGGCGGGGCGAAAGACGACATCCTGGCCGCCCCGACCGAGGGGGGTTAGTGGATGGAAGCGCAGCGACGGCGGCAAGATGGCGATGCGACGGCGACGAAGATAGATTTCCGCGACTGTACCGATCAAGGGTCGCGCCTCATCCCAGACGCGCAGAGCGCGCTGCCGCACCATCAGGTCTGTGTTTGGCCGTGGTAGAGAGAATGCATCTGTTTCGACACGATGCAGCGCATGGACATCCAAACGGCGAATAGCGTCGATGACGTCGCGGCTATCGCAGCCGGCGAAGCATTTGAAAAGAAGCGCCCGTGTGCCTATCCGGATCGAAAGGCTTGGGTTTCGGTCGGCATGAGCCGGGCATAGACACATCCCGCCGCCGGATTTCCACAGGCCGCCCAGGCGCCCGACCAAGGAAGCGCCAAGCGCCTCCAGTTGCATGTTGTAATGGTAAGAAACAGCGCTGGTCATAGGAGAATCCGCCGCAATAGCTCCTATGTGGCGACACACAGCACGCCGGATTCCGGGATGTCGAGCCAGATAGGGAGAATTGAAAGAGAGATGCGCGAACGTGCCTGCCCATGCCGGCAACGTCCCTCCAATCTACCATCCCCCCTTCCCTCAGAGCGGATCATCGCCGATTTGGACGACGCTTTCCAGTGCCATGTAGCGGGACCGCTGGACCGCCCATTCATCATTCTGTTCCAGGAGGATATCGGAGCGCACCGAAATTTGACCTCTCCGGCTCCGCGATCATCTCGGGGAGCCGGTTTACCTGCATGTACAATCGGCAAGTAACGAAGAACTGCCACGGCGTCGCAAACGGCGGCTAAGTTGGCGATTAGGAGGGAAAGAGGATCGTATTCTAGTTCTGGGCACCGTGCAGAATGTGAAGGACGATCACTTTTCCGGGCTCGATTCGGTAGAAGATCAGATAATCCCCGTGACCACGCCGCAGCACGCCGGTCGCCTCATAGCGCGGCACGAGCGGGAATCGTTCCGGCATATCAGCCAAGCCCAAGCATTTCGAACACAGTTCCCGCAAGAAGCTCAAGGCCCGCGCCGGATTGTCGCGCGCGATAAAGTCGCCGATCACCTCAAGATCATATTCGGCCTCAGCCGAAAGATCGACGATCACTCGTTGCCTGCACCCATGCCGCGATGCTTGGCCTCGAGGCGATCGAACACCTTATCGGCCGGCGTCGTGCGCCCTGCATCCGCGTCTGCAAGACCCCGTGCTATCGAGGCGTCCAGCGCGGCCAAGCGGGTTTCCCTGTCGTGAATTAGGCGCACACCTTCGCGTAGAACCTCGCTTTTCGAGTTGTAGCGCCCCGTCGCAACGAGGCTGGCGACGAAACTTTCAAGCTGCTGTCCGAGATCCGCGCTAATCATGATCGAGCCTCCATTCGGGACGAGAATAGCACTTTATCAACAGTTGATAAAATGCTCTCGGTAGGGGCGCAGGGCCAGCATCCACTGGCGAGACGTTTGCACACAAGAGGCTTCAACGCACGATGCTGCAGTACCGGTATCCTGTACTTGGCCATTCCGGCCATTGGAGAAGCCCCATGGGATACTCAGACCTGGACCCTGCCGTGCATGAACGGCGCCCCTGGAACGTAGGTCAGAACGTCGGACCCAAGCGTCCGCTCAAACCGCGCGATATCTGGGCCATTCGGTTCAGCCCATCGCCGCTCGGGTTAACCTGCCGAAATGGCGATGGACACTTCCATGATCGGCAGCGGATCTTCGGGCATGCCGCCGATGCTGACGGCCATCCGTGACGTGAAGTTGAAGCACATCAACGCAACGAGCATCGATGCGATTTCCGCTTCCGAATAGTCCGCCGCGACCTGCCGAGCGATTTGCGCATCCACGCCCGCCGGGAAACCGAGATAGGCATCGGCGAGCACCAATGCCGCCTTTTCCCGGGGCGTGAGCGCACTTTCCTGATAACCATCGGCCACCATCTCGGCGCGGTCTTCCGACAGACCGTCCGCACGCGCGACATCGTAACGCACCGACTTGCAGAACACGCAATTGACTGTGCGCGCGTTGCGCAGGCGGATAATCTCCAGCAGCGCGGGCGACACCAGGCTTTCACGCCAGACATGACTATTGAGCGCGATGATTTCGGACACGGTCTCGGGCACCAGTCCCATCGCACTGTCACGGATGACATTGCCGGTCTGGGTGGCGGGGCCGGTGGCACGAGGCTTAGCCGACATGAGCGACCTCCTGAGCAGGAATATGAGCGGCCATGTCGCGCAAGCAGCGCGCGGTGCGGATGCGGCCGTCGATGCAGCCCAGCGCCTCGATCAACAGGACAAGGGCCGCTTCACCGCCATGTGCCTTCACAGCGTCGGCCGCCTCATCGGTGATCGACTGGGGGTCCATCCAATAATATTCAGCGAACAGCATCGCCGCTTTTTCCGCCTCGGAAAAATCCGAATGGTCGAGCGCCTCGCCCGCCAGCACCGCCTCCCGGCGCGTGGCCGATATCGCGTCCGATGCCAGATGCGGGTTGGCGGCGGCAATCTCGGCCGTATCGTCGTGCATGCGGGCGAATGTCAGGCGGCACAGTTCCAAGGTCACGGCTGGCACATGATCCTGCTGCCACAGGCTCAGCCATAATCGGGCGAAGCTCTCGGCGGCCGGCCCTGCCTTGGCGAGATGCGGATCGAGGGTGACGCTGGTTGGCCTATCCATCATGGGTATTCCTTTACATGATCAAAGCGTGAAAATAGTGCGGGTTAGGCCAACGGTGGCGCGAGCGCCATACGGACGATATTCGGCAAATCAGCTGAAACCGCTCCCATACGCACCGAAATGCCCATCCCCTGGCTCGTCAGCAGCAGCCAGCGGCCGGTGGCGCCGGGATCGAGATCGGCGCGGATCGATCCGGCCGCCTGCCCGCGCGCGATCAACGCCGCGAAGGCGCGCTCGACCCGGTCATAATAACGGTCGATGATCACGCTGACCTGGGGCTCGGAGCGCCCCATCTCGGCGACGGTATTGGCGATCAGGCAACCCCGGCGATCATAGCGCTGGATGTCGCCGTGGCCCGTATCGTTGACCACGCCCGCCGCGATCTCGAAATAGCGGACCAGTTCATCGAGTCCCGCTCCTCCCTCAAGCAGCGCAAGATAGGGGGCGGCAATCTGGTCGAGATAGAAATCGAGCGCATCGAGAAATAGGCCGCTCTTTCCCCCGAACGCTTTGTACAAGCTGTGCCGGTTGACCCCGGCCGCATGCGTTAGCGTCTCGACATCGCAGTCGGCAAAGCCGTCCTCCCAGAAGCGGAGCGCGGCCAGTTCGATAACCTTTGCGCGATCATAGGTGACAGGACGCGGCATCACATTGGACTTCCAATTCATTACAGAATATTCGTTCTGTATATAAGATTCTGGCCACCGTCAATTCAGCAGCCGCTCCCATTTGGGATCGTACCTCGGGCTGACGCCGAGTGCATATGACAGCGGCTCAATGACAAGGTGCCAGGGTATCTCCAAAGCAGGCAACAGCTGGGCCCGCTGCATCCTCATCGAAATTGCCTGGATCTGGCAGGGCAAGCATCCCGAAAGTCCGCTGACGAAATGGTACAAGGCTCGAACCCGTGGCCAATCGCCACGTATCGCTCGGGAAATGGCCGCCTTCCTCTGGGCGATCGGGCAAGAGGTGGCACCTACCGCTCAGGCGTGAAGGCTCATCATCGCCAAACCGCCATGAGAAAGGAGTAAACAAGACTTAGATCATCTGCTTGATGTGCAAAGTTGGGAGCAGGGCCCCGGTGGGGAACCCTCGCCAAGTGCTATGTGGCGGACTGAAAAAGTCCATGCCCGTTCTTAGACAGAGGCAGCCCCAGACGAACATACGGGAATGCGGTGACCAACCCGCGCATAAGAGTATGCCAACCATCGTCGAAAGCCCTGCTTCCTACTTTGTACATCAGCTTCACGTGTTTGATTTCGTCATAACTGACGGAAAGGACCTAGCCATGCCCAAGGTTCTTGATTCGGAACATAAGAGCACCCTGTCCAAATTTCCGGCACCACCTCATATGTGGGCGGCTCCCTCTTGCAAGACGTTTGAGCGGATATTTCGACCGGATCGCTTGCGACCATATGTCCGACCTGTCGTTGCGGCCGCATATAGCCGCTGGCCAAGATGGTTTCCGCGAGGCGAGTTCCAAACAGGAAGGCGACCTTTGACAGCCACTGACTCTAACGGAGTGTCTCGAGACGCTGCGCGCGCGGGAGATGGCCCAGGAAGCCGATGCGATCGCCAGGCGTACCGGCCTTGCCCACCAGCCATCGGCCGAAGGCGATTATGTGAGCAGCATCTATCGCGAGCGGGTGACGCTCACATCGGAACGGTTCGCGATGATCGACGATGGCCTCGGCCTCCAGTTTGTGCCCTGGCGCCCGGCCCTTGATCAGCATCTCGCCCAGTATATCAGCGGCACGATGGGGCGTGGCGGCAGCGTCGATTGGGCGCTCGGCCGTAGCCGGGGACTTGGGCTGTGAGGCGGCCTTCAGTCAATAATCCCGCGCAGCGCCTCGATCGGGAGGATCAGGGTCAGCTCCCCCAACGGCGATCGCAGGAAACCATGATGCTCATAGAAGCTGGCGGCGACCTCATCGATCGCATGGACCGCGATGCCGCGGGCGCCGGCGATCACCGATGCCGCAAAGCACCGCCGGAGGGCATCGCCCAGAAGATCCCCGCCCAGCCCCAGGCCTTGCCATTCGCGGTCGACCGCGAGCCGCGCGACCAGCAGCAGCGGCACCTGCTCGGGCATCGCCCCCCGGAGCTTAGCGCTCGGCAACGCCGCGCGCTGCTCCATCACGGTGGTGATCGTGTAATAGGCGACAATCCGCTGCGGCGCGGCCGCGTGGCAGATAACATAGGTGCGCGCCGACAAGCCCTCGCTGGTCAGTGCGCGCTCCCTCAGCCAGCTATCGAGCGTGTCATGTTGGCCGGACGCAAAAGCGGCGGCATCATGCTCCGCCCGAAGCGGCGCCGGCGCGGTAACGGCGCATGTCGTCATCGTCGCTCAGCGAGCCCGGGTCAGCGGTCCCAGGCCGGCTTGCGATGCATCAACTCCCGGAGCTTTTCGGAAGGTGTGTGTGGTGCATCGAGCATCGCCACGAACGCGGCATGGCGTTCGTCGTCAAGGAAGAAGCTGCGCTGGTCGAGGAGAGCATTCTCCGCTTCGCGCCGCGCGCTCTCCAGCATGAACTCGGACAGCTTCTGGCCGCGCATCGCCGCCGCGCGGTTGAGCAGCGCCTTGGTGCCCGCCATCGCACGCACCTGGATGACATCATCCTTTCGTGCCGACGCGCGCCGTTCCCGTCCGTAACTCTCCGCCCGCGCCATCGCTCACATCCTCATCAACCGACAATCCGTCAAAACTGTCATGACAACAGCAATACAATCTTTCACACTAAAGGTCCAGCAATGAATACCACACAGATCTTATGGGGACCTCGCGGTCAGGGACGCGATATCGCTGCTACGCTGCGATTATGTTGTCGAGGACAAGGCGGACACCAGTATCGCGAGGCTCGGGATCGAGAGGCTCCATGCCAGAACCAGAAGCAAGGCTGGAATCTGGGATCACATTGCGTCCTTGGCGCGCGATAGCGACCTCGCTGACCCCGGATTGCCGCGATTCAATATGGCGCCGGTCAGTTCCAGTCTTCTTCGCGCAAGCGATAGCGCTCCAGCTCCATTGCGTCGTAAAGGACGCGTCCAATCTCCAAGACATCGGGATTGGTCGCTCGAAAGAGGATGAAATGGCGCGGACGACGGACGGTTCCGACGTCAGTCCGTGCCCGCTCACGACTGAGTCGCAAATGCCAGGTGCGCGCATCTTTCCCCAACTCGGGACGGTCAACCGCGCCAGGCCGATCAGGCTCAGCCGCGATACCCCGGATGGCGGTTGCGAGCAGCACCTCATAGCGCTCGCGCGCTGCGTCGCCGAAGCGGGCCTGCGTCCATTCCAATATGTCGATGATGTCGGCTTGCGCCGAGGCAGAAAGCCGATAGCTTGCCATTTATTGCGCCAAGCGCGCCCGCTTCTTCGCTTGCCGACCCAAACCCGCGATGAATTCGCCGAGTTGATGCTCTTCAACATCGACAAACCGGCCTGCATCGAGGTCATCCCACCCGGTTTGCGCCGCCTTTTGCAAGGCATCGAGCCTTGCGGCGTCTTCGGCAGCGTTTCGTTCGACCAGGCGGAGCCCCTCACGCAGGACTTCGCTCGCGTTCTGGTAGCGTCCAGAGCGAACCAGCGAATCCACGAGATCAGCCTGGTGATCGGTCAGCACCACATTGCGAGTCGGCATTTACGGTATCTCCTCCGGCAGCGAGTCATAGCATCTTATGGCAGATTATGCCAATGGGTGCGATCTTTGCTCGCCGTTGCTGGCGGCCTGACAGCCCAATTCCACCGTACCGAAGTTCCATTCAGTCGGGCTATGAGGCAGAATTGCCCTGGAGCTGGGACGGTTCGGAGCCGGCCGGACTATGGATTTCCGCAGGTTTTCAGCAAGCCCAAGCAATCGAAGGCAGGCCGCGCCGTAGAGATACCCTGCTGGTACCGCTGGCCTGCCGCCTGATATGGCGCCGGGGCCGGTCAAGCCGCCTCCGACAACGGCTTGCCATCGATGCCTTCGCCATCGGCCACATAGGCCTCCCCATCCTTGCCCGGTTCGAACTCGCCCGTGCTGTTCGCCAGTTCCTCCTCAAGCGCGGCGAGTAACTGGAGCTTATCTTCCAGCAATGCGGCGTCGGGGAATGCCTGGCCCAGACGGGCCTCGAAGGCGGGAAGGCGCCGCTCGTTGGCTTCGAGGTTCGCCCGTATGGGGCCAGGTCAGCGCCGTCTTCATGATCGTGCTGACCGCAATCTAGCAGGCCCATGACAAACCAGGTCGCGATGAGTTCCTCCGGCCAGCAATTCTGCTACGCCGTCCGGGCCACGTGCTTTGTAGTCACTGCCGAGATCGTAGACGCCATTTTCACTGAACAGCGCACCGGCCGTCTCCCGTCGTACCTCGTCATCGGCGCTGTCCACCAACGGCCCATATCGGACTAAAAGCTGATATATTGCCATCTGGTCTCGCAACTTCGCCATTTCCTCGCCCAGCGCGAGAAGTCTCTGTTCGAGGTCGCCCATGCTCGTTCCGTTCTGCTCTGGTGTTGCTAAATTTTGCCGAAGAAGCGATCGCGATCCTGTGCCGTAGCGGCTTCAAAAGCCACGGCATCTGCAGCCTCCGCCTGTTCTACTGCCTGTAGGCCAGCCTCCACCGCGGGGCGCACGGCGATGCGGTGCCGCCATGCATCCAAATGAGGAAATGCGTTCCATTCGAAGCCGTGGCATTCGAGGTAAAGAGCCCATGGATATGACGCGACATCGGCGATGGAATATTCTTCGCCAGCGAGATAGGGTCGGTGTTCCAGCCGTTCGTCAAGGAGACGGTAAAGTCGCTCCGCTTCACGCCGATAGCGCTCGAACGCGTAATCGTTGCCTTCTCTCGCAACGAAGGCAAAATGATTGAACTGCCCCATCAACGGGCCAACATTGCATGCCTGTATCATCAGCCATTGAAACACTGCTGTGCGGGCAGGTTCGCTGGTTGGCAACAACGCACCGGATTGCTCAGCCAAATAGATCAGAATTGCGGCGGACTCGAAAATCACGGTAGGGCTGTTTTTATCAGCACGATAATCGACCAACACCGGCACCTTTCGGTTCGGGTTCAATCGCTGAAAATCTGGTTCAAACTGCCCACCACGGAAAACATCGATGCGCCGAAATCCGTAGGGTTGGCCGATTTCCGCCAGCATAATGGTGATTTTTCGGACGTTAGGACTTGCCATCCCGTAGAGTTCGACCGGAGGGTGATTGCCACCGTTGGTCATGCCGCACGCTCCACAACCCGTTGTTTTCCGAACGTGACAACCTGTCCCTCCACGCGCTTCTGAATTGCGGCAGCCTTATCGCGCGGATTGTAGAACTGGCTGTACCATAGTCGGACCTTCCCATAAGGGCCGTCGGCCGGGATTTGCATAGGATTGACGCAAGAAGCTTTGTTGGCCCAGATTTCCACGTCCTGCCCAAGCGCATCGCGACTGGCGCGCTGATAACCGCGCGCCGTTTGTAGGTCAGCTTGCGCGGCCGTTGCGTCTGGCATTTTTACCATCAACGCGTGCCAAACGCGCACCGTGCCGTTGTCGATGGGTGTATGCGCGATCAACATATGAGAAGGAAAAGTACCACGCATGTCCACCTGGAGTATTGCCGGGCCTTCGTACCATGTGTCGAGCGACAATGTGTCGTTGGCTTCCACCGTTAACGTTCGGTGCCCTGCATCGAAGCGTTGGACTAGCTTATGCCCCTCGAAGAGATTGTCGAAATACTGATTGTCGATGCTGCCGTGGATCGGACCCATATGACCGAAGTCTGCCATGTTATCCACGATTTCGATCGGATGGACTGGGAGTGTGCCATAGTCATCAATTAGCCAGCGCACCCAGCCTTCATTTTCCTTCTCCCAGGCAGCGAAGGTGGGAAGATCCTGATCAGGTTTGAGCCCTTCGGGATCATGCCACATCCAGACAATGCCTGCCCTTTCAACAACGGGATATGTGGTCAGGCAGGCCGCCTTGGGGATGAAATTCGGCGAATAGGGAATGTCGTTGCACTGCCCGTTAGGCCCGAACCGCCAGCCGTGGAACGGGCAACGGATGGACTCACCTTCCACTTGGGATCCATCCCGCACGATATAGGAGGTGCTGTTACGCCCGAGATGGGCACCCATATGAGGGCAATAGGCTTGTACGAGATGCGGCGTACCACTCATACCTCGGTAGAACACCAAATCCTTGCCGAAGAAATGCAAGGTCGCTGGACCACTGCCCAACTCATCAGCGTCACCGATCATGAACCAGCCGCGTGGATAATCGAACTCGCCGAGCCTGTATTCCGCCGTTGATGCCATTCCCGCCCTCCGAATATTGCGTTCTTCTGGGAAACGTGCGGCACGAACGGCCAACGAACAACATTGAAGTTCGCACACCTATATGTGCATATTCGCACAGGACATTACATCATTTTCGTGCAAATATCCCCACATGATCGACTGGGATAACCTTAGATTCTTCCTGACAGCCGTCCGTGCGGGAAATTATACCGCTGCAGCAAAGCGGCTGCGTGTGGACCGAACCACCGTAGGTCGCCGCCTGGAACGACTTGAACACCAAGCTGGCGTGCCATTGTTCGAACAAGGAGAAGAAGGTTACCATCCGACTGCCGCGGGTCGTCGTGTGCTCGGCGTTGCCGACCAGATTGAAGCACTTATTGCGGGACTCGGAACCGACTTGTCTGGGGAATCTGAGGCGGAACAGGCCGAGCTCCGCATAGCCATAGCGACCGAACTCGGATCCGAATTTTTGCCAGAGCTCGCGGCATTCTCACGATCGCATCCCAATATCCGACTCCGGATGAACACGTCGGGCGAACCGGAAGACGATGTCATCACGCGCAAGTGCGAAGTCGGCTTATGTCTGGTCGATCCGATCCCGCGGCACCTTCGCGGAACGCGAATAGGCACGCTGCGTCAAGCTGGCTATGCGTCACATGCCTATCTGGAAGCGCGGGGACATGGTCTGCCACCCCAAGAATACGAATGGGTGCGATGTGCGAGTTCGTCACGTGTGCGCGCCATGAAGCAGTGGGATGATATTTTTTGCCGCACCATCCGTGTATCCGCTTATGTCGATAGTTGGCCAGCACTGAAACAGTCGGTTGAACAGGGGTTGGGTGCGGGCTTCCTGTGGACGTTCGTCGCTGATTCTATAGCTAACCTCGATCGCGTTACCCCTCTGCATGAAGAACTTGGTACAGGCCTTCATCTTTTGGTAAGGGACGATGTCCCAATGGATCAACCTACCCGCACATTTTTGAGTGACATGGCACCTCGCCTGTCCCAGCGTTTGACTTACGCCTGAAGGGACCAATTCCGAACGCGCTCAATTCTGCGTTCGGTTGTGTCGCAGCCCTGTCTACCCGCAAAGACGTTCACAGTTGAGCGAACCCGCTTGACCCGATTGATCCGCAGTCCAATGCGCGTTATGTGTATAAATCAGGAAAAGGATACACATTATGCGGACCAATATCGTGATCGACGATGATCTTATGACCAAGGCGCTTCGCGCTACTGGCCTCAAGACAAAGCGCGAAGTGGTGGAGGCGGGGTTAAGGTTGCTCCTTACGCTCCAGTCGCAGGCCAAACTTCGGGGCGCTCGCGGCAAGTTCGCCTGGGAAGGAGATCTTGATATTATGCGAAACGACGTATGATCCTCGTAGATTCGAGCGTTTGGATCGACTTTTTTCGCGGCACGGCTTCTCCGCAGGCGGACCTGCTTGATTCACTGCTCGGCAAAGAGCCGTTGTTGATCGGCGATCTCATTCTGGTCGAGGTGTTGCAAGGTTTCACCAGCGAGCGCGATTTCAATCAGGGCCATCGCCTACTCGGATCACTCGAAATGATCGAGATCGGCGGCCGAGATATTGCAGTGCAGGCAGCTCGCAATTTCCGCATACTTAGGGGGCTAGGCGTCACTGTTCGCAAGACGATCGACACGTTGATCGCAACTCGATGTATCGAAGCCGGCCTGGGCCTGCTTCATAGCGACCGTGACTTTGATCCATTTACCGAACATCTGGGGCTTGAGTCCGTATATTGAAAGCGGTGCCTTCTGTCAGCGACAGCGCGTCCATCCGACGAGCGGACAACAACGTTGCGCATTTTTTGCCGTTTAACTGCTGAAAGCTGATCACCAATATCTGACATTGCGGATTTGGCTCCCATTTCGTTGGACAGTCAGCAGCAACACATGCCACCGATGTGGTGATGGTCATGCTATATCTAGCACCGCTGCAAAAATACAACACTAACACAATTTAGTCATTTTCGCTTCATCTTCGAGCTTGCCCTTACGGCTTCCGTCGCTATCCGAGGCAGCGGGGTCGCTTTTCGTACAACTGTTTTAGGGGGATAATCTTGAAGAAAATTCTCATCGCAGCCGTTGCTATGACGGCTATTTCCGCACCTGCCTACGCGCAACCGGAAGCTTCGAACTTCGGTGGCGCAAAGGTCGGCTTGGTGCTGGGTTACGACAAGCTGCGGTTCAGCGAAGACGGCATCCATGCATCGAAGGACGGTCTGCTGTATGGCATTACGGCAGGGTATGACGTGGACCTTGGCAGTGCAGTGATCGGCATCGAAGGCGAAGCCACGGATTCGACAATCAAGGAGAGCGTCACTGACGTGGCCTTGGTAGACGATAAGCTGTCGCTGATGGCTGACCGTGATCTGTATGTTGGCGCGCGCGTCGGCTTCCCGGTTTCGCCTACACTGCTCGTTTACGCCAAAGCGGGTTACACGAATGCCCGCGCGAAGCTGAAATATAGCTATAGCGGCCTGAGCGCGAGCGTCGGTGATAACATTGACGGCTATCGCGTCGGCGGTGGCGTGGAATACACGAATGGCCGGGAATTTGGCCGCCTAGAATATCGCTACAGCGACTATGGCCACTTCGATTACACGTACAGCGACGCGAACGTCACGTTCGACGGTCGCATCAAGACTGTGCGCCACCAGATCGCAGTGACGGGCGGCTGGCGCTTCTAAAATTCCGTCTGGGGCCATCACAGTCGGCCCGGAATGCACATCGGGGCGGGAGACAACTCCCGCCCCATTTCATAGTGACCACCAGATTGACGCAACCATCTGGGTTGATGCTTCTCGCAGACCTCGCCGCTTTTACGTGGTTTGGATTTTTCGCCCTTGTCCACCAATCTCAAGCGCTTCAGACCATGGCCAGTCATGGGGAGCTTTTGGCGCAACGCCTCGAAGCAGACGCTGGCGGAAAATGGCCTGATGGGCGGCCAAGGAGCCGCTCACTTGAAGCCCGCCGCTCGTAACGCCACGTCAACCTTTACTCGGTGTAATCCGGCCATTCGTCATCATCCGCGCCAGTTCGCGCGTGATCGGCGCGTTCTCCCAGCGGCTCATGGTCGGTTGGCTCGCCAGGCCCGCGCCTGAACCGGGCAGCTTGCCCAGCGACAGGCGAAAGTCCGGATCGGCGCCCAGGGCATCAAGGTCGTCGGCGTCCTCATAGCCACAGGCAATCACCAGAATCCGCGCTCGCAGGATGTCGTCGAGCTTGTGGATTACACGGGAAGGATCACGCGGATCGGCAATGCAGTCGGCAAGCTGCCTGCAGATGCTCATCGCGCGCTCGGCTTGAGCCAGCAGCAGAACCCCGCCGTCCGAGGTCAACCGCCCGCCATCCAAGGCAGCCGTGACCTTCTTGCGATGGATCGCTGGAAACGAAATTAGAGGCGCGCTATCGAAATTCTCGGCGGGGGTGGCCGATGGCATTTTCTGTTCTGTGCAGGGAATGGTTTCGACATCCAATTTCCTATTGCAGAACAGAGTCTTGCGCTACTCTCGCCAACCCTTCAGCCTCAGTCTGGTGAATAACAGAGGTTAGGCTTGCCCAGCACGGCCATGTCGAGCGGTGATCGCCTGCTTGCCGGCGTTGATGAGGTCGGACTCCGCTTCGCCCTCACAGGGGAAGGGGCAGGTTCGTCATGCCTTCGAACAACAGGCCTTCCAGTGCAACCCGAGGGGCTGTCGTAAATCTTGTTGCTCATCCGCGCGTCTCGGTTGAGAAGCGGTGTCCGAGCCGCGCAAGGAGCGAGGCGCGGACTGGCTGACCGGCCATCAATCGACGCCAGCTATTATAGCTGATCCCGAAGCGATCGTTCAGCCCTTCAGCAGTCCGAGCGGGAGCGTTCGCCGTGAGCCAGGCGATCAGCCGTGCGTCGGGCAAGGCGCATCCGCGCGGCATCTTGGGAGCGGAAAAATCTGGCTTCATCGGATCACCTCAAGCAGCGGAGCGGGACCGGTTGGAAAAGCCCTCATCCTGCGCACCTGTGGCGCGCTGCAGCACGAAGTCGAAAGCGATGTATGCACTGTCCCCCTGACGATTGGGAACGGGCAGCAAACCTTCGCGGGTTCCGAATGCGAAATCGTCCGCCGCGAAGGGATCGTCACCAAAATTGATCTGCGTCGTCAACGCGCGATAGCCGGGCGCCTCCACGAAGAAGTGCACATGCGCGGGGCGATTGCCGTGGCGGCCAATCGCCTTCATTAGCATCTCGGTAGCGCCGCCCGGCGGGACGCTGTAGCCATTGGGGGTCTTTGAATGGAAGGAATAGCGGCCATCTGCCCCCAGCTTGATGCGGCGGCGGTTGTTGAACGGCGTTTGTTCGCGTGTCGGATCGAAGTGAGAGTACCATCCCTGTGAATTGGCGTGCCAGACATGCAGGATGGCGCCCTGCACGAGCTCGCCGTCCGGGCCGCGTACCTGGCCGTTCATGTACAATGTGCCGGTGTCGTCAGGATCTTCGGTCAGGTTGACATCCCCTTCGACCAAAGGTGCGCCTTCGACGTAAAGCGGCCCCTCGATGGTCCGCGGCGTACCACCGGACATGCCGGCCTCAGCATCCTTTGCGTCCATGAACAGGTCCAGGAAATGTTCAAGGCCGACGCCGGGCACGATCAAGCCGAATTCAGCCGCGCCGTTCTGAAAATATTTGATGGCGTTCCAGAACTCGCTCTCGGTGACGTTATGGCGGACGATCGTCCTCATCGCGGCCTCTACAAGATCACGAATGATCGTCTTCAGGCGGGGGTCTCCACCATCGCTATCAAGGCCGCTGGCCCGCAGCAAAAGCGACTGGACTGCGGGCGAGTCCACAAAATCCTGATTCATATAACTCTCCTGGGATCTTGGAATTTCAACGGTCATCGTCATGAACGGACGAACGATGGCGGCACAGGGCCGTTACACGCACGTCCATAAACGGATAGAGGGGCAAGGTTGTCAGTAAGTCGTACAATTCCGCGTTGCTGCCGACATCGAAGATGCTGACGTTGACGTATTGGCCGACGACTCACCAGATATGGCGCCAGGTTCCGGCGCGTTGCAATTTCTGGAAGCGCGCCTCTTCTGCTGCCTTCAACTGTTCAATCGGGACCGAATCATAGTCCGGATTCACATTTACATCCATTTCGACTTTGAAGAGCATGTCAGGCGGTCCGCGAAGATGTGAGAGAGATTGTGGTATGGGTGGCGTCCCGGCGGAGGAAGGCGATCCGGTCCTCATCCAGCGCTAGTCCCACCCGTTCAATGGGATCAAGACTGCCCCCCATATTGCGCGCGGACCAGTTCGGCTACGCCCATCCGCTCCAATATGGATGTCGGACACATGAAGGTGACCCGGACCACGCCGGGGAGACGGCTGATCTCGATGGAGCCCGCGATAGTGGCCCGGTTCAGGATCTCGTCGTAGGGCAGGCCAGTCACTTGGGCTGCACGGGCGAGGCCGTTGTCCGTGGCATCGTTGAGCGTACGTCCCGATCCTATGAAAGTAATCGGCGCGTTATCTTCGATCGATTGCTGGCCATAGCTTTCGGCCAGTCGCTTGATCGCCGCGCTTTCCTCGCTGCTCATCGGTTGCGCCAGAAACGGCAGATCTTCGCGATGTTGCAGCAGGACCGGGCCATCCAGCTTCAGGCCCTTTATGACCTTGACTTCCAGTTCGACCACGCCCGACACGTCGGTGGCGTGACCGGCAATCTCGCCATTGCCCTGCTGGGCATGCATATCGCCCATATAGATGCCGCCGCCCGGCACCTTCACGGGACAAATGAGGATGGCGCCTTCACGGACCGAGTTGGTGTCCATGTGACCATCGGTTTTGTGCTCGTTAAGCTCTTCCTGCGTGAAGCTGTAGCCATGAGGCGCGCCGATCAGGAATGCGCCGAAATCGCCCGCATTGTGGGAATCGGGCAGATCGCGCGAGGGGATGGTGCCGATATTGCCCAGAAAAGGCCGCACGCGGCTCGCCAGTCCGGATATGTCCGCGCGTGCCAGGGCGAGGATGGAATGCTGGTTCGCCTGTTCGGGCATGGCGGCGACATGGCGCGCGTCGGCCGCGATGCGTTCGGCGACATCCTTGTCGACGGTCAGCGACACCTTGCTCTCGCGGTCGAGGACGATGACATAGCCATTCGAAAAACGGAATGCGTTGACCTCCGCACCGCAGCCGTCGCAACGCACCGCTTCCTCACCAATGCCTTCGATATGGCTGGAGGGGCTGGTAGCGCCGCAGTTGGGACAGAGTTTCGCGACGAAGGGATCGCCAAGATAGCGGCCCTCCACAAATTCCATCACGCCCGACGACGTGGCGAGCGACGTCACCTGAACGGTCTTCAGCTTGATCGCGATCGCATCTCCGACTTCCGCGCCTTCGACAAAGACGGGGCGCGTCACTTCATGACCGCCCTGAAACTTCGGCGTGATCATGGGCCCCCAGCAGCCAGGTGGGGTGCCGGTTCGAATGGTACCGCCGTCCTTCACCGTGCCGGCCGGTTCGATCCCCGGCCCGACGATGCCGCCGCTGTAATCATAGACTTCGATATGCGATCGTGCGTCGGACATGGAACTACCCTCATTCTCGTTTGTCGGGAGGCTACCGCACCGGCTTCGTGGCGAAAGGGGCGGCACGGTTTGCCTCACAGTTTGTAACAATCAGATGCGATCGGCTGCGGTTTCGGGCTAAGTCGGCATGGCTTCGCTGCCGGAACGCGACCGGAACAACGACGTGCGCCCGAATGGCGCTGCGAACAGATATTGATCGGAAACTTCCATCTGGACGCCGAAATGTTCGGCGGCGCGCCATGGCCAGCGCGGATCGTAGAGGATGGTCCGCGCCACGCCGATCAGATCAGCGTCGCCCTCACGCAATATCGCCTCCGCTTGATCGAATTCCGTGATCAGGCCCACCGCCACGACGGGTATCTGGACCGCCTGCTTCACCATACTGGCGAGAGGCACCTGATAGCCAGGCTTGACCGGGATAGTCTGGCTCGCGTGCAGACCGCCGCTGGACACGTGGATGGCGGCGCACCCCCGTGCTTCCAGCGCCAGCGCGAAGGCGATCGTGTCCTCGACCTGCCATCCGTTTGCGATCCAGTCAGTCGCCGATACGCGCATCGACACCGGTCGATCCGCGGGAAATGCGGCTCGAACCACGTCGAAAATCTCCAACGGAAAGCGCATTCGATGGGTGAGGCTGCCGCCATATTCGTCGGTGCGGCGGTTGGACAGCGGCGACAGGAACTGGTGCAGCAGATAGCCGTGCGCGCCATGGAGCTGGATGGCATCGATGCCCAGCCGAGCCGCCCGGCAAGCCGCAGCGGCGAAGGCCTTCCTGATTTCCGCCAGCTCTGAACGGTTCAGTGCGTGTGGAAGCGCCTCCCCATCATCGTAGCCAAGGGCGGAGGGGGCAACGGCCTGCCAGCCATGAGGGTGCTGCGGAGCAATCTGACGCCCGCCGGTCCACAACAGGTCTTGCGAAGCCTTGCGCCCCGCATGGCCCAGCTGGATCGCCACCGGCATGGAGGACCAGCGCCGCAGCGCGCCCAGAACCCTGCCCATCGCCGCTTCGGTGCTATCATCATAGAGGCCGGTATCAGCATAGGTGATACGGCCCTCCGGCAATACTGCTGTCGCCTCGATCGTCAGCAATCCCGCTCCTGATTGAGCAAGCTGCCCCAGATGCGTCATGTGCCAGTCGGTCATGCAGCCGTCGACCGCCGAATATTGGCACATGGGTGCGATGACAATGCGATTGGAAAGTGTCAGCCCCCCGATGGTGAGGGGCTGAAACAGCATGGGAAGTGGACGATCTTGAAGCCTATCCATCTTCGGCGCGTTCAGAGCGAGGCGTCGCCGTCGGTGCGGACGAAGCGCCTGGCATCGAAGCTGTAGGGCACCGCGCTGCTGCCCCCGTACAGTTCATGATGTGGAGAGGCTTCGGCGAAGGCGCACGCCAGCAGGAAGAGGTTGCGCACATCCTCGGGCATGTCGGTTGCGGGGTGCTGCGACAGCAGGGCCAGGATGTCGTCAAGGCGTGGCATCATAGCTTCATACAGTGCCCTGAAATCAGCGGCGCTGGCGGACCAGCGGATTTCGCTGCGTTCATTCTCGCTGGGCCTTGCCCAATGCGCGGCAAGCGGCGCAAGGTCGGTGAACGGGGCGGGAAGGAGGGGATTGGTCATCGGTCTTTTCCTCAAGCCGCGAGAAAGATGTCGAGGGTGCGCGCGGCGTGGCGGATCAGGAATTCCTGATCCATCAACTGCATTTCATCGATCGTTCCGGACATGATGCCCGCGAACGTGTCTTCCATGGTGGCGGTGTCTTCCAGCCAGGCGTTGCGGTGCAGCGCATTCACATGCTGCTGCGCCACTTGTTCCGCCGCGGTTTGCGCGGGGCGGAAATAGTTGATGCCTTCCCACAACGTCCGCCCATGGTCGAGCGGCCAGAACTGGTGCGTGAAGAAGGACATGCCCGGATAGCCGCAGCCCGACGCCAGGTGGATGATGAAGTTGGGGAAGAGATTGGGCAGCTCGAACTGGAAATCGGCCCGCCGTTCCGGGTTGATCGCCGGCGGTAGCTGATCGGGGCGCGGCCGGTGGCGTTCGGTGGTGCTGAGCATCGAGGCGAAGGCGAGCGTCGAGGGCGCCGTGTCCATGCCCGCGCCATAGATGGTGGACGAAGCGTGAGGTCCCATCAGCTTGAAGTCCGTATGATCGACGCCCTGGAAGCCCGGCAGCGATCCTGCGTGGATCGTCGGCACATGATAGCCTTCGCTGAAGGCATAATGGGCGACCTTCCAGTTGCAGTTCAGCACCGTCGAATAGCGGAAGGCGGTGGTCGATTCCGCATAGGGATAGCCGCTGAACAGCTTCCCAAAGTCCCCAAGATATTCGGTCAGCGACTGTGCCGGCTCCACATCGAAATTGATGAAGACGAACCCTTCCCAGATGTCGCAATGGATTTCGCGCAGACCAAGACATGCCGTGTCGAGCTTGCCGAACCGTTCCTTCATCGGCACCGACCGCAGCGGCCCGTCGGTGGAGAAGACCCAGCCGTGGAAGCGGCACGTCACCACATTGGCGCGCGAGCGGCCGAAGGTTTCGAAGCCGGTGGTCGGCACAACCTTGTTGCCGCGATGGGTGCAGACATTGTGGAAGGCGCGGATCTGGCCGTCCTTACCGCGCACGATCAAAACGGACGCATCGGCGACGGGCAGTTCCTTGACCTTATAGTCACCCACCTTGGGCAGTTCCCAGCTGGTGGCGACCTTCAGCCAGGTCCTCTTGAAGATCTTTTCGCGCTCCAGCTGGAATATGGCCGGGTCGCTGATGGAACGCACTGACACCGGATCAACCCCCAGTTCGTTGCGAATATCCTGCGAACTGCGGGAGATGTGGGCTAAATCCGCTGCTTTTATCCCTGTGGTCATCATTAACTCTCCGAATATTAGATCAGTGCTGCCGCGGGGTGCCCCGATGGGCGTGTCTTATGCGTCCGCGAGCGCGTCCGGCTTGGCGTTCCAGCCTCCGGGATAGTGAGAGATCAGATCGGCCTGGAGTTCGAGCGAACGGAACTGCCAGCGTTCCCCACTGTTAACCGTTGTCGCCACATAGCGACCGCCAATCCAGTAGGCCCGCCCCTGCGCCGAAGTCGCCACTTCCCACAGCATGAACTCGACCGATGCGTGGTCGCAGGTGGAAGCCAGCGTTACCTTTGGCGAAACGAGGTAATGCAGGGTCCATTTGAAACCCTGATCGGCATTTCCCGCGACGCCCTGCGCGATCCTGTCACCGCCTGAAAGCGTGTCATATTGATCGATCTTGAACGAGGCATCTTCTGTGAAAAGCGGCCGCAGCATCTCGGCGGACGGACCGGCGTCGAATGCGCGCGAAAGGTCGACGATCAGCGTATCGATAGCGCGCAACGCCTCCAGCCGTGTAATCCGCTCTTCCAATGTGCCGGGCATAGTATTCCGTCCTGGTGGAGGGGCACCGGTCGGCCGAACCCGGACCGGTGCCACATGTCTTAGAAGGTGCGGCGAGCGCTCAGGAACCATTCGCGCGGCCGTCCATAGGCGCCCTCGGTGATCCCGCCGAACGAGTCGACGTAGCCCGATCCCAGATATTTCTGCTTGGTCAGGTTCTTGACGCCGAGCGTGATCAGCCAGGTATCCGGTTCATCGCGATAGGCGATCGACGCGTTGACCAGATGATAGCCGTTCTGGATCAGCAATGGGCTGTTCACCGCATCGTTGTAGACCGTCGAACGGTAGGACCAGTCGACGCGCGGCGTGAACTTGCCTACTCCCACGACATCGATATCATAGGATGCGCCTGCACTCAGTGTCCATTTCGGCGCATTTTGCAGATGCGTGTCCTTGGTCACGCCACTGTTGAGCGCGCGAATGTCGACCTGCCGATATTTGGCGTCGAGATAGCCAAGGCCCGCCTCGAGCTTCAGTTCTTCGGTCGGGCGTGCCTGCAGTTCGAGTTCGACGCCCTTGATACGCGCCTTCGCGGCATTCTGGATGATGGGCGCGAAACCGAGGATCGGATCGTTCACGGTGATCTGCAGGTCGTCATAATCGTTGACGAACGCGGCCCCGTTTAAACGGAGGTGGCGGCCCAGCAGGTCGGACTTGAAGCCGACTTCATAGGTCGTGCTCGTTTCCGGCCGGAACGAGGGGATATTGGCGAAGGGCGGGAAGACGCGCTGAGTGAAGCCACCGCCCTTGAACCCCTGGGAGTAGGACGCATAGGTCAGGAATTCGGGCGACCAGCGATAGGAAAGGCTGGCCATCGGCGTCCAGGCGCGGTCCGTGATGGTCTTGCGCGCGCGCGGCCCCATCAGCGGGTCGCCATTCTGCAAGCCCGAGCCGTCCGGATTGAAGGGCAGGCCCGTCAGGAAGCCGGCCTCCACGACATATTGATTGCCATTGTCGAAGGTCTTCTTGTCTTCGGTCCAGCGGATGCCGCCCGTCAGGCTCAGATTGTGCACAATCTCGAACGTCGCCTGACCGAAGGCGGCAAGGCTGCGCCCATCCAGGATCGCACCGCTCAGGAAGACGGCATCGATGATATTCACCAGATCCTTGTGATTACCGCTTTCCTTGGAGTAATATCCGCCGACAACCCAATTCAACCGACTGTCGAACGCGTCACCCAGCAGCTGGAATTCCTCCGAAAACTGATCCTGTTTCCAGTCGCTCTTGGTCTGGACGATGCTGGCCGGGCTATGATCGGAATCACGGGTCCAGAAGCCCGTCACCTTGCGGTAGGCGGTGATGGATTTCGCGGTAATGCCGCCGCCCAGTTTCCATTCGACGGTGCCGGAAACGCCCCAGATATTTAGATCCGACGCCGATTCATAACGGCGCCTGCCGAAATTATTGAATGTGTCGGAAATCGTCTGGAATGTGCCGCCATGCCGGTAGGGCGCCTGGGCCCATTGGCTGTTGTAGCAGCGCGTGTCCGACAGACGCGCCGGATTGGAGAGGTTGGTGCAGATCCCGGCCGCACCGGAATAGACACCATTCCAGACTTGTGCCGCCGGTGCATTTTCATCGACCGCGAGCATGACATTGGGTGCCGATTTCTCGCGCGATCGCGTGCCGTCGACCGCAAGATTGATCGACAGGGTACTGGTGGGTTCCAGCCTCAGCGCAAAGCGACCGGCCAGCGTGTTGGTGTCGCCCAGATCCGGCGCCAGCGGCACAGTGCCTTTCACATAGCCGTCGCGCATATGATAGAAGCCCGACAGGCTGGTATAGACGCCATCGGCCAACGGAACATCGATAGACCCCTTGATCTGGACGCGGTTGAAGCTGCCCGTGGTCAGGTCAAGGCTGGCGCCAAGCTTATCGGCGGGCTTCTTCGTCACGACGCTGACGGCGCCGCCGATGGTGTTGCGGCCGAACAGCGTGCCCTGCGGTCCGCGCAATACCTCGATCCGCTCGACATTGAGGACGTCGAGAACATTGCCCACGCCGCGCGAAATATAGACGCCGTCGAGGTAAAGGCCGACGCCGGGATCGGCGGACAATTGATAGTCGTTCTGCCCGATGCCGCGGATGAAGATGGCGGCGGTGGCGTTGCTGGCGGACACCGGCACGGAGCTGTTGAACTTCACATTGGGGGTGAAGTCACCGATCTGCGTGACGTTGTCGATGCCGCGCTGCGCGAGCCCTTCGGAGGTGACGGCGGAGATCGAGATCGGCGTATCCTGCAGCGATTCCGCGCGGCGGCGGGCCGTGACGACGATTTCCTCAACGCCGCCGGGCCGGCTGGCTGCGTCTTCTGACGCTTGCTGCGCGATTGCGGATGGGCCGTGGCTCAGGCCGACCAGTGCCAGACCGGCGATCAGGGCCTGGAACGATCCGGATTGCAGCGACAAAGCACGGCGGCCGGAGGATGTGCGTTTGCAGACATGTGAATTCATAACGGCTCCCTATTTTCTGTTGATTATGTTTATCGTTGTAGTCCGCCCGCCCGGCTGCGCTTCCCGCGTCGGATCGGTTTTTGTTGCTCCTGCTACTGCTATGACGTCCGGCCTCGGACGCATGCACATAATCGAACTCAGATGCCGCCCGAGCGCTAGCCTGCTGCTGCCGAGTTGGACATCTGAGCGCGATGGAGTGCGAAGCGCGCAACAAAGCGGATCAAAGCGCTTTTCTCGCCGTCGCTCCTTTGCTGCCGCCGCAGGCTAACGGACACGGGGATGGGCTAGCAAGCCATGGCGCACGCCGACATCATTCCGTCAGCAACTCGGCCATTCGACCGTCAGCGATCGGTCGAACCTATAAGGACAGCAGTATGAACGATCCGCACCGATGGTTGAATGAGCATCCCGAACTCGGCTCGGGACCGATCCCGATCGAGCCCTATATCGCACCGGACTGGTATGAACGGGAGCGCGAGAAGATCTTCAAGAAGGTATGGCTCTGCGTAGGCCGGATGGACGAAATACCGAAGAAGGGTGACTATAAGGTCAAGCGCCTTGCTGCGGCAGACACGTCGATCATCCTGATGCGAGGCAAGGATGATGTTGTGCGCGCCCATCACAATATTTGCGCGCATCGCGGCAATACTGTCGTCACCGAAACCGGACCGGAAACTTTCGGTCGTAGCAAGGCGGCAATCGTCACCTGCCGTTTCCACGGATGGGTCTATGGCGCGGACGGTGCCCTGAAGCATGTTCCCAGTGAAGAGCGCTTCTATCAGTGCTTCGACAAGAAGCAGAACGGCCTGTCCCCGATCCATGTCGATTTCTGGGAAGGTTTCATCTTCGTCAATCTGGCGGAAACTCCCGACAACAGCCTGGCCGAGTTTCTGGGTGACTATGCCGGACATTTTGCTGGCTTCCCCTTTGCAGAACTCAGCTATCAGTTCACTTATCATACCGAGCTGGAATGCAACTGGAAGGTTGCGCACGACGCCTTTGCAGAAGCCTATCATGTCGACACCATCCACGCCGGCTCCTTCCCCAACACTTTCTCCACCGGCCTTCAGAATGTGAAGCTGATGGGACCGCACCGGACCTGCGCTGTGTGCCTGACGCTGGGCGCGACGCCCACGCCCGTTGCCGGCATCGCCAATTCGATCGCGGGCGCTTCGCTCGTCACGCAGCGCGCCGAAACGATGCTGCCGCCATCGATCAACCCCGACAAGCGGGACGATTTCGCGTTCGAACTGAGCGTGCTGTTCCCCAACACGCTCATCCACGTATCGGAAGGCATCTGGTTCACCCACCAGTTCTGGCCGATCGCCCATAACCGGACGCTCTGGGAAGGGCGCTATTATGTCCGTCCGCCCAAGACCAACGCCGAACGATGGGCGACGGAACACGCCATGACGCTTCAGCGCAACGCCTGGCTGGAGGACACGGCCACCATGGAGGACACGCAGCGGGCGATGCAGTCGCGCGCCAAGAAGGTGCAGAATTTGCAGGATGACGAAATCCTCATCCGCCACAGCACCGCCGTCGTCGATGAATATGTCAACGCCTGAGGGAGACGCGAACATGACGCAAGCTGAACTGCCCGCCGGGTTCGAAGATCTTTCCACCCGCCTCGACTGGAACCTGCCGACGGCCGACCAACGCCAGAAGAAGCGGCAAGCATCGTCCAGCGCGGAATTGCGCGCATTTTATGACCAGATGCTGGCCCGGCTTCCCGACGCGCTGGCGGAAGTCGACCGATTCCCGCTTGGCGAACTGCCCGAAAGCCATCATGCCCTCTACAATCTCGCTTTGTCACTCGCTGAAGTCGCGCCGCATATCGAGCTTTATGCTGGCTCGCCGGGCGTGCCCTATGCCTTCGAGGAAGGGCGGTTCGTCGCCGTGCATGGTGGACAGGACACCTGCCGCGGGCTGAGTCCGATGTCCGTGGCCTGACATGAACGAAACGGTTCCCCTATCGGTTGAGGAACGATTGTTCCGGATCGAGGCGCGCAACGAGATTTCCGATCTCGTTGCGCGCTACGCCCACGGCGCCGACCGCAAAAACCACCCTGCGATGATGCAGCCGCTCTTCCATGAGGAGGCCATCTGGTCGGCGGAAGGCTTTGCAACCTTTCACGGCGCTCCGGCGATCGCCGCCGGCCTGGCCGAGATTGCCGCCACGCAGGTGCTCTGGTCGATCCACTACATGATCGCGCCCTATATCGAGCTCGCAACAGACGCTCGGTCCGCGCGATGCCGTTGGTATCTCTGGGAGTTGTCCACGATGGCCGAGGGCGGTGGGCAGGAAGATCGCTGGCTGGGCGGCTGGTACGACAGCATCGCAAGATATGAGGATAATGTATGGAAATTTGCATCGGTGAAGCTGGATCTGCGTGTGCAGGGGGTGGCGACGCCGCCCTGGAGCCTCAGGAAGGCGTTCGATCAATGATCCGGTTGTGCGCGGTCGATGAACTGAACGAAGACGAGATCCTGCGGGCCGAACTGGACAACGGACACGGGATCGCGGTCTATCTGCTCGATGGCGAGATTTTCGCCACCGACGATCTGTGCACCCATGGCGAGGCATCGCTGGCGGAAGGGGAGATAGAGGACGGGAAGATCGTGTGCCCCTACCATCTGGGCAGCTTCGACATCCGTACCGGCGCGCCCTGCGCAGCGCCCTGTTCGATCGCGCTCAAGACCTACGCCGTCGAGATCGTCGACGGTGCGGTTCATATCGCGCTGTGACAGGCTTTCAGCCCTTCAGCTGCCTCAAAGTGGCTGAAGGGCGCTCGCCGAAGCGGTCGGCATAATCACGCGCAAATTTGCTCAGATGGCTGAAGCCGCAGGCGAGTGCGACATCCGTGACATTATGCCCTTCCTCAACGCCCTCCAGCAGCATCTTGCGGGCGAGCTCAAGACGGACATTCTTGAGATAGCCCATCGGCGTCACACCCCGGAAGCGCCGGAAGCCTGCGTGAAGCGAACGCGCGCTGATACCGGAAACCTCGATCATCTCGTCGAGCGAAATCGGTTCGCACGCATGACCGCGGATATATTCCTCCACGCGCCGGACATAATAGGGCGCAGGACCGGAAGGTGCGGCGTCAAACAGATCGGAATGATTGTGCGGCACGGCTGCCAGCAAAAGCCGCTTCAGTGTGTCTTCCACAGATCCGCTTGCCCGCGGATGGGTGTAGCCCGCAATTCCGTAGTCAATATCGTCACAGATCGTGCGGACGAGGTGGGCGAATGCCTGCGCTGCGCCGACCAGCGGTACGGGCCGCGTCGAAAACACCAGCTCTTCAGGATTGCCCCCCAGTTCCTGCGTCAATATGCGCTCAAGATCGGCTTTCGGGATTTTGATGGTGAAATGCTTGTAGCCTGCCTCGAATGTCTGGCTGAAATGGGCATTGGGAGCGAGCACGCACATCTGGCCCGGCGCCAGGCTGAAGCTGTCATGATCATGCCTGATGAATGACGTTCCGTTTAACGAGAATTGCACAAGGTAATTCTGTCCCATTTGGGGCACGTCGATGGAAATATGGCCAAACGGGTTGCCGTAATCCTGCGCGTTGAACGTCAGGGCCCTAAGCTGCGCCTGGTTATGGCGAAAGTCGATGGGAGGGCTGCCGCCCCGAACGGCCAGCCGGTGCGGGCAAAACATCCGGCTCATATGCGCTTCGACTTCGCCAGCGTCGGTGCTGCTGAACCTGTTCCATTGGATCAGGGGAAGAGCTTCCCCGCTCCAGAAACGGCTGGGCGCGGGAATATCCGTCAGCATGCCGGTTTCCGGCGATCATCTGTGCTGGCGGGGTTTATGGGAGGTAGGACCGAAACTGAAACATGCGCCATTGGGCACGCTCTGTCGTGCCTGTTCAAAGCCATCGCTGTCATGCAACAGATCATGTCGCTATCTCCTCGTGCCTTTCGCAAGGACGCTCTCTTTTTCTGCCTTGGTCAAGCGGTGGCTTGAAGAATGTCGCATATGCGGGGCAAGGATTGCGAAAACGGGATAGTGGCCGCGAAATTTTAAGCCCAGATTCAATGCCAGCACGTCGAAATGGCGAAACCTGCCTCGGGTAGCTGACCAGTGCCGCAAGCCGGCTGGCCGCGCCGACAGGATCTGGGAGAATCGAATTGAACGAACGAATCGCTGCGGACGTCCTTGTGATCGGTGGTGGCCATGCGGGTGCCCATCTGGCCATTTCGCTCCGGCAGAAGGACTTTTCGGGAACGATCACAATCGTGAGCGATGAGCCCACATTGCCTTATGACCGGCCCCCTTTGTCCAAAGCTTATTTGATCGGCAACATGCAGATCGACCGGCTTTTGCTGCGCGACAATGCATATTGGACGGAGCAGCAGGTGCATTTCGAACTGGGTTGCCGTGTCAGCGTACTGGATACGGAGCATAAGCAGGTCGAACTGGAGGATGGCCGGGCCATCGCTTTCCAGTGGTGCGTTCTCGCTACCGGGGGCAAGGTCCGGAGCCTCGTCTGTCCAGGATCGAAGCTTGGCGGCATTCACTATCTCCGCACCGTGGCCGACGTGGACGCGATCCGCCTCGGGCTGGAAAGTGGCGGCCGGGTGGGGATCATCGGGGCTGGCTATGTGGGGCTGGAAGTTGCCGCTGCGGCCCGTGAAATGGGCCATGAAGTGGCAGTTATCGAGGCGCAGGACAGGGTCCTCCAGCGGGTGACTTCGCCCATCGTCTCCGACTTTTTTGAGCGCCAGCATCGGGCGCGCGGGGTGGTGTTGCACCTTGGGCAGCAGGTGGCCGGTTTTGTCGGCGAAGGGCGCGTGTCAGCCGTCCGGCTTGCCTCGGGTCAGGACATCCCGGTCGATATCGCGATCGTGGGGATCGGCATCGATGCCGAGACGACGCTTGCTGAAAAGGCGGGTATCGCCTGCGACGGCGGCGTGCTGGTGGACGAATATTGCCGCACGTCGGCCGAGGCTGTTCTGGCCATCGGAGATTGCGCCCGGCATCCGAACGATTTCGCAGGCGGACTGTGGCGGCTCGAGTCCGTACAGCACGCAATGGACTCCGCGGCGATCGCGGCGGACGCCATCATGGACACGCCGACAGAATATAGAGCGCTGCCGACATTCTGGTCCGATCAGTTCGACCTGAAGCTGCAATCGGCCGGCCTGAACAAGGATGCCGACGAAATCATCGTCCGGGGTGACAGTCAGGACGGTCCATTTGCCGCCATATATCTGAAGGAAGGCCGCATCATTTCGATAGATGCGATCAACAGCCCCAAGGATTTCATGGGCGCGCGTTCGCTGATCATCAAGGGCGCCATGCCGGATCGGACGCAGCTTGCAGACATTTCCATCTCTCTGAAGAAGGTCGATTGTCGCGAAGCGCTTCGCGCGACGTGACGCCGAACATGCCGAAACCAGCTCACGCTTCTGCTGGTCGGTCCATACCCGCCGCCGTTCTGGCCCCGAAATTACTGTGATCTGGCTCATCGCGCCGTCCCTCACCGGAGCGATACCCTTCGCGCGGGCTTATTTCGTTGAAAGTGATCTGGACGGCCGCCCTTACAGCCATGATGAACGGGCGTTGGCCTATGCCCGGGCCAAGGGCGAAGTGGACGCGCGTCCATGTCGGAACCGACCAGTGCAGCCACCCTTATCAGGCCGCGCGTCTGAATATCTCGGCGATGAGCTTCGGCGCGCTCGGCGCCAATGCGATCGAGGCGCTGAACCTGGTGCGAAGATCGGCAATTTCTTTCATGACACCGGCGAAGGCGGGTTGCTTCGTTGCACCCGCTTGGGCGGCCGCCCCTTGCCACTCCATTTTTTGGGTGACAACGGCCCTTCACCTGGCCGCCATGCGCCGCGCGGTGGCGTTTGTCGATCTTCCCACTCTAATCATTGGAGGCACGCTCGACCCTACAACGCCACCCTCACATAGTGAAGCGCTCGCCAAGGCAATAACTGGGGCGGAACTCGTTATGCTCGACGCCGCTCATCTATCGAACGTCGAGCAGGCAGACGCATTCACTGAAGCCGTGACGGATTTCCTCGCATGATAGGCCCTCTGGATGTGCGCGCGCTCGTAGTAGGCGGCCAGGCCTTCACCATCCCGGACGTCGCCGACCGATCAGTTGGGAAAGACGGATTGGATTGTCGTGAAAAGATCGTCGACCGTCCGCTCGGGCGATGGATATGCTCGCTTGCTGTGCGTCAATCCGAGCTCGAGAAGGGTCTCGCAGGTCTTGTAGGCCGCCACGCCCGGGTTCACCACCGGGACGGGTAGCGCCTGCGCAAGATAAGCGTGGGATTGGTACATCGTCGTTGAACCGAGAATGATGACGTCTGCACCGTCATCCTCGATCGCGCGCTTCGCCTGCTCCTCGAGGCACCCGAAGACCAGCTCTTCCTTTCCCGATAGCAATTCCTGTGTATCCGGGCGCACGTCGATGTGGCGGATCGAGGCGACCCGATCGCTGAGATCATAGCGTTTTACCAAATCGGTCGACATGACCTTCCACGGCTCCCACATCGTCACGATCGAGAAACGCTTCCCGAGTTGTGTCGCCAGCGCGAAGGCAGACTGCGCCGCGCCGACCACGGGGATCGAGAGCCTCGACCTGAGAGCGGACAGGCCGGAGTCGCTCATGGAAAAGCTGCAGACGACGTCGCACCCATCCGCTTCCGCGCTCACGCCCGCGTCGAGAACGAAGCTGTCCGCCAGCGCCAACTCGTATGGGCTGTCGAGCAATGATGCGCCGCTGCGGGTACCACGGAATTCAATCTCCGTCCCGTCTCGGCGGAGGGTCGACGGAATCTGATCGGCAAACAGCGACAGAGCTAAGCCAGGGACCGGAACAGGCAGGATCATGCGGATGCGGGCCATGGCGTGAACTCTCAGCTTGATTGGGATGACGGTAGGACGGTCGAGGATCAGCGCGCGGTAGCCAGCCGGACTACATTGTCGTCCTGGTCGTTCGCCTGTCGCACGCCCCGCGCCTCCAGAATGGGAAGCACCTCGTCGCGGAAGTAAGGGAATTCCTTGACGTAATCGACGAACGAAAGCGTCGTACCCCTGAAACCGGCATCCTGGATCGCGCAGATCCCGTCGGCGACTTCTTCAGGTGTGCCCGTCAAAGGATAGCCGCCATGCCCACAAGCAAACCTGTCACGGATAAGGGTGAGCAGTTCGTGCGGGAACGATTGGGCATGCGCGAACTGAAGCTCGATCACCCGATTGAGCGTCTCGGTGTCACGATTCTCGAAGCCGAAATACTGAACATAGTCTTCGGCCTCCTTCCTGGTCGGCCGGCAGACGACATGGGCGAATGTCATCACATCGACTTCACGTCCGCGGTCGGCCGCGAGCGCTTTGAGCTCGGCTGTTTCTTTGACCGAGCGCTTCAGGTCGATGGCAGGCGTGAACAGGAAGTCTGCGTTCTTGGTTGCGAACTCGCGGCCGATCGCCGATCCGGCAGCATTGATGACCGGCGGAAGACCGTCAAAAGGCAGCGGGTCCGCGTGGACACCCTTCAGCTTGAAGAACTCGCCGTCGAAATCGAAGCGATCCTTCGAGGTCCACAGGCGGCGGACGATCTCGAACCATTCATCGGCGTAGCGATACCGCGTCTCATGGTCTTCAGGGAGATCGAAGCCGAGAGCTTCCGTCTCCGGGGCGTTCCAACCCGCGACGATGTTGATGCCGGCGCGGCCATGCGCGATCTGGTCGATCGTCGCGATTTGCTTGGCGACGACAACCGGATTATACGCCATCGTATGGACGGTCGAGACGACACTGATCCGCTTGGTCGCCGCAAGGAGCCCGGCTGCCCATGTGAGCGTCTCCAGCACATGCCCTTGGAAATTGCTCGAGCCGGCGTTCGCGTAGGAGATCCAGCGGGCCACGGGCAGCATGAAGTCGATGCCGGCGGCGTCGAGCATCTGGCCGAGCTCGAGGTTATGATCCCAGCTCGCGTCCCAGCGCTCGGGCACGTTCGTGATCGACATTCCGCTGGAGCAGTTCGATGAGAACGTGCCGAGTTTGAAATGATTCTTCTTGCGCAGCCGATTGCCTGGGAACGTCATGGTCGATCCTCTCAATGGGATTAGCTTCTCGCGAGCCGTTCGATCCCTCTAATGACGGGGCCTGAGTTCCGCTCGTTACATCGCTGTAGGCACGATGCCGCGACGATCCGCTATCCTCGCGGCGCTCCGGGTAGCCCGTCGGCGCAGCGAACGACTTGGATGGCGAGATGGCGGGAGATTGGAGGATCGTGAGCCCCGTTCGTGGGCCGTCAGGAGATTCGCCGCGGGTTCACGGCGAGCACGTTCAGGCTTTCGAGCGGAGCGTTTCCGAAGGGAGTTCGCCATAGACCTGCCGGTAAAGGCCACCGGCTCGATGCGATGATGCCGCGCATCCGCATCACTGAACTGCTGCACGAGGTAGCGCAGGAAACCGGATTTCTCGCGGCGTTCACCAATCTGCGCACCGGCGAACCCTGTCCGAATGAAAACGCGATGCTCGCGACCATCCTGGCCGATGCCACCAATCTCGACCTTTCGCGCATGGCGCAGCGGTGCGGGCCGATCGGGTCAGGTGATGCTGCACAAGAGGTTGAGCGCGGCGGCTGCCTCCTTCTCCGGGTTTCAGAGCAACATGGCCCTCGCCGTGTGCAACCGGGATCGTCGAGGGGCGGATTCATGCTTCTGGCGGGCGAAGCCAATTCTCGATCCTGAGGCCGGGAACACGCGCGAACTCACGGACATTGTCTGTCACCAGGGTGGCATCAAGAGCCAGCGCATGGGCCGCAATGAACATGTCGTTTCCGCCGATCGGCGTGCCCTGGCGCTCGAGGGCGGCACGGAGCGCGCCATAGTGGCAATCCGCATCTTCGCCGAGCGGCAGCACGGGAAGCCGCCTGAGGATGCCCTCCAGTTGTGCTGTTAGTCGTGCAGATCCCCGACGCTCAGCACCGAACCGCAATTCACCGGCGACGATAACGCTGGTTGCGACCGCATCGTCGGGTAGTTGGGTGATGCATGCGCCGATCACGCCCCCAGGATGCCGGATAAGATCCGACAGGATGTTGGTGTCGAGGAGATACATGGGTTAGAAGTCGACGGGCTCAGGCGGCGTATCTTCGATCGGTCCAAAATCGTCCTCGATCGGCTCCAGGGTCGCCAGATAAGCGGCCAGCGAGAGTACCGGGGCGGGTTCGATGATGAGTCGATCTCCATCCTTGCGGATGATCGCATCTTCCCCCGGCAGTTCGAACTCGCGCGGGATGCGGACCGCTTGGCTGCGGCCATTCTTGAACAGTTTGACGTGGCGCTGGGCGTTCATGGCAACTCCTTGGCCTATGCTCTTAGCATAGGCCGATGGGAATGAGGAGCGGTTTTGGAAGAGACGAATGGCTCAGGGCGGTCCGCCGTAAGCGCGCATTTCATAGCGCGGAGCTTACGGCGGCAGCGCGGCCATCGTAATTGAACTGGACGGTACCCCGCAGCGCGTGGCGCTTCAGTCGTGCCTTTTGTAGTTGAATGGCAGCAGATCGTCGATATCGGCGTCCAGGGAGCGCTGAGGCATTTGCGTGAAGACATGGCGTAGCCATGCGAGAGGTTCAACGCCGCAAGCGCGGCAAGTCAGCATCAGGCTGTAGATGACGGCACTCGCGCGTGCGCCGTCCACGGTGTCGCAGAAAAGCCAGGATTTTCTTCCTGTTGCAAAGATTCTGATATCGCGTTCGAGAAGATTGTTATCGATCGGCATTCTGCCATCTTCGACATAGCGTTTCAGGTATTCCCACTGATTGAGGGTGTAGGATACCGCATCACCAAGCTTGGTGTCGGGCACAACCTTGGGCGCGATTGCATCGAGCCACGCCTTGAGTGCACCCAGGACCGGGACGCTATGTTTCTGGCGGAAGCGGCGCATGTAGTTGGCCTGCGTTTCCCCCTCTTCGGGTATTTCGTCCCGCGCCTGCCTTTCGATCCGGTAGAGCTGGTCGAATAACTTGAGCGCCTGTGCGGGCGGCCCGCCTTGTTTCTTCCTCGCCTTGAGGGCGTCGGCAAAGCGCCGTCTCGCGTGGGCCATGCAGCCCAGATGTGTGGCCCCTTTCAGGGTGCACCAGGCCGAGTAGCCGTCGCTCATCAGGATGCCGCGATAGTCGCCAAGGAAGGCCTGCGGATATTCCTGTCCGCGACCGGGTTGATAGGGACTGTCAGGAATTTCGTGTGCGGCGAGGCGGTTGACCATCAGGCCGTCATGGCCCTGATGAAGCGTTCGCCGAAGAGCACGGCAAATTGAGCCTTCGCCATGTTCCACTCGCGCGGCGGCATTTTCCACTCTTTCTCCGATCGGTTCAAGATCAGATAGAGAAGCTTGGTTGCCGCCTCATCTTTGGGGAAATGGCCCCGCGCACGAACAGCGCGTCGCAGCTTGGAGTTCAAGGCCTCGATGGCATTGGTGGTGTAGACGATCCGCCTGACTTCGTCGGGGAAGGCGAAAAATGGAATGACCTCGGGCCATGCCCGGCGCCAGCTCTGGCCGATGGCGGGATAGCGCTGTCCCCAGAAGCTCGCTTCGAAGGCCGTCAGCGCTTCCTCGGCGGTCGCGGCATCGACGGCACGGTAGATGGCCTTCAGGGCCGTCCCGAGCGCCTTGCGGTCTTTCCACGCCACGAAATCCATCGAGTTCCTCAGCAGATGGACAATGCAAGTCTGGACCATCGCTTCCGGGAAGACGGCGGTGATGGCATCGGGGAAGCCCTTCAGCCCGTCGACTACCGCCAGCATGATGTCCTCGACGCCGCGGTTGCGCAGTTCGTTCATGACGCGCAGCCAGAACTTGGCACCTTCATTTTGCTCCAGCCATAACCCCAGGACGACCTTGGTGCCGTCGGCCATGACGCCCAACCACATCGCAAACAACGGCATCTTTTGGACCTGGACCTGATCAAAAACGTACAAAGTCGAGCTTAGACCACTCCATATACGTCGATCGCTCCGTCGATATGCCCGCTTTCAGCATGTGTGGCGATCGCGCCCAATGTCCGCAAGTGGTCACGTGCCGCTGGGCGGCTTGCTGCCGCAGTTGCCCTTGCCTCAACGGCTGGGCACGGTCAGCATACGCACCATGCGGATTGAACCAGCCGAATACGAACGCCTGAGGTCTTGGCTCATGCAAATGGCCCCCAAGGTCTTTTCCCCTGATTTGTTGAATGCCGAAACCGATCCGATAGCTGTGCTTGACCGAATCGCATCGAAATCCCTCGCTAAAGCAAGAAGCGGCTTGAGCATGGCCATTGGGGATATTGTCGATTTCACCAGTAGTTGGCCGGAGAGCCAAGTCTTGAAGTGCAACGACGAACTTTCCCATGACGGCTTGCCAACCCTAACCGAGATGCAAGCGCGATTTTCCAAGGTTGTTCAGCGGGCGGTCCGTCGAGGGCGGATAAAAGATGATGAGGAATTCTATGCCTTGCGGAATGCAGTCGCGCAGCCTGGTGCGGATGCAGCGATTTTGTGGCCGATGCTTGATGCCTACGAAGTTCAAGATGTGAGCAGGGGTCCGCATTCAAGAACAGATGCCTAGCACATCTATGGCGTAGATTGGTCGTTAGATACCCAGACCGCATCGACAAATTCTGCACAAGAATGGTCGAGACGGGTAATTGACCGAAGCGAAGCGTTGTCATTCCGCCTCAAAGCCTTTGTGGTAGGTAACCTCTCCCTCGCAGGGATCACCGCAAAGCAGTAGAGACTGAAAATATTCCGGTGGCACGTCGCCATAGCGAAGGGCATGGTTGCTGCTAAAGCCGAAACGGCTATAATAATTCGGCTCGCCGAGTACAACGCACCCTGACGCGCCACGGTCTTGCAGCAACTTCAATCCTTCCCGGATCAACGCGCTCCCTGTGCCTCTGCGCTGAACTTGCGGGGAAACCGACACCGGCCCCATGCCATACCAGCCACCCCCATCACCAGCGATCAGAACAGGTGAAAAAGCGACATGACCAATAAGCATATCATCCTGTTCTGCGATGAGAGAAATAATCAATGCACCAGCGTCTCTCAATGCATCGACAATCGCTCCTTCGGTCTCATTACTGTGATCGATGCCTTTGAAGGCAGCTTTGATGAGTGATCGAATTTTGGGCACATCTTCGGACGTTTCGGGGCGGATGATCATCGTATCATTCTGGCGAGATCGTCAGCATACCGCAATAATTAATTCAATCGCCGGGTGGTTTCAGGAACCGGGCGTCAGCGGCGGAATAACCGAAACTGGTCGCTTGCCGCAGGGCTGCTTACCGCCTTTGCAAAGCTACCTCCGTTCGACCCTGCCCAGCTGCCATTTCCGCCACGCTGGCTTCCGTCCGCGGATGACGCGAGAGGCCTCTTCCTCGTGATCCTGTGGCGCCCCTAGGTAACCCGCAACAGTCTGGCCAGTTGCCCTGACGTCGTCTCGGAAGAGGAAGCCGGACACTTCGTGTAGCCACACCCGCCGGCCCATTCGATAGTACCAGCGGATAGCATGACGGATCTTGGGATCAGAATGCCAAGCCCAACGGATCAGTGCGCGCGGGCGCAACTGCACCACCGCTTCAATCAGCTTCACCCACAGGAAGAGCCGCCATGGCGGCATTCTCGTCATGCCCAGAACCTGATGTTTATAGTCCCACTTAGTCAGGTCGGATTGCACGACGGGCCGATCCTTCGCAATCCGGAAGAAGGGCGTCCATCGGTGTGGCGTGACATAGAGCGCCTGGATCTGGTCGGCGTCGTAGGAAATGAGCTGCCTGAGGCCGCGAAGCATGTCTACATCCGTCTGGTCGTCGAACCCCGCAACCCACGTGACCATGGAAAGGATGCGGCGGCGGCGGAGCAGTCGGATCGCTTCGCGGTCACTGGCTGTCGCCCCGCCCTTTCTGATAAGCCTCAATGTGGCCTCGTCCGTATTCTCCATGCCCATCAGAAACCGCTCAAAGCCGGCCTTTTTGTAGAGGTGGAGGATGTCGGCGTCGCGGACAATATCGTCAGCCCGCGTTGACCCGACCAGAGTCACCGATATGTCTTCGGCGATCAGCGCTTCCAGAAAGGCCTTCCATGGCTTCCTTCCAGCGCTGGGATTCTCGTCCGCGAAATTGAACACCTCCACGCCATGGTCACGATGGAGCCGCGCCATCTCGCGGGCGAGCAGAACAGGATCGCGGTGGCGCCAGCGCGTCCAGAAGCCTCGCTGGCCACAATAGTTGCATAGATGAGGGCATCCTCGGGAAAACTGGATCACGACCGCGCGCTTGCCGCCCCAATAGCTGTAACGCGCGTGGTCGATAAGTTCCCAACCCACGCGATAGGCGTCCAGATCGGTGATGACGGGTGCTGCCTCGGTGGCGAGTAGCTCTCCAGCTTGCCGATAGGCGATGCCTGGCACCTCCCCCAATGGTCCGCCTTGCGCGATCGCCCGCATGAGACGGCGCGCCGTCTCTTCGCCTTCTCCCCGCACGATCGCCTGCACGTACGGTTCCTGAACGAGAATTTCGCGCCAAAAATAGGTTGGGTGAACACCGCCGTAGACGATGGCTGCATGGGGCAGTGCCTGAGAAACGGCGGCAGAGACCTGAGAAATGATCGGGTGCCCAGATGATGAGCCCGAATGGCCGAACAACACGGCGTCCGGGGAACGTCGAACGATTTCAGCAACGAGGTCGCCCAGCGGCATAGGTCCGAATTCTGCATCGATCAGTTCCACGCGGTGGCCATCATCGATCAGGGGGCCGCCGACGCAGAGCAAACCAAAGGGAGGTAATTGCTCCCTTGGAATGCGGCTCCCGATCGCCGGATGGGGGATATTCACCAGAAGAATATACAAATCAGCTATCCTCGGCCTGTATCGACCTCCGTCTGCCATGGTGCGGGTCAAGGGATGATGAACATCTGAAGGAGAAACAATGGAAAAATTGGAGGCCAGGCTGGTGCAATATCAGGTTCTGGCGGACCATCGCCTGCATTTTGGCAAGCTCTACTTCCTGGTGATCGCGACCAACCTCGTGACACTGACGGGCGCCACGGTGGCAATCGTGATCGCTCGGCCGGCATGGTGGATCGCCATGCGATTGATAGCGGGCATCGTTTTGGTGGGCACCGCCTTTGTTGCGCACCGTCTCCATCATCAAGAAGGGAGCTACGCTGCCGCGCTGCGGTCAATCGAAGAAGAGGAAGAATCCATGCTCACGCTTTCCAGCTCAGGCGGGTTCGGCGCTCGGCAGATTATGGTCGTTGCCCTCATCACAGTCGGTGTGCTGATATCCTGTGAGGCCGGTCGCCATCTGATTTGATTGGCCGGCTGGATCGCAGACCTACACGATCGTCCCAACGTGCATACCGTCCGCTATCTTGGCGTCGACGTAGAAGACGCCCTCACTCTGGTCGGAGGCGTCGAAATTTGATCGGAGGTTCTCGGCTCGCTCCGTTCAGGTGAGCCGAGACCCTTCAGTTTCAGGTCACTCCCACCCGTGCCGGAGCGGCCGACTTTGGCGCATTCGTTCTGGCCGCTATTCCCCCTGCCGGAAAGCACAACATGTCAGGCAATCAGCGCTGAGTCAGGGGGCTTCGAGGCTGGGGCGATTTTCTCAGGGAACGATGGATGCGACGCGGTGAGGGAATATCGCAGGAGACAAAGGTGGGCATTTGTGTTACAAGGTGCACATCTAGCAAAAGGAGCGCCACATGGGTGCCAGCACGACAATGACAATCCGGGTGACGCCTGATCTCAAAGAGAAGCTCGGCCGCCTCGCGCACAACACGCGCCGCACTAAGTCCTACCTCGCGGCCGAAGCCGTCGAAGCCTATGTAAACCGCGAGCTTCAAATCATAGAAGGTATCCAGCGCGGGCTTACCGACATAGAAGCGGGCAGGGTCACGCCGCATGAAGAGGTGATAGCAAGGGCCGATCAAATCATTGTTGAGGCAAGGCAGAAGCGAGCCGCGCGGCAGTGAGGCGTGTTGTCTGGTCAGATGAAGCGCGAGACGATTATTTCAGAATCCTTCGCCATATCGCCGATGACGATCCAGATGCCGCTGAACGGGTTGTTCGTGCGATTGAGAAAACCGGGAATGCCTTGGGCGAGTTTGCGACTGGCTACCCTGGCCGCATCGGCGGCACCTATGAGAAATCCGTTAGCCGGCTTCCCTTCATCATCGCCTATGCGCTGCGCGACAACGACACCGTTCTGACGATCCTCCATATCATCCACACCTCGCGCAACTGGATTCCCGACGAATGGCCGGAATGACAGAGTTCGATCCAATATGCTGGAATTGGCCTGATTGTCGGGCATGAGCGGTCGAGATGGCGATCTGTTTTCAGGTCAATGCTTGCCGTTTTAGGCTTAGTGACCTGATGGCAAGGCTCTGGTAATAACCGGCGATCATGCTTGCCATAGTCCGCACATTCTTGCTTTGCATCATCGTTCCTTGGTTGATCGCGCTCGTCTTTATAGTCAATCACCAAGGCATAATCGGCTTACCCTTCGCCATGGCAGCAGGCGTGATTGGAATAATTATCACGCGACTGCCGAACCTTACCAAGGGCATTCTCACTATAATTTACCTGTGTTTGGCGTTCTTTGTCTTGGTCAATTATTCGGTGCGGATAGGTTGTGATTATAATCCTTGCGAGCGCAACGAAATGGGGCAGCCGTTGGATTGACCGAGGTGCCGTTACGTCCACATTCGGCGCCCCTGCCTTCCCCCTACTGTCGTCCGAATCTGGTCGGCTGCCGCCGAGCGGCTTTGTGTTGGGCCGGTCCGCAGAAAATAGTTCCATTTTGGTATGGATCGGGTGGCTTGGAGACTGGCCGCTTTGGGGCGGCGGGGCCGATGAAACGGACATTCAGTAAGGGTGATACCAATAGACACCCTTACCCACAGGCGCAAAGCGGCCCTTTGGCTCCGGCAGTTCTTTGTCATTAGATGGGATGAAATAGCCCGAACCGCCATCAAAATCCGGCTTCATCAATATATCGACACCATCAGAAGAGATGGTGACGTTTTCTGGTTCTAGGCTCGCAATCGCTTGCGGCCATTGGCTTTTTGGCAAGACAACTGGAGATGTTGTTGCTCTAGTCAGCGTCCGCGCTTCGGAATGAACCGCCTGAAGTACAGATTGGTCGCGGGTTGGGCCAGAGCAACCTGTCGCCAGCAGTAGCATCATCAACGCAAGCTTGCCGACCTTCTGCATGGCGCTCCCCTCCTCAATCGGACAAGATTGCCGACATGCCAGTCCGTCCGCAACCAAAACGCGGCATTTCTAATGCTTACGTCCAAAAATGGGACCTTCCCGAATGTCGGCTTCAGAGAGGCCGATCCAAGAAAGCCGCCATTCACAGCCCATAGGAGGTCTACAGACGGAGGGCGGCAAGCGCCCATCCGCCATAGGCGGCGCTTTCTGTCCTACCCAAAACCGGTCATAAGTAAGCAGCCATTCTCCTGCTACCGCCAGGCCCGCACTCCAATATGGAGATTGTATAAAGCACTATCCGCCGAGACCGAAGTAATCTATTGCATGTCAGAAAAAGATATACTATTTTCTGACGCATGAAGACGATCGCCGCGTCTGTTCCCGATCGGGTCATGAAGCGTGTCCGCATGAGCGGGCGCGGTAGCGTATTCACGCCCAGCGACTTTCTCGCCGTTGGCGCGCGTTCGTCCGTCGATCAGGCTCTTTCCCGACTCGTCAAAGGTGGCCAGCTTCGCCGCCTTGCGCGCGGGCTATATGACTTCCCCAAGCTGCATCCGAAGCTCGGGGCTCTCTCTCCCGCTCCCGACGATGTCGCCCGGGCGCTCGCGCGCGAGACCGGTTCACAGGTACAGATTGCCGGTGCACGGGCGGCTAACGCGCTCGGCCTTTCAGCGCAGGTTCCCGCCCAAAGCACATATCTGACCGATGGGCCGTCGCGGCGCGTTGTGCTGGGCAAGCGCGTCGTGGATCTTCGCCATGCATCGCCCAAGCATCTGATCGCACCCGGCAGCCCGGCTGGTACGGTCGTTCAGGCGCTTCGGCATGTCGGCCCCGTGCGCGCGGCGGATGTCGCACAGATCGCCGCACAGCAGCTGTCGGCCAACGACAAGAAAACGCTTGCCTCGACCGCCTTTCAGGCACCCGCCTGGATGCGGCCGACCCTTGTGTCGATCGCCAATGCAGCGGTGGCCGATATCGATGGATAAGGTCGCCCTTCTGCCGGCCGAAGATCGCGCTGCCCTTTTTGGGGAAACCGGTGCCGGTCAGGGTGTCGCCAACACGATCATCGAAAAAGACTTCTGGGTTTGCTGGAGTCTGAGACGTCTGTTTGGTCTGCCCAAAGGGACGACGGCGTCGCTCGTCTTCAAGGGAGGGACGTCCCTCTCCAAAGCGTTCGGCGCCATCCGACGTTTTTCCGAGGACATCGACCTGTCTTTCGACCGCGCAGAACTGGGCTATACCGGTGATCGCGACCCCGAGAAGGAAAGGATCAGCAAGAAGCAGGTGGCCCGGCTGATTGACGATCTGGTCGGTGACGTCGAGCGTCACATCGCCGACAAGCTTCTTCCCGCACTCCGCGCCGCGATCGTGGAGCAGCTCGGCGAGCCGACCGACGGTGAGTGGAAGCTGGAGATCGATTCCTCAGACGCCCAGACGGTGAACTTTCATTACCCGACGGCGCTGCCCGTCTCCGAATATGAGGGAATGGCCTACATTACGCCGCGCGTGAAGCTCGAACTCGGTGCGCGTGGCGATCCCTGGCCGACCGAAGAGAAAGTCATTCGCCCTTATGCTGCGGAGGACTATCCCGATTTCTTCGAGCATCCCGACACCAGCGTCACGGTATTGTCGGCCCGGCGCACCTTCTGGGAAAAGGCAACCGCACTTCATGCGGAAGTACACCGTCCGGCAACTTCTCCCACGCCGCAATATTTCTCGCGGCACTATTATGATCTCGCCATGCTCATCGAAACGGCAGAGGGACAGGCGGCCGCGACCGATTTCGATTTGTTAGCACAGGTGGCCGCGCACAAGACAATCTTTTTCCGCTCCGGCTGGGCGAGCTACGACACCGCACAATCAGGCACGCTGCGGCTAATGCCTGATGAGGAGCGGCTTAGGGACTTACGCGCCGACTACAGGGCCATGGCGCCGATGATGTTCGATAAGACACCGCCGTCATTCGATGAAATACTTGCTAAGATTGCGGTGCTTGAGGAGAAGATAAACGGCTAGGGAACCTCTGCACAGGTAGCAAATTGAGCCATGGGCGGCATCGGTCGCGAACTTTGCCGCCATGTGCTCATTTTGGTGCATGAATTTGGCCAACAGCGTAGATTTTCGTCCTATGTTGGCCGGAGGGTGGCTGCCTCCCGGGCCATTTCGCGCTCTTGAGGCGCAGTTATCCTGAGGGTTGGGCCAATTGGTCGCGCATGATGTAGATATTGGCCAAGGTGAGTTGGCAGAAAATTTGCTGGCTGTTCTTATATAGTCCCCGATAGCGGGTTCTGGTGTAGCCGAACTGGCGCTTGACGACTCGGAAAACGTGCTCAACCTTGGAACGGAATGAAGACGTCAGCCGATTGATCCGGCGCTGTTCATCGGTCAGGCGTTGGCCCTTCCTGCGCTTGAAGGGTGTGGCCCAGACAACATCGCCTTCGGCTCGATCAGCTTCGAGCGAACGCTCATTGCTGGCGTAGGCGCTGTCGCCGAAGGCTATTTCCTCCTCGCCGTGAAGCAGGGCATCGATCACCACGCTGTCATGCACATTGGCCGACGTCATTTCGGCCGAGTGTACGCACCCCGAAGCCGCGTCCGCGCCGATATGCGCCTTCATGCCGAAATACCATTGATTGCCCTTCTTGGTCTGCTTCATCTCGGGATCGTGCGACTTCGCCGCGTTCTTGGTCGATGGCGGCGCGGCGATCAAAGTCGCATCTACGATCGTGCCCTGGCGCAAAAGCAAACCGCGCTCGGTCAATACCGCCGTCATCTCGTCAAACAGCGCTTTGCTCAATTCATGCTTCTCCAGCAAATGCCGGAACTTCAAGATCGTCGTCTCGTCGGGAACGCCCTCAAAGTCGAGGCTGATGCCGGCAAATTGGCGCAACAGTGGCGTCTCCCACAGCGCCTCTTCCATCGCTGGATCCGACAGACCAAACCATTGCTGCATGAAATGGATCTTCAGCATCGACCCCAGCGGATAAGGACGACGACCCCGGCCTGCCACTGGATAGTGCGGGCTGATCAACTGCTCGAACCGAGCCCACGGAAGCACCACCGTCATCTGACCCAGAAAAACCTCGCGCCGCGTCTGCTTGCGGGGCCGCGACAGCCCAATCCCTGAAAAACGGCCCTGCAGCATGCGTCCCCCCACACAAGCAGGAAATCAAAACAGCAGTGATCCGGCAAAGCCGACTTGTTCAGGGCTTCCCTAGATAAAGGCGAATGGCAGGTCCAGCCGATCCATATCGACGATCTGGTCGAGGCCGTGGTCAGGCTCCTGCGCCATGCCGGACCGATAGCACTAAAACTCGACGCCGTCGGTCCCGCGCCGATGACGACCGACGAATTGACCGCGACCCTGCGCCACTGGCTGGGTTTGGGCGTGGCGCCACGCATTCGAATTCCTTGGTGGCTGCTCGCATGGGTGGCAAGATTGGGAATAGGTCCCGCCACGCGCGAGAGCCTGACCATGTTGGCCGCAGGGAATTGCGCGCCGGTTACCCCCTTCGTCAGCGCGCTTGGTTTTCGCCCCATGGCGATGGATCAGGCGCTTGCCCGGCACCCCGCCGCCTCGGCCGATCTGGCGGAGGCCCGTGACGGCGCCATCGCCCCGATCCTGCCAGTCCTCCTCGCGCTGGTCTGGCTGGCGGGCGGGATTGTCTCGCTGACTTTCGCACCGCCTGATCTGATCGCAACATGGCTGACGCGTGTCGGCCTGTCCGGTTTCACGGCGACCGCTGCACTATGGGCGGGGTCGCTGGCCGATATCGCCATCGCCCTTGCCCTGCTGGCTCGGATGCGCTGGGCAGCGCTGGCCGGTGTGGCCTTGATGCTCGTCTATACCGCGATCCTGACCGCCGCCGCTCCTGAACTATGGGCCGACCCTTTTGGTCCACTCGTCAAGAATACCGCCGTGCTCGGCCTGTCGCTAGCCGTCCACGCGAAGGAGATACGCCATGCATGACTATGTCCTGTTGAAGACGATCCATATCCTCAGCTCCACACTGCTGTTCGGAACCGGGCTAGGCACCGCCTTCCATGGCTGGATGGCCAACCGCGCCGGATCGCTGGACGCGCGCCGCGTCATAAACCGCAATGTGGTGCTGGCCGACTGGTTGTTCACGACGCCCGCCGTCATCATCCAGCCTGTTACCGGCATTTGGCTGGCCCAGATAGCAGGCTTTCCCCTGACCAGCGGATGGCTGGTTGTGGCCATGCTGCTGTATCTGCTGGTAGGGGCCTGCTGGCTGCCGGTCGTCGGCATCCAGATCGCCATGCGCCGGATTGCCGATGCAACGCCAGATGGCACCCCGCTGCCGCCGCGCTATTTCCGCCCGTCAACCTTTGTCCACGAGGCCTAGCCATGGCTGTGTAAATGCATACGCCATTCCGTAGCTCCCTTTGCTTGGCAATTCTCCTGACGATGCCGCGGCCACGGGGCCTGAGCGGCCGTTCTGGCGGCAGGCCGGGTGGCGCCGGAACCGGAAGTACCGACCAGATTGAGACGCCCGCCCCTGGGGCGCGAATGTCACAATCTGATAAGAGCAGTCATTCGGGTTCACGACAGGCATGATATCGAATTTGGACGACGTTACCGTTTGCTTGCTGAGACCTGCCGACATCCATCGATGACAATGATCTCCGACGTCTGCTCGCTCCGCGCCTCTGGTCGCAACCGCCCTTTAAAGAATTTCTAGCTGCGTCTCGTAGCCATGCACAACACTGCCGGTAGACAGCCTCAGCTCGACCAGCGCCCGGGCCAGATAACCGGTCGAGAATTTGAAACCGACCGGGCCATCGCATGAGTGGGTCTCGCGCGAGATATCGACATTGTTGACCGCGGTGCCCTACATGCATTCCCGAGCCGACAGGAAGGGAGTCGCCTTCAAGTTTAGCGCGCGAATCTTTGCCTGAACCAGGGTGCGTAGAGCGATCTGCTGCGACAGCGCGGATCGCAAATCATAGCCGTCCATCAGGATGATGCATTTGTCGCGGCTCTGCAGGAGCATTGGCACGACATGCTCCGACCACCCGTTGATCGAAAGGAAGACCCCCATGGACTGGCGGCCGGATCGGCCGACCTGACCGACCAACCCGTCGAGATCGCGCGTATCGGCAGGCTGCTTTCGCCAGCGACATTCGACGAGATAGTGCCACCCATCCATTTCGAAGGCGCCATCGATCTGTTCAGCACCTGCGTTTCGCTGAAAGGCGCGATGGACCGGAAACTCGTGGAGGTCGAACAGGCGGTTGAGGAGATCCTGGAGAAGATAGCCGCGTCCGTGGGCGTCATCGCCCGCCATCGCATGATCAAACTGGCCTAGGAGGAGCGCGCTTTGCTGGCCAAGCGTCACCTTCTGCGCGCGCTCGGCAGCCGCAGATGCAGCGCGATCGCGCGCCTGTCTGGCCGCCTCTTCCTTTTCGCGCTGGCCAGCTAGCTCAGGTTGGACCTCTCGCGCTTTCTGAACCGTCGCGCGGGCCTGATATTCGTCGGCAGCGAGATGGTAGGCATCCCAATTGGCGGCAATGCTGATGAGCGCGTCGATGACCTCTGCCTCGCGACCGTCGGTGGCAAGTGCGTCGAGCACCATCGCGCCCGCCACGCGTTTCGACAGCTTAGTGCCGGTTGCCGGATCGCGGTCACTCAGAAAGCGACCGATCAGTGGTTCAGGGACATTCGAACGCCGCAAGAGCTGGTCTGCGGCGGTGCGTTTGATATTCACGAGCGTGGCGATGATTTCGATCGCAAGGCGGCGTTGGTCAATGAGGGATACCGTCATTCGACCTCTCCGAAGGCATCTGCGTAGAGTTGCTCGATCAGGCTAGACTCCTCGTCGGTCAGAGCACTGAACTCTCGGGTCCGCGCCCGCTGGGAGAAGCGGCCGGCATTTTGCTCAAGAAACTTTTGCAGCAGCTCGATACGGGCCGCAGGCATATCGACGATCTCCTGCACAGCATCGCTGAACTGGTCGAATGCTTCTAGGAAGCGGACCTCGCGCGGAAGGTCTTCCACGATGGTCTGTTCCACGCACGCATAAAGAAACTCGGCATGCGCGGTAGCATCGAAATAGCGGTAGAAGTCGATCGTCTCATTGAGCACCTCGACATTGCCTTCCTTGGTTCGCTGCCATTCGATCTCAGGAAGGAGGGGACGCGAATAAGTCTCGAGAACGGAGCGATAGCCGTCGAACTGACGCAGGATCGCGGCGCTGATCGGAAACACGAGTCCGGCCGGATTGTAGTGAGCCGAGGCCAGTGCGTGGTGGATCAGCCAGCGGTGGATGCGGCCGTTCCCGTCTACGAAAGGGTGGATGTAGACGAAGCCAAAGGCCATGGCGGCCGCGGCAACGACGGCATCTAGGCCGCCATCCAAGATCCGTTCGGCATAAGCGACAAGACCCGTCAGCAGGCTTTCGATATCTTCATGGTGGGCGCTGATGTGATCGGGCAGCGGTTCCCTGGTCTCGCGGTCATGGACGCCGACGAAGCCGCCCTCGGTTCGCAGACCGAGTCGGACAAAGCGGGTGTCCTCGCCGATGACGACGCGCTGAAGGCGTTCGAACTCGGCGATCGTGAGCGGGTTCGTCCCTGCCTGCGCGATTGCCTGCCCCCAGCGGGCCGCGCGTGTTCCGGAGGGGCTTTCGCCCTCGATGGCGAAGGATGATTTGGAATCATTGAGAAGGAGAAAGGCGGCAGCCCGGGCGATGACGTCGCCACGGACCCTGCCAATCTCGGCGCGGGCGAGTTGGTCGAGCTGCTTAGCTGCGACGGTTTCGAGGGCATTGGTACGCCGGACCATCGGACAGAAGGCAGGCGTGCCAGGGAGGTTGTCGATGACCTTGTGGCGCGATGACACCCGGCCTTTCGCCAACGCGAACTGCAACTTGTCGTCGATGATCGGAATGGCCTTGACCTTGCCGGGGTCGGGAAGATCGAGCGCCTCGCCGGTGATCCATTCGTAGAGGAACCAGATACGACGGGCGAACGCGCCTGTTGGCGTGGCGAGAATGAAATCACTTATGGTCTGCGCGCCGATGGTGGCAAAGAGGCGTGCAAGGACGCTAAGGTCGACACCCTCCCATTTGAGGGCAAAAACCAACTGACCCGCGAGAGTCGCTTCGGGTAAATGTCTCGGCGTCAGGAGCGTCCAGTCGTCGGTTGAGGCGGGATGATGGCGCTCGGCGATGGCAGCAAGATGCGGTGGCAGGGGCAGCGACAGATCATATCTCGCTATGAGCGCAGCATAGCCCTGCGGGATCGCGGGCTCAGGCAAGCGCCGTCCGCGAAAATCCATCACTGCTTGCGAAGGCCACTCACCCATAAACTATCCCGTGAAAACCGCTCACTGCGGTCTAGATCAGCTGCGAATATGGATCACTGGCTATGAATTTCAATCACAATTGACAACTATGTGTGAATATCGATCTCCAAACATATGCTCCTTCGATCCCCTGCCAAAGCGAACCGTTTCAGTCTGGGCGATCAAGGAGGCGTCGGCTGCACAATGGCCTCTGTTCGCGGGGGCAGACCGTGGTTGAGCATCAATTGACAAACTTTGCCAATCTTTGCTATTTTCCTGGCCTTGGAGGTTGCCATGGCTACGATGAACATCTCACTGCCCGATCCGATGAAGCAATGGGTGGAAGCGCAAGCTGACACTGGTCGATATAGCAATGCCAGCGACTATGTGCGCGATCTCATCCGCCGTGACCAGGAACGCGCCGATAAGGTTGCCGCCATGCAGCGCCTTGTCGATGAAGCCCGAGCTAGCGGTCTGAGTGATGAGACGATGGCGGACATCCGGGCGCGGGCGATCAGCCAGGCTGGCTTACAAGCCTGACCGTGCCACGCTTCCGCTTAACACGCGCCGCAGCCGACGATCTGACCGCCATTTTTCTGGAAGGCATAGGGCAGTTTGGCCTGCCGCAGGCTGACGCCTATCATGAAGGGCTGAGCGCGATTTTCGCGTTTCTCGCGGACTATTCCCATGCCGCGCGCTTGCGAGAGGAGATCTCGCCGCCTGTCCTCGTGCATCCCTACAAGGCCCATCTGGTGATTTATGATGTGGGAGATGAGAACGAGGTCATTATTCTACGCGTCCGGCATGGTCGGGAAGATTGGATATCCTCGACTTACGATGGCTAGCCATGGCTGTGTAAATGCATACGCCATTCCGTAGCTCCCTTTGCTTGGCAATTCTCCTGACGACGCCGCGGCCACGGGGCCTGAGCGGCCGTTCTGGCGGCAGGCCGGGTGGCGCCGGAACCGGAAGTACCGACCAACTCCAGCCGTTTCAAGACTCGGGCCAGAACGGCTGATATTGCCGCAACCCGCCGTTCCTGAACCGGAATTTCACGAATGCCCCCGACACTTGGTGGAGGACGCGATCAGGCGTTATTGCTCGAAGCGAGGGCTCCTCCAGCGCCCGCTGACAGATTGCCATGAACAAGGCAACGAAATTAGCCGCCCGTAGAGCTGCGATATTCGGCACGCGCTACCCATTCGTCGAACGCTTTGTCCGAGAGCGCGGATTCGCTGTCGGAAGCCAACGGCGGGGTAAACGTAACGCGACCCTCCTGCCAGCGGACTTGGCCCAGGCGCGCACCGCGAAAGGTCAAGTCGGCGCCGTCGGCGGCATACTCAAATCGATATCCAAAAAGCGGTAGCGGGTTTGCGTGGCGCCCCAGCGCCAGAAGCCGATTCCGCTCATAGAGTTTGAGAAAGGCCATAAATTGGTCGAACGAGTCGGGGTCATGGGCCAACCTGACACCGGGTCCAGAACCGTTTCCCGCGAAGAATTCCACTCCCGCAGCTTCAAGCCGAGTCATCAATGCTTCCTTCGTCGCGTTTCTAGGTGATCCGACGCCGCCCTCAAACTGGCGCACCGTAACGACGCCGACTCCCGCGACGTCAGCAAGCACCTGTTGGGACCAATCAAGTAGCGCCCGGGCAGCGCGGCATTGAGCAGGGATCATGAGTTCGGCCTAGATCATTCCATCTAAAATGACCAGAACTATCGAAAAACGATGCTTCAATAATTTGGTAGCGGCAGCCGAGCTTGAATCAGCTGGCGGCTAATGCTTTCGGCAGCGCCTCCAACAGCCGCTCGCGCCAGTCGGTCTCTTGGTCCGGCATCAGCGCCTCGACCGGATCCATGTCAAACGTCGGCCCGTCAGGTCCGTCGCGAAAATTTGATGCCCGGATTGCGGTCCAGAACAGCGCGAGCGGCCTATCCGCCGTGCAGAACTGAACGGGCTGGTCCGGGTACGCGGCAAACAGCTTGATCAGGATCTCAAGCGATCGGATGTCGGCCAACGCGTTGTAGGCATCCCCCGCGTCGTAACCGGGTTTGAACTTGAGAAGTCCTTTGGCAGGGCTGCGCGCCTTCGGTACCGCCGCGATGCTCAGTGCGGCGAGGACTACCATTGAATTTCGGTCGACCCCGGTGTGATCGGCTGCGATCAGAATCTCGCGCCGCACGGCATCACGGTTCTTTCGGCTTATCGGCGAGGCAAGCAGCGGCGCCATTCTCAGCAAGAACGCCTGCTTGCGCGCCATCGGGTCGCGCGTCTGGTCGATGATCTGCACGATCCCGGCACTGGTCTGGTCGCTATGGATTAAGATCGCCTTCGGCAACGCGCGGCGGAGCTTTGCGACCGTTTGGGATAGGTCTCGATCAATTTCGGCTGACGTCGGGGATCGCTTCAATTCTCCTTCGAGGACCGAAAGGATGGGGTTGATCGTGATCGGCTGACCCTCGAACAGGTCAAGAAAATCCGGCTGGCGCGTCCGACGCGCCGCGCCGCTTTCAAACCGGCCTATGACCTCAGTGACGATGTTGCGATCCAGAAGCACGACTGCCTTGTTGAACGTTGCGGCGATGAGGCTCGGCAGCCACCCGCCGGGCACCAGCCCGATCGCGCAGGAAGTGAAAGGCGTCTGGAGACTCGCCCGTGTCCGGGCGAAGTGCCCGGGTTCGACGCCTTCTATGTCGGTACTTTGGACCTGGGCATGAATGTCGATCGGGATAGTCAATGGCTGGTCAAGGCGCGCCGAAGCCAGTGTACCGTAGTCCAGGGGCTGAAAGCGTGCGCCTTTGAACAAGATATTGTTGCCGGCGGCGCCATCGGTGGCGTCGAGTCCACGATATTCTAGGGCCCATTCAACGCCCGCTTCATTGCCTTCGCTCACCACCATCGCCTCCGCCCTTCAGCTCTTGCGTCGAGCCCGCATGCTGCACCGCTGGATTGCGACCTCATAGCGCCGCGGTGGAACGGCTGATATGACTGTTTGAGGGCGACACAGGTCAAAATGCAGGGCGTTCTGACCGGATGGCTGGACGGTGCCTAAACAGGCAGCACCGGACCAGACCCGGTCGCTCAGATTGGCTGCGTTGAACGTCATATCCCGCCGGAAGTGGTCGATTGCCGAGGAGAAAGCACAATGGCAGCAATGCGCCTAAACAGACGCTTCTACGAAGAGCAGGATCTGCCATTTGCCGACATTCCGCTCACCGTTGTGAGCCATGCTGAATGAAAAGAGCCCGTCGACGCAAATGTCGACGGGCTTAGGAAAAGGCTTACTTAAAGGAAGCCTTCGGGTCGCAGGCGCCGCATATGTCTATTTTTACGGCACGAATTGCACAGACCCGACATTTTGGGAAAAATGTTACGTGATAGAAATGATATCACGAACCTGCGACTCAAAAGCAGTGGCGCAACCCAAGCGAGATGAAGCTGCCCGGCGCCAGGCGACCATAGTCTGCCCTTCTTTGCTCACTCGGTCTTCCTCAGTTGCGGACATAGAGATCATCTGCAAGTTTGCGTGCATGAACACACCAGATGTCCCGCAACCGCTTCGATTTCGCGACGTTTCCAACGCTGACGTGTTTTTGGCGGCGATGATGGGCATTGCGATGGCGGAAGCCGCCGTCTACCTGAAACTTATAGCTGACGGTCCAGCCGTCATCGCGGCGCTGCTTTTTGCCGGATTATTCATCTCAATCCGGATGGCGTGGCCGCTTCGGACTAATGCGTGGTTCTGGCCTTGGGTATCGTTGGCAGTCGTATTCGATCTCATCGCGCTTCTTATCATGCGCCCCCGGTTTGGATGGATGCCCGCTCTGGCACTTAGAGCGGTGAGCGATTAGTTGGACGCATATCCGGCGGCCTTGAAATATTCCCAACATTCTTCGGCAGAATAGAGGTCGCAGATATGTCCGAGAGCCTTCCATAGCTCATCGATGGTCCGCGCCCCGATCCGTCGCAGGTGCGATTTCAATTTAGCGAAGGCCATTTCTATTGGGTTCAAATCGGGTGAATAAGCGGGGAGGAAAAGGATCCACGCACCTCGCTCTTTAAGGCAGGCTTTGACCTTTTCGCTTTTGTGGCTCGACAGATTGTCGGCGATCACAACATCGCCGGGGCTGAGCGTTGGCGCCAACTGGGTTTCGATATAGGTTTCGAACAGGCGCCGGTTCATCGGTTGGTCGATCACCCACGGGGCAACCAAGCAATCGCAGCGCAGCCCCGCGATGAAGGTTTGCGTTTTCCAATGACCGAACGGAGCGCGGGCCTTGAGACGCTCTCCTTTTGGCGCCCGGCCACGAAGCTTGGTCATCTTCGTGGTGGTCGCCGTCTCATCCAGAAAGACGAGGTGATGAGGCTTTGCGCGCATCTGCGGCTGCCGGTCGAGGCGCCATCGCAGTCGCGCATGAGCGACATCATCGCGTCCGCACTCGCTGGCCAGCAGCGTTTTTTTTACCCGATAGCCAGCCTGGATCAGCACCCGCGAGAGGGATGCCGGATGGGCAACTACGCCCGTCTCCGCTGCAAGCTTGTTGGACAGCTCCGACATGCCGATGTCTGGTTCCCTATCCACCCAGCCCGTCAACCGGGCCATATACGGCGCCAACTTACCAGCGCCGCGTGGCCGCCCTATTCGTGAAGAAGCAGCCGAACCTGTTCGTTCCACTCGCTGCAACAACTTCACTGCGCAACTCGCGCTCACACCGAAATGGCGGGCCGCCGCCCGGCGCGAGTGTCCCGCCCTTACGTGCGCCGATATCCGTTCCCGCAAATCAGCCGAATATGCTCTGCCCATGGTTCACCTCCACAGGCACATGAATCACAAATCCGCGCAAAAAGGAATCGTCCGCGATTCCTACTTTGTGCTCACTGCTCTAATCGATACCCCATAACCTTCGGTTGCGGGAAGCTTCACTCATTGGATTGGCGGGATGACCATAGTGGCTTGAATTTGCGGGGTCCGTTGGATCCATCCGTCGAAACGAAGCCGTGTCACGGCCAAAATCATCATGCTGACTCCATTGGAGGCTCTCTCCGTTCCCCGCCTTGAATTGATAGCCGAACCATGTCCTGAAAAAGCCGAAACCCAAAACCGGCACGATCACAAATGGATGAAGCAGCGCGCCGGCCGGCACGACAATGGCGCTTGGAAGGAGATAGCCGGGCACCGCAAGGATTACGGGCCAGAATATCGCCGCTGATCCCCACCAAAGTTTGGCGTACCAGGGACGCCAAAACCAATCCCTCGCCTGGGGTGGCAGGTTTCCTGGATGACCATTTTCCGCGTTCGAATGGGGCGCATTCTGCTCTGCCATGAGTTCCTCGCTTCGCCACCACGATAGCATGTCAAGTCATTCAGATCACACACAATCGTTCCCAAATTGGCCTCGAACCACTCCCCCTCCCTTCGGCAACATTCCGACACCCGGTCAGGGAGCAACCAGCTTACCAAGAGAGGGCTTCTCGCCATTGCCCAGGCAGCAGCAAGATTGGCTTGATCCGATGACCCCTGTCATTGCCGCGCGGGTCGTGCGCCTCTATGAGAGAGGCGACTTGCATATTGCATTCGAGACGAGGGGATCATGCCGACAGACCGCTTCCCGCTTTTACAGGGGGATAATGACCGGATCGCCTTGATCGATGGTGAGCGCCGCGTCACCTATGCCTCGCTCAATGGCCATGCCGACCGCCTTGCTGCCGGATTGCTCGGTGGCAAGGAAGATCTGGAGGAAGAGCGCATCGCCTTCTTCCTGCCTGCCAGTACGGACTATGTGGCTGTGATGCACGGCGTCTGGCGCGCGGGCGGGATCGCCGTTCCCTTGAATATCGGCGCGACCATTGCCGAACTGGATCATTATCTTCGCTGCGCGCGGGTAACCCGGCTGATCGCCCAAGCCGAGCATCACGCCATGCTAGGCGAACTGTGCGTGTCACTGGGCATCTGTCTGTTGCAGCCGGACGAGCTCATGACCGGTGAAACATGCGTCCTGCCAGATATTGCCGACGGCCGGCGCGCGATGATGGTCTTCACCAGCGGCACCACCAGCAAGCCCAAGGGCGTGGTGACGACCCATGGCAATATCCGGGCGCAGATCACCGTGCTGCTGGACGCATGGGGCTGGTCGGACAGCGATCATATCCCCCTGTTCCTGCCGCTGCATCATGTCCATGGCATCATCAACGTGCTGAGTTGCGCCCTTTGGACGGGCGCGACGGTGCATCTCTTCCCCCGGTTCGATGCACCGGCCATCGCCGATCATGTAGCAGTGGGCGACTATTCGGTCTTCATGGCGGTGCCTACCATCTATGTGAAGCTGCTCGACCATCTCGACAGCCTGGAAGAAGGTGAGGCGAAAAGGGTCTGCGACGGCTTTGCCGCCATGCGCCTCAACGTGTCCGGCTCAGCAGCCTGCCCGGTTCCATTGTTTGAGCAGTGGCGGGCGCGCACCGGCCAGGTGCTGCTCGAACGATACGGCATGACCGAGATTGGCATGGCCCTGTCCAACCCCTATCATGGCGAGCGGCGGGCGGGCCATGTTGGCCAGCCCTTGCCGGGGGTCGAAGTGCGCCTCTATGGTGAGGATGAGCACCCCATCATCGAAGAGGGGCAACCGGGCGAGATCCGCGTCAAGGGACCCAATGTCTTCCTCGAATATTGGGACAATGAACGGTCCACGCGTGACAGCTTCCGCGACGGCTGGTTCTGCACCGGCGACATGGCGGTAATCGAACAGGGCTATTACCGGATCATGGGACGGACCTCGATCGATATCATCAAGTCGGGCGGCTACAAATTGTCGGCGCTTGAAATTGAGGCGGTGTTGCTCGCTTACCCCGCGGTCGCAGAGGCGGCCGTCATCGGGGCCGAGGATGCGACCTGGGGCGAAGTAGTGGCAGCCTTCATCGTACCGCGATCGGATCACAAAGCGGATGCCCAGGAGATCATCACCTGGTCCGCGGGGCAATTGTCCGCGTACAAGATTCCGCGGCTCATCCGTTTCGTCGACAGCCTGCCCCGCAACGCCATGGGCAAGGTGACCAAGCCGGACCTGAAAGCGCTACTCAGCACCGCTATAGCGCGAGCTTCCTTGGATAGGCCGACTTCTTGATGGCGGCGATTGTGGGACCTGCCTGCCCGCTTCCTATTCGCAATGATGACCAAGCGGACGTTTGACAGCAGATATCGGGTGAAGTTTCGGAAGCGTTTTTTTTTCAATTCAGATGAGCGAATGGCCGAATGCTTGAGAACTGGAAAGCCGATCTCCAGCCAGGCCAAACCATCAGCCCCGTCAATACACACAGGCCAGCAACGACCAGAATCATCGGCCAGAGAGAAGACATCATCAGATCATGATCTTGTCGGCCAATCCAACTGGCCGTCAGGAAACCGGAAAAACCAAGGCCAATCTTGGAAACGGCGGTAAACAGGGCATAGCTTGTCGAAAGATCGGCGTTGCTGTGGGCCGTACGCGCCAGAAGCTCGGTAAATGTCGACCAGGTCAGCAATGCGATCCCGCCGAAGGAGACGCCGAGCAGGCACAGTACGGATGCGCTCCATGCCGCGCCCAATTCGATCGCTAAGGGCAGCATCAAGATCGCCCCGGCGCAGAATATGTAGGCGATGGACAGCGCAGCGGCCGAACCGAAGCGCATCGCCACCGGCGACCAGAGCCATGTCCCGAGAAGCCGCATCAAGCTGAGCAGCAGCAGCGCATATTCAAGGATCCAGAGCGGCATGATGTCCATGTGCAGCACTGACTTGCCAATGGACGCCAGCGCGGCAAAACCCATCATCTGGACGAGGCAGAAGGCAAGGAGCCGGCGTCCGGGCATGCCGCCCAGGGGTGGTGATGGTGTTTCGCGAGGCGGCAACTGGCTCATGTTCATCGCTCGGAGGAGCCATGGCAGAGGGGACAGCAGGACCAGTGCAATCAGCGCCAGTATCGGGAATATGATCGCAGCGCGCGAGGCCATTTGCGGCGTTCCGACCAGCAAGATGGCCGCCAAGGCGACCAATATGCTCATGCCTGCGCTCAGTACGGAACGCCAGCGCGAGAGCGTCAGGTGGCCATGGATGTCGGCGAGTGGAGATGTGCTGGCATTATGTGGCACATCCAGCAGGGCAAAGCTGGTGCGGAAGGTAATGAGCCCCAATGCTGCGGGCCCGATCGCGCCCGCCGGCAGGCTGGGCAACAGTGCGAAGCTCAGGCAGGCAATGATGGTCGCGACCGCTGAAATGGCGGGCACCATCCGGTGGATCATCAATGACCGGCTGATCGTCCAGCCCCAGATGCCATCCATGGCGGCATTCCAGAAGGATGATAGGACGAACAGCATACCTGCCATGATCGGCGACACCGCAACGACCTTGATCAGGATGTAGAGGCTGAGCCCGTCGACGCCCGACCACAGCAGGTTCTTGCCGCTATGCGCCATGCCATAGGCGATGAGGGGAAGGCGTCCATGGCTCACCCGCGCGCCGATAGAGGCGTTGCATGACAAAGCTGCGACAAGGATCGTCTGCAACGACTTCTCTGCAGGTGGAAGCATGCTGGACTGTTTGATGTTGCGCGATATGGATGGCGGCATGAACGCTCCTGCAAACCGCACGGCCATCCGCAATGCCGAGGCCAATATCATCATCGTCGACGCTGCACGATCAGTGATTGCCGAGCGCGGCCTTGCCGGCATGAGCCTGCGAACCGTTGCCGAGCAGGCGGAGATGTCGGTCGGGTCGATCAGCTATCGCATCGGTGATCGCGCCGCGCTGATTACGGCAGTCACCGCGCGGGAGATTGACCTTGCCGATGCGCTGGCGTGCGACTTCCTTGCCCGGCTGGATGGTATCGAGCCGGTTGCGGCCGGGCTGCTGCCTGATCTGGTTGGCGCCTGGCTGGATCTGATGGCGGGCGAGCAGCGCATTTCCGCCATCGTCACCTGCGAGTTGGCTCTGCTCGCCAGCCGCGTGCCCGAGACAGTGTCGGATGTGCCGCGCCTGCTCGACCGGTCGGCGACTATGTGGCGCACGATGTTGCAGGCGTCGCCCGACGGCGCCCGACTGGCCGACGCGATCAGCGCCTATTGCCTCGATGAGCGCCCGTTCACGATCGCGCTTAGCGACATTGCCGACTATCGATTGCTGCGCCAGTCGACCATCCGGGCACTGTTGCGCGATCCGGGCGAGGCGCCGGCGCCAGCGGCCAGCCAATGGCACATGATGCTGGTCGATCGGCTGGCGGTGCCATCGGCTGACGCACTGGACGCAGCCGATATCGTGCCACAGGGGGCGAAGGCCACGCTTGCCGACCATATCGCCGACCTGATCGTCGCCGATGGCGTCGGCGCGTTGTCGCATCGTGCGGTAGCCCAGGTGTCCGGCATGGCGGCGTCCAGCGTCGCGCATCATTTTCCGACCCATCGTGACATCGTCTTCGGCGGGGTGGAGGCCATCTATCGCCGAATGCGGGCGGATATCTGGGGGTCCAACGGCACAGCCCCGGGCAATGGAACGATCATCCAGCTTACCCATGACAGCGCTCTGCTGGCCAATCGCAATCCCGCCTTCCTCCCCTTCGCGATCGACATGCGGCGGCGGCGTGCGGAAAATGTCCATGTGCAGGTGGCGCAGTGGATCGGCGTTCCGGTCGATGGCGATCGCGCGCGGGTACAGGCGATCGTCGTCGCGTTGATTGGCCACGGCCTTGAAATCCTTGCGCGTGGCGCTCTTGTCGAGCCATTCCCGGATATGTCGCGGTATTTTTCTCGATCCGAACAATCGTCTTAAAAGCAATTATTATTGGATATTTTAATCGAACAATCGTCTTAAAATCGTAAAAATCGGCTTTTAGTGCGCCGCCCAACGGTTCGATGGGACGGAGCGAGAATCATGTTTGGGTACAAGACAAGGCGCAGCCTCTTTCTGCTTTCGACGATGCTGGTCGGCGGTACCCTGCCGCTGGGCGTTGGCGCCGCCCATGCCCAGGAGCCAGTGGCTTCCGGTGCAGCGCTGCCAGAAATCGTAGTGACGGCCGAACGCCGCAGCGAGAGCAGCCAGAAGGTGCCGCTGGCGATCCAGTCGATCGACGGTGCGGCACTAGCCAAGACCGGCTACACTTCGGTAACCGATCTTCAATATACGATGCCGGGCGTGCAATATGACCCGACCCAGGGCGCCGCCTTCCAGATTCGCGGCGTCGGCAGCACCTCCTTTGACTTTTCCAATGCCAAGTCAGTCAGCGTCGTCGTCGACGATGTGGTGATGGATGGCCAGCGTGCCAACGGCCTGACCGGCCTGGTCGATATCGAGCGCGTCGATGTGCTGATGGGGCCGCAGGGCACGCTGTTCGGCAAGAATGCGACCTCGGGTGTGATTGCGGTGACCACCGGCAAGCCGAAGATCGGCGACATGTCGGTTCGTGCCAGCGCCAGTTTTGGCGAGCATGACGAGCGCATCCTGAACGGCACCGTCAACATCCCGCTGGGGCCGATCGCGGCGCTGCGGGTGTCCGGCTTCGACCAGGCGTTCGACGGTTTCGGCCGCAATGTGACGCTGAACCGGCTGGTCGGATCGCAGCATGAATATGGCGGTCGGGCGAAGCTCTATCTGGAGCCGTCGGACCGCTTCAACCTGACGCTGTCGGGCGACTATGCCTATCATTGGGACAGCAGTGTGCGCACGCCGGTGTCGGGCCAGCCGGCCAATGTCACAGCGATCCTCAACTCTCTGGGCGTCTATCCCGGGCCGGAAAGCGCCGACACGGCCGACTCCTCCTTCGGCGAGATCACGACCGAGGAATGGGGTACATCGTTGCGCGTCAATGCGAAGCTCGGAGCTCTCGACCTGACCTCGATCAGCGCCTATCGCCGCACCCGCTACGACAATGCGACGCCGGCCAACCTGACGCCGACCGATCAATATGCCTATATTCCCTTCAACAACGGCTATCTCGATACCGAGAAGGTCAGCCAGGAAGTCCATCTCGCTTCGCCCACCGGCGGCTTTGTCGAATGGCTGGTCGGCAGCTTCTACAACAACCTGCGCGCGCGTCAGACGCAGTTGCAATGGGCTACGCTCGGCGCGCCGCTCTATGATGCCAATGGCGTGCCGCGGCCGACACTCTATGCGCTGACCGGTGCGATCGGCGTCGATGCCAACGCCTCGCTGTTCAACGCCCGGAACGAGACGATGGCGGCATTCGGCCAGCTGAAATTCAATATCACGCCGCGCCTCAGCCTGACGCTGGGCGGCCGCTACACCCATGACGATAATTCGCAGCGCCTGGGCTTCATCACCGTCGATCCGCTGCCGATCGCAGGCTATGTTCCGACATTCATGGGGTCGAGCGCGCCGCCGGCAGTCGATCATGGCCGGGTGAAGGGCGACAATTTCTCCTATCGCATCGCCCCGCAATTCCAGCTCAGCGACAATGTCATGCTCTATGCGAGCTATTCGACCGGCTACAAGCCGGCAGGCATCGCCTTTGTCGGCAACAAATATGCGCCCTATAAGGATGAGACGGTCAAGGCCTGGGAAGCAGGCATCAAGTCGGAATGGTTCAACCGCCGCCTGCGCGTGAACCTCGACATCTTCCGGTCGGACTTCAAGGATTTTCAGGCCACCATCCTCACCAAGATCCCGGATGGCGCCGGCGGCCTGCTTCAGGCAATCGTGATCGGCAATGCCGGCGGCCTGCGCACGCAGGGCATGGAAGGCAATGTCGCGGTCCAGCCAATGCGCGGCCTGACCCTGTCGGGAGCGCTCACCTATACCGACGCCAAGTTCACCGACTATGTCTACAACGCGACCACCGACTATACCGGATCGCGCCTGACCAACTCGCCCGAATGGGCCGGGACGGCAGCGGTCGATTATGAAACCGAATTCGGGTCGGGCCTCGGCGTGCGCGCCCATGCTGACTATGCCTATCGCAGCGAATATTGGACCGTGGTGGGCCAGCCCGCCTATTCCAACGTGCCCGGCTATGGTCTGGTTAACGGTCGCCTGACGTTCAGCCTGCCCGGCAAGACGGTCGAGTTCGGCATCTATGCCCGCAACCTGTTCGACACATATTTCTCGACCGGATGGCAGCAATATGGGGCGTTAGGCCTGCTCCATTACACTTCGCCCAATGCGCGGCGCACGGTTGGCGGCTTCGTCAACGTCAGTTTCTGATCTCCCACAAGCCTTCAGGAAAGCAAGATCATGAAGAAAATTGCTGGCGGTATCGCCGCCACCGCGCTCATCGCGAGCGCGGCCTGGGGAGAAAAGGTGATGGACAATGCAGCGGCCGACGATGCGCTGCCCATCAACCAGATCCAGGTGGTGGGCACCCACAACAGCTATGCCATGCCCGCCGACCCACGCGTCATGGCGCTGATGGCGCCGCGTCTGTCCGTGCTGATGGAGAAGATGGGGCTGGCGATGACGCCCGCCCAGCGCGCGGCAATGGAGGATGAACATCCCGGCGGCCTGACCGACATGGCCAGGACGCTGGACTATGTGCAGATGCCGCTGCAGGCGCAGTTGCGCAGCGGCGTGCGCAGCATCGAACTGGACCTGCAGCCTGATCCCAAAGGCGGCGCCTATGCCGATCCGCTGCCCTATCGCCAGTTGCACGAGCAGGGCGCGAGCGATCTTGCCCCCATCTATCGGGAAGAACTCGGCAAGCCAGGCCTCAAGGTCTTCCACATCGCCGATCTCGATTTTCGCAGCCAGTGCCCCAGCTTCCGCTCCTGCCTCACCCTGCTGAAACAATGGTCCGACAGCGAGCCGGACCATAGCCCGGTTTTCATCCTGCTGGAGCCCAAACTGTCGGGGCTGGACCGTGTCATTCCGGGGGCAGCGGTCGTGCCGCCCTTCGACAAGGCCGCCTTCGACGAGGTCGATGAGGACATCCGCAGCATCCTGGGCCGTGACAAGGTCTTCACGCCCGACGATCTGCGCGGTGACATGCTCACGCTGGAGGCTGCGGCCCTCGCCGGGCGCTGGCCCACGGTCAAGGCAGTGCGCGGCAAGTTCCTTTTCCTGTTTCTGGTGCCGGGCATGAACCTGCCCGCCTTCGCCCCCTATCTCGACGGCCGCCCGTCGCTGCAGGGGCGCATGGCCTTTGTTCAGGGCAAGCCCGGCATGGCGCATACCGCCTTCATGCTGTTCGACAATGCGCTGAGCCATGGCACGGAAATCCGGGACGCGGTGAAGAAGGGCTATCTGGTGCGTGCCCGTGCCGATATCGATACCGTCGATGCCCGCCATGACGACGCGCGCCGCCGTGACGCCGCGCTGGCAAGCGGCGCGCAGATCATCTCCACCGATTATCTGAGCGCGCCCAATGTCTATGCCAATGGCTATCATCTGGCGCCCTTCGCTCATGGTTGGCGCTGCAACAGCGTCGTCGCCAAATGCGACATTGGCAAATGACGAATGCCGATCTTTCCCGCCGCGCAATGCTGGGCATCTGCGCCGCGGGTGTAGCCGCACCAGCGCTTGCCGCGCCCAAGCCCAAGAGCGGGCGGGACTTTCCTGAAGGATTCCTCTGGGGATCGGCCACCGCTGCGCATCAGGTGGAGGGCAATAATGTCGCTTCCGACATATGGCTGCTTGAACATGTGAAGCCGACCCTTTTTTCCGAGCCGTCAGGCGACGCCTGCGACAGCCTCCACCGCTGGGCCCAGGATCTCGACCTTGTAAAGGCGCTGGGCCTCACCGCCTATCGCTTCGGCATCGAATGGGCACGGATCGAGCCGGAATCGGGCCAGTTCTCGATCGCCATGCTGGATCATTATGGCCGGATGATCGATGGCTGCCTGGAACGGGGTCTCGCGCCGATTATCACCTTCAGTCATTTCAGCGTGCCGCGCTGGTTTGCAGGGCATGGCCATTTCCAGTCGGCGGATGGCGCCGATCTGTTCGCTCGCTTCTGCGACCGGGCGATGCGGCATCTGGGCGATCGCATCGCCTATGCCGTTACGCTCAACGAACCCAATGTCTCGGCGCTGCTCCGTTTCGCGGCACTGCCCCCCGCCTTTATGGGCGGGGTAAAGGCTATGCTGAACGCGGCAGCCAAGGCTTCAGGCATGCCGAGCTTTGCCAGCGCCCTGTTCAGTGAACAGGATGTGACGCCGGCTATGGTCGCAGCGCATATCAAGGCCTATCAGGTGATCAAGGCGCTACGGCCCAGCCTGCCGGTCGGGGTCGGGCTGGCGGTCGAGGACGACCAGCTTGTCGGCGAAGATGACAGCTATCGGGCGTCCAAGCGCCGCGCGGTCTATGCGCCCTGGTTTGACGTGATCCGCACCCATGGCGATTTCATCGGCGTGCAGAATTACACCCGCCGCCGTTATGACGGTCATGGCCTTGTCCCGCCGCCCCCCGGTTCACCAATGGCGAGCGACGGCCGCGAAATCTATCCGGCTTCGCTCGGCAACAGCGTGCGCTATGCCCATCAGGGCACGGGCAAGCCGGTGCTGATTACCGAAAGCGGTATCGCGGCCAGCGACGACACGCTGCGCCAGGCCTATATCCCGCAATCGCTCACGGGGCTGAAGACGGTGATGGATGATGGCGTGCCGGTGCTCGGCTACACCCACTGGTCGCTGCTCGACAATTTCGAATGGGTGTCAGGCTATGGACCGCAGTTCGGCCTGGCGTCGGTCGACCGCAAGAGCTTTGCCCGTCAGCCTAAGCCGAGCGCACTTATATTCAGCGCAATTGCCCGGAGCGGTGATCTCCCTTAAACGGATTAGGCACTCTTGGGACCTTCGCGATGGTCGGCTTCGGAGCGCCCGAATGCTGTTCGCGGACATCGAGCAGCCGTCATGCAAGGTCCGCCGCCGCTAACAGACCGGCCGCTCACTGGTCTATGGCGACGGTAGCTATGGCGGCAGGTCTCTGATGCGCAGCATGGCCGGGCTGGCCACATCTGCGAGCGATTATTTCGGTGCTCCGGCCATGCATGATCCCGATGCTAAGTGACGTTCTGGTCAAACGTGGGGTGAGCATGTTTCTGACAGATTATCCGCACGTCCCGACATTTCCGCTGTCTAAAATGTCTGCGGGCAGCTTCTGAACCCTCCTTTCCGGAAGCATTTCAACGTGGCCTTTCAGTCCGCAATCACTCCACCATATAGAAAGAGTTGAGTGATGGCATGAGCTTCTGCCTGTATCTGCTCCTCGATGGCAGGTGTGCCTCGAAGGACTGTGATTGAGATGAAGCTGTTGAGCATCGCCATGAGTAAGTCGACGCAGGTTTTGAGAGGAAGCTTTAGTGCCATCCCTTGGGCGATATGACCTTCCAGGAAGTGGGTAAGAGGCCGCTCAATGTGACTCTCGCTCACTTGCGAGAAGGCTTCGAACACCTCTGGAAAGGCCGTGGCTTCGCGCAAAAATAACCGAAATAGCGCCGCATAATCAGGTTCTAGCGTCGCCTGCAGAATATTTCCCAGGCGCTGCTGCAGGCCACTTTGGAGAGCGTCGTCAAACAAGCCGGAGTCGGGAATCTGTAACCGCAGGTACCGGATATTCAGAACCACCGTGCGAAACAATCCGGCTTTGTCGCCATAACGGCTATAGATCGTCTGCTTGCCCACGCGGGCCTTGCTTGCGATCAGTTCAATAGATGCAGCGGCATATCCTAGCTCGGCAAAAACCGACCGCGCTATATCGAGCAAGTGAGCCTGTCTTTCTGCGGCTTCCGCCTTGGTCGGCCTGCCACGGCGTGGTGGGTTTGCTGTGGATCTCATGCCTCCTCCCCATCGTTCAAAACGCCCCATCCGGCCATCTTAAAAATAAAACTAGAACGTCTCGTTCATATATTGACCGAATCTTCACTGACGGTCAAACTGGCGACCGACTGTCGCGAAAGGAAACCGATGAACAACGATGGCCTGCTTGCCCGACTGGAAGCTGTTGAAGCCCAACTTGCTCTCATTCAGCTCGAAGCTGTGGAGCGGCGTGCAAAATTGACCCCCTTAGCGGGGTGATCGGCGTCTAAAATTGGCTCTGACTCATATTTGATGCAATTGGCAGGTAGGGTTTGGTTGATTTTCCAAGGAGGATCAGCAGCATGCCTCGTCGATTGCGTAATGGAGCGTTGGTGCCAGCGGGCCTGGTGGTAGAACAGGTCGACAATGCTGGAGCGGTGATGGAAATCGCGGTTCGTTCAGCAAAGCCATATTCTCGGTGCCCAAGCTGCGACGTTAAGGCGGCGGCGGTGCATAGCCATTATTCCCGGCGGTTGGGTGACCTTCCGCTGGCCGGCCGATCCGTTCGTCTGGTTCTCAATGCGCGGAGATTCCGCTGTCGGACAGCAAACTGTGCCAGACGTATTTTCGCCGAGCGCTTCGACACCGAGGTTGTGGAACCTTGGGCGCGCCGAACCAGTAGGCTCGGTTTGCTGGTCTTTCATCTCGGCTTGGCACTTGGCGGTCGGCCCGGCGCTCGTTTTGCCAATCGGCTGATGGCGCCCGTCAGCAAGGATACGCTGCTGCGGTCGATCCGTCGCCGTGGCCGTCCTGAACATGCTGCACCCACGGTGGTCGGCATTGATGATTGGGCATGGCGGCGCAATCAGCGTTACGGCACAATTATCTGCGATCTCGAACGGCGTAGGCCGATCCGTTTGCTCCCCGATCGCGAGCCTGCCACCGCACGCGGCTGGCTCGTGGGACAACAGCAGATTGAGGTCGTCGCCCGGGACCGCGGAGGTGGATATGCGTTAGCCGCCGCCCAGGCCCTTCCCCACGCCCAGCAAGTGGCTGATCGTTGGCATCTGATGGAAAATGCCAGCCACGCCTTTCTCGATGCGGTTCGCTGCTCGATGCGCGAAATCCGTACGGCGATCGGCACGACCATCGTTAATCCGGACCTGCTCACGGCGGCGGAACGCTTGCAATATGAGGGCTATCTTCGCCGACAGGAAAACAACGAAATCATTTTGAAGCAGGCAAAATCTGGGCTCGGTATCAAGGAGATCGTTCGCCGGACCGGGCGCAGCCGAGGTTATGTGCGGGCTGTGTTGCGTGGTCAGCGGACCGATATCTTCCGTACTCGGGAAAACTCCCTTGAAGCCTGGTTGCCTTGGCTCGATGCGGAATGGGCTGGTGGCCAGCGCAACGCTGCACAGCTTTGGCGGCAGATGCGACAGCAGGGCTTCGGGGGCTCGCTTCGGGTAGTGACCGAATGGGCAACGCGGAAGCGGCGGGCGGAAAAAGCGGAGGGATTGCACCGGGTTCCGTCAGCTCGAACCATCGCGCGGCTGATGATGGTAGAGCGCGAAGCTCTTTCGAGAGCTGAAACGATCACCGTCGCGGCGATCGAGGAATCCGTCCCCGAACTCGTCGAGGCACGCGACATCACCGACGCCTTCCATGTCATGCTGCGGAAGAAAGCGGCCTCCTCTCTCGATGCCTGGCTCGAAAGAGCGCGTCAAAGCCTGGTGAACTCCTTCGCCCGCGGCATGACCAAGGACATCGACGCCGTTCGGGCCGCGATCGCCTCGAACTGGTCAAACGGGCAGACCGAAGGCCAGATCACCAAGCTCAAGCTCGTCAAGCGGCAGATGTACGGCCGAGCCAAGCTTGACCTCCTGGAGGCCAGACTGATCGCGGCTGCGACATGATCTCCGTCATCAAAATTGCGTCAGAGCCAACTTTGCGCGCCGGTTGACAGCTCGAAGCTGAATATGCGCGTAGCTGGGACGCAGCCGACAGCGAGACATGGGCTGCGCTGTTCACTCCCGATGGCGTATTCGACATGGCGGCTGCAGGCTGGCAGCCAGGCGTGATCTACCGCGGACACACAGATCTTCGGGGTTTTTGCGAGCAGGTGAGCGCAACTTACCGCGGCCTGCACTTCATGCACCTTCCCAAGATCATTCTCGCTGGAGACAGGGCCCGTGCCCGCATCCATTTCCAATGGCTCGGGGTGATCCGTTCCGGGGCGGCCCATTCCGGCCAGCGGACGGCCTCGGGTTACTATGACGTCGATTACCAGCGCTGCGACACGCATGGCTGGCGCATCGCGCACCGGCTCGAGAAAGCTTGTGCCGGGCGAACCGACGAGAGCTTCGACCTCTACATTGCCCCCGATATCGCCTGATTTTCGACGGAGCATCCATCATGTCGCAATGCCCCTTTTCCGCATCCCCAGACACCTTCCTCAGCCTCGATCGCTTTGCTGATGGCTTACCGCGTGGCGAGCTCAATGCCTTGCGCGACAGTCACCGCATCCTGTGGCAGCCGGATGCATTTGCGCGCCGCGGCCACTGGCTGCTGTTCCAGCAACAGGACATCGATCACGTCCTGCAGACACCGGACCTTTTCACCAACACGCACGGGCCGCTCCTGGAGGACTTCCCTCCCGAAATCCTCGCGGATCAGCAGCAAAGCATGACGTTCATGGATCCACCGCAGCACCGCAAATATCGCTCGCTGGTGGATGGCGCCTTCCGACCGCAAGCATTGCGTATGCGCGAACCAGTCATGCGCCAGTTCGCGCGGGAGATCATCGACAGCGTAATCGACCGGGGGGAATGCGAGTTCGTCAACGAAGTGGCCATCCAGTTGCCGATGCGGGTCATCTTCCATGTCCTGGGCGTGCGGCCGGAAGACGCTGGCACGGTGATGAAGCTCACCAACACGGCAACCCTGGCGGATGACCCTGATTATGCCGAGAACCGCCATGCCGGTTTTCTGGCTTCCATGGGCCTTATGGAGTTCGGTACAGCGTTAGCCGCAGATCATCGCATCAATCCACGCGACAGTATGACGATGGAAGTACTAGAGGCCGAGATTGATGGTGAGCAGCTGACTGATCGAGAATTTGGTCGGTTTTTCAACAACCTCATCATTGGGGGCACCGAAACCACCCGGAATACACTGGGCTGGGCGATGTGGGAGTTCATCCATCACCCCGATCAATATGCCGCCCTGCAAGCCGATCCCTCGCTGCTGCCCGGCGCGGTGGAAGAAGTGCTGCGTTATCGCAGCCCAGTGGTGTATTTGCGTCGCACCGCAACACAGGATCTGGAGTTGGCGGGGGAGAAGATCGCCAAGGGTGATAAGCTCATCTGCCTGCTCGGTTCGCCTAATCGCGATCCCGCTTTGTTCGAACGCCCGGATGAGTTCGATATCACCCGCCCACCGAACGCAACGCGGCGCAATTACCGTACCTTTGGCACCGGCCCCCATTTCTGCCTTGGCATTAACCAGGCACGCCTCAATTTGGAAATCATGCTCGGCGAAATCGTCCGGCGGATCGATAATCCCAGGATCGTGGGTAAGCCGCGCCACGCCCGCTCAATTTTCATGGACGGCTTCAAGGAACTGCAATTAGCATTTGATCCCCGACCGGTGACACTGCGTACTGACGGCCAACCCGCTCGCTGAAAATGGCGAGCGGTGTCGCAAGATAATCGCGGATGAGCACCGTGCATAGTTTTGCACATTTTATGGCATGTTTGATCAGCTTTCGCCGGCTTAGCGGTCGTTCACCACCTTCTGTGATTTGTTTTTCAAGCGGCGCAGGATCAGCCACCGGCCCTGTTTCCTTTCGATAGGTCACGTTTGCGTCCTATTTTCTCAGGATCAGGTCGACGGCCTTCTCCGCCACCATCATCGTCGGCACATTGGTGTTGCCGCCCGGCACACGTGGCATCACTGATGCGTCAACGACGCGCAGGCCGGAAAGTCCATGTACCCGCAGCTGCGGATCGACCACCGCCATAGTATCATGGCCCATGCGGCAAGTCCCGACAGCATGAATGTCAAACGTTGCCGTAGCCCGCAGATAGGCGTCGAGTTCGTCGTCGGACTGAATCTGTGCGCCGGGCGCCAGTTCCTCGCCGCGGAAAGGATCAAAAGGGCTTTGCGCGAAGATGTTGCGCACGGCCCGTATGGCGGCACGCCCCATCGCCATGTCCTTCATTGTGGACAGGATGTTGGGATCAATCGACAGAGGATGGGACGGGCCTGGGCCGGTCAGTTTGATCTCCCCGACGCCCTCCGGGTTCAGTAGGTCGATATGTGCGAAATAGCCATGCTCCATGATGAACTTGCGCCCCATCGCCTCATAGAGTGCCATGGCGAAATGCACCTTCACATCGGGGTTTTCGGTGCCCGCCACGCCTTATCGTCAACTGGGCCTATGACCTTTCCGCTTATCCCTCGCAGGAAGGTCGGGCCGAGCATTACGGCATGATGCAAAATGCCCATAGACAGCTCGCTGCGGGAACAAATGCCCGGCTTGTCAATGTCGGCAAGGTCTGGGAATTTCTTCACCAGAGCCTTCCAGACCTGACGCTGACAAGCGACAGCAATCATCCCACCGCTGCCGCCAGCTATTTCCTGGCCCTTTGCCTCTATGCCGATCTTTCCGGAAATGATGTAAGCCCGATCCGCTGGGCGCCAGACGAAATCTCGGAGGCGAATGCCGCCAAAATCCGCGAAGTGGTTGACCAGTATCGAACCGACCTGTGACCGTTTTCAAATTCCCAAAGCCTCGGTCGGTCAGCGGCTAACGCGCACCAGATGGACAGTGCCCACCTCGATCGGGCGTCGTACCGCGCCTTTCTTTTTGCGTACCCGCCGCCGCTCCGGCCTTGAAATTACCGTGATCTGACCCATCGCACCGTCCCTTGTACTGCTGGGCGAACCGACGAAGCATCCAATCGTCCCTGGAAGCGGGGATCGCGACGGTCTAACGGCTTGGCCTGACCGATCCGAAGCGCAGGGCCATATCCCAATCTCTCGGCCATGGACTACCAGGCGGTGCGCCTCTTGAATGGCGACATCCGCCCCGAACAGTTCATGACCGGGGCTGGCGAGGAAGGCGGCTTCTTCGATGTGCTCGCCAATGGTCCGGTTTCGGCGAGCGCGGCTGATGATCCGTCAAGCCCGGCCGAATTGCGGGCTGACCGATGATGAGAATGCCGACTTCCCTGCACTCAGCACAATTGGCTGAGCGCCTGTCCCTCTCACTCGGGATGGGCCGCATTCTGCCCGATGGCCTGCAGAAGTTTCACGGCCTTTTGGTCGAAGCTCATGAAGACATCAGCGCCCAGCCACTGCCCATCATGAGCGATGACGCCATCGGCAAAATCACCCCCGGCATCGAGGAGAGCCAGGCCCGCCTCTGCCGCACCGCGGTCCATGACGACGTTGCCGGCGTTCAGCAGCAGCCGAACCGAGGATGCAATCTCGACAGAGCTCAGTTTGTAGCCGACCTTGAGAACCCAGCAAAATTCGCAAAGCGCAGAAAGCGGCACAGCGACCAGTTCCGCGCTGGATATGAGCTTACGCGCGATTGGCCCTTGCCTGGCATCGTCCTGGGTAGCCGCGCGAACCAGAATATTGGTGTCTGCCGTGACCTTCACAGCTCTCCGGCCCAGCCCTTGCTGATGATCTCGTTCATCTCTTCGATCGAGAGGGAAGGCTGCCCTTCCCGCTTCAACGATCCGCAGAAATCGGAAATGCTGCCGGAAGGCCGCTCGGCCCGAATCCGAATTTCGCCTCCTGGCATCTTGTCGATGCTGAGCTTGTCGCCGGGATGGATGCCCAGATGCTGGAGCAAATCCCTCTTAAGCGTGATTTGTCCTTTAGCGGTGACGGTGAGCGCGTTCATCCGGGTAATCCTTTCAATCCGCCATGTAATGGAAACTTCCATTACATTCAAGCCGCGAGGGTTCAAGGTGTTCCTTCCCCTCGCCCTGCTGACCGTGTCCACGCCCGCAAATGCCGCAGGAAATGACAAGGTCAAGGCTGAGCGAGCAGCGATCCATCCCGTCACGACACCCCGCGAACTGAGCGCCTGGCTGGCAAGGGTTCCTCGCACACGCGAGTTCCCCGCGGATCTCGACCCGACATTGCACACGGAGGGCGGAACCTTTGTCGTCGAGATGAGCTCGGCTCCCGGCTGCCTGCCGTGCGGCGATCTTTGGACGCGCCTCCCCCGCTTCGGCCGCAGCTATGGCTGGCAGGTCCGCACCATTTCCTCGAGCGATGCGCTGCTGCGTTCCGGACGCCTCGGGCTTCCATGGGTCGGACATCCGGTCCTGTAGGTGAGGCCGACAAATGATCCGGTCCGCCTCGTACCAGCCGCGATCGGCACCGATCATGACGAGAATCTCCGGCGGAACATCTATCTGGCCACGAAGATGCTGACAGGCGTCCGGCCGGAAATCGGCCTGCGCGCCATGTCGAAATATACCGGCATCGTGGCGCCGAGCGTCCCCTCCACCACCTCACCCAAGCACAAAGGGAGCTGACCATGGCGGGTCTCTTAGCGCTTGCCGGCTCAGTCTGACCACGACCTTGTCTTTCTAGTTTGCTCGTGAGATGCATAATTTACGGATTGAGAGGTAGAGAAGGCCATCCGTGACGCAACGGATTTTCCCATTGGGTTTCCGTAGCTTTCCTGAAATGTTGACCATCAAACCACCAGTCCGGAATCGGCTTGTGGTGGGAGCGTAGTCCCAATATCTGACCGTCCGCACCGGAGAGTCGAAAATTGGCAGTCGAACGACCGCAAAGGGTCGGTTGAGAAGGGCGCGCGCCACACGCCCTTCCCTAATGCAGTCGTTGCCGGTCCTACTCGGTGAGCCTGCGCCCATAGCTCGCTACCCGTTGGGCCAGTTGCTCCTTGCGTCCGGCCGGCGTGACCTGCACTGCCCCTGCGGGCAAGCTTTGCTTGAGCTGCGCCAGCCGAACAACCTTGAAATCCTGGATCGCGTCTGCCGGTACAGCGTTTGGCGGCAGCGACTGCCAGCGAACGGCGAACAACCCCGCCGCATGGCCTTCGGGGTCCAGCCAGTTATAGACGCCAGGGTCTCGCGGAGAGATCACGAAGGTGTAGCTGCCATCGGCATTGGGCTTGGCCTGCGCGGTGTTGAGACTGCTTGTGCATCCGACATAATCATAGGCCACCCCCCACGGGTCGGTGAGTTGGAAACCCATGGAAGCCGCCCCCAGCGGACGCAGTGTCACCACCCACGCCTCATCTGGACCGAGGTTGAAATGCCCGCTTGTCGAAAAGCCGCGACCACCCGGTCGTATGCGCGGCACGCCGATCTGGTTGACCGGCTTGGTGAAAACAAACTGGTTGTCATACGTGACCCAATAAGGCGCCATCTGCGACAGCAACGCAGCGGCGCGGTGCGCCAAGGCATCGTCCGAAGGCGGCGCAGCCAGAGGCAAGCCGTCGACGCGGCGGATTTCCAGCGCAACCGGATTCTGCGTCGCCCAATCGGTAAAGAGATCGCGCACGATCAACAGGAGCTTACCGTGCGCCGGGGTCTGGATGTGATTGCGGCGCTCGCCAGCGGGCGCGCTATCCAACGTGATCGTGAAGCTGCCGTCTGCGGCAATCTGCATGGCGTCGCTTCGCAGCGTCCCCAGTTGCTTGCCGCCTTCGGCCGCCATCGCCGCCGTGCCCGGGATCGAATCGCGAAGTTCGAAATGCAGTTCGGCGGGACCTGGGCGCTTGATCCGTCCATGAATTTCGTAGCGGGCGGCGCCATCGACCATGGCGTTGCGATAGACATTGTCGGGATTGTCGATGCCATAGCCCGATCGCGGCACCCGCATTCCGAACCAGTCATGCGGCGCGTTCACCACCCACATCACGGCAGGGCGATCGGTATCCTCCCCGACGGCATATTGGATCGCCGCCATCGCAATCGATTCAGCGGCACGGCGGATCGTGGCGCGGCCGGTCGGCGTCGAGCCTTGCGGATCGGCGGCATAAAGGGACTCCACGCGCTTGATTTCCGCCTGCATCGGCGCGCTGGCAAGAATGCGCAACGCAGCGGTTTCGAGCACGATCTGTCGTTTATTGGCGAGCGCGCCGGCGACAGCCGGCGACTTGGTGGCGGCCATGGCGGGCGCTGCGGCAACGGCCATGGGTGCGAGCGTGCACAGGGCAGCGCTAGCCAGCCGGTGGATCAGGCGATGGGACATGGGGATTGCTCCATTGGAAAGCGGCCTAGGACGAGAGCATGGCTTGGAGATGATCTTCAGAACCGAAGTCCCAGCGTCACACCATAGGTCCGTGGATCGGGGAAATAGGCTGTCGTCAGCCTTTGGAAATTGGCGCCATAGTCGATGAAGAAATTGGGGTTATCCTCGTTCAACAGGTTGCGCCCCCAAAGCGATAGCGTGCCGGTTGCCGAACCGATCGGAATTTCGCTCAGCACGGCCCGCGCATCGAGCATGGTGCGACCGGGGCTTTGCGTAAACGCCGCAGCGGTCTGCGTCGGCGAGGTCGGCACCAGCGGGCTGGGCGAAACATAATAATCCGACATCATGTTGAAATCGACGATCAGGTTGAGCTTACCCAAATTGCTCTCCATCGCCCGCCAGTCGACGCTGGTCGAAACGGTATATTTGGGCGCGTGCGGGAAAGCGCGATTGTCGGCAACATCAACGCCAGCATCCAGATATTGGAGATATTTGCTGTGCAGATAACCGACGCTGGCCTGAACCATCAGCCTGTCGCTCGGTTTCGCGACGGCCTCGATCTCAAGGCCGCGAATGCGTGCTTTACCGGCGTTGACAAGAATGCTGGAGGCAGAGAGGCCGGGCACGAACACCGATAGCTGGAGGTCGCTCACATCATTCTGGAAGGCGGCAATGTTGAGCTGCAACCTGTTGTCGAGCAGTCGCGACTTGAAGCCCAGTTCGTAGGTATTTTGCACCTGCGGCTTGAACACGCGTTGCACGTCGGCCTTGGTGCTGGCGGTCGCATTGAACCCGCCGCTGCGAAAGCCCTGCGCGTAGCGCGCATAGATATTTAGATTGGGGCCGAACTCATAAGCCAGCGTAGCCGTGGGGGAGATCTTTTCGAATTTGGCTGGTGGCGTGGTTCCTTCGGGCAAATTCACGACGACAACCGGCCCGGCGGCCGTCAGACGGGCGAGATAGCGTTCCACCGCCTTCTTTTCATGCGTGTAGCGCAGCCCGCCGGTCAGGGTCAGGGCATCGGTGATCCTGTAGTCGAACTGGGCATAGGCGGCATAAGCCTTGGTGGTGAAGCCGAAGCGGGAATCCGTATTGGACAGCCCGGAGAAAAAGGACTGGGGATTGAAAACAAATCCATCATCATCGAAATAATAAGCGCCGAGCACATAATTCAGCCGATCAACCTTCCCGGTGAGCTGGAATTCCTGACTGAACTGCTTGTATCGCGAATCCCGCGAGGAAAGCGCCAGCGCGACCGGTGTTCCGTCAAGATCTAGCGCATCCCTGTATTTCTGCTTGCGCTGCGCGGTTATGGATTTCAGTGTGCCCAGGTCGCCCAGATCGAACGTTGCCGTCAGCGCATGGCCCCAATTCTTGGCATATTCGAAATTGGGGCTGTCGAAACTGACATCGCGCATTCGCCTGCGCGGCAGGACATAGGGAGCGAGCGTGCCGGTGCCGGACACGGCCTGGGCGGCGCTCGCCTGCTGATCGTTGACGCTGATGTCGAACGTGTAGTCGAGTGTGAGCGCGTCAAACGGCTCCGCACGCAGTTGCACCATGCCGCTTTTGGAATCGAGTGTCTGCGCTTCATCGGTGAAGGCGTTCCCGGCGACGTGATAGAAACCATCGCGTTTGACGATCTGCCCCGACAGCTTGGCACTGAAGATGCCGAGCCGCGGCAGATCGATGGTCCCGCGCACCCGCCGATAATCATAATTGCCGTATGACGCCTCTACCTTGCCGCTGAGCTCGCCACTGGGTTTCCTGGTGACGATGTTGAGCGCCCCGGCGATCGCATTGCGACCGTAAAGCGTACCTTGCGGCCCGCGCAGCACCTCGATCCGTTCGATGTCGGCAACGTCGAAGAGCGACCCTTGTGCCTTCGCGATGTAGATGCCGTCCATGTACATGCCGACAGACGGTTCGAAATAAAGCTGCGGATTGCCCTGGACGCCGCCGCGTATCGCGATGATCGACGACGTCCGGTTGCCGCCGGCGGTATCGACCTTGAGATTGGGTGCGAGGCCGCTGAGATCGGCCACGGACGTGATCTGGCGCTTTTCGAGATAAGCGGGCGACAGGGCCGAAATCGCGATCGGCACATCCTGTAGATTCTGCTCCCGCTTCTGCGCGGTGACGACGATCTCATCGACCCCGGAGCCTGCGCCCGTTTGCTCGGGCAGGGTCTGCGCTTGCGATGGCGTATGCCAGGTCGTGCTTGCCAGGGCCGCGACCATTATCTTCTTGAACATATTCCTTCTCCCCGCCGTGATGAACCCGGTCACATCCAGTTGAATCGGTTGTAAATCCCGCGCCGTCGCGCGGCCATCTGCTCGCGCCGCCCATCTGGCGTGATGCGCTTCACGCCCTTGGGCAGATGATCGAACAATTTTTCGTGCGGGACGAGCTGGCATTCGATCTCGGGCAACGTGTCAGCGAAGATCCAGCGGCGGCCGACCATGCCTTCGACGAAACCCGATGTGTCGAACCAATTGGGTACGCCGGGATCCTCATGGGCGATGACCGCGATGAGCTGCCCGTCATCCTCCAGCACGGCATGGTGCATGTTCGTGCCCGAAAGCCGGTAGCGATAGTCCATGGTTTCCCACCATGGATTGTTGAATTCGATGTTCCAGAATTCGCATTGCGGTGGCCGGGTCCGCATGATGAGCGCCTGGCCGACGGGCACGTTCCAATAACCGCAGGCCGGGTCGCCGCCGGGCGTCGCATTGACCTTATCGCCCGTCAGCTTGCGCCAGCTCACGAACTGGTTGGGCGTGCGCCTGAACATGTCCATAGTCTGCTGCCAGAAGCTGATCGTGCTTTCGATCCACTCGCCCGTCGCGCGCAGGCCGGACATGATTCGCTCCGTGCTCATGACCGGCGGCGGCAGCGTTTCGCCTATAAGTTCGACACGCAACCGCATCGGCCGCTCATTTTCCCAATCGGCGAAGAACTGCCGGATCGTTACGCGGAAATCGCGCGGAGACAGTTTGATCCAGTTGCCGGCATGGGGCGTGGCGCTCAGGATGATTTCAAAATCGCCATTTTCGTCTGCCTTAAGATCGCGACCAAACAGCGCCGCCCCCATCGCCCCACCCCATGGTGTGGGGCCGTGCTCGACAGTGGTGATCGAGATGTGCTTGGTCGTACCCCGGTTGCCATACAGGCGGTAGGTGTGAACTGCATCGACGGCGAAACCCAGATAGAGGGCATCCTGATTGTCGCCACCCTGCTTTCTGTCTGGCCCCATATAGCGAAACAGCTCGGGGTGCTGCGGATCGCAATCGTGGATATGGAATGCGAGGCCCAGTGAAAGATTGTTGAGAATGTGCAGGAGGCCCGTCGCCCGATCGAGCGGGCGTCGGGCCGAACTTCGCGCAAAAGCCAGCTTTGCAGCCTCCTGGGTCCGTCGCAGCACCGCGTCGAATTCCGCCAACAGAGTCTCGTCCAGGCCAGGCGCGACAGTATCCGCTGCCTCGGCCAGGCCGGCCAGACCCGCAAAAGCGGCAAGCCCACCGCCGGCAAAAAGGTGGCGGCGCGACAGATTTAACGGATTTCCGAACATGTTTTCCATGACAGCCCTCCCCAGTTTGCGCCCATGCCGACGCTTTTCTGCTCTTGGTACGCCAAGTTGATTAGAAAATTACTGATTAGCAAGTAGAAAAATATGAACCTGCTCTGGTTTGGCGTATATATAACTATATTTTTGTTGATTTTTCATGGTGTTAAACGAGCTAGCTAACTTACTGACGAATTGATTTGACCCCCATACCCACCGTTGGCATGATCCTTGGCATGCTATCCAACGCTTCCAGCCGGGGCGACTCCTCGTCGCGCAAACTTTCCAAGGGTGAGGTCACTCGCCTCAGCATCCTGAGGGCTGCGGAGGCAAGCTTTGCCGGGTTGGGCTATGACGCCGCGCGCCTCGAGACGATCGCCGACGACGTCGGCATCAAGCGGGCCGCGATCTTCTATTATTTCCCGAGCAAGCAGCGGTTGTTCGAGGAGTTGAGCCAGGAAATCCATCATAGCCTCGTCAGCCTGACGCAGACGCGCCTCGATGGCGTCATCGACCCTTGGGAAAAGCTGATGTTGCTCGTTGAAACCTGGCTCGACTTCATGGTTGGTCGGCCCACGGCGGCGAGACTGATCCTGCGCAACTGCGCCACGCCTTCTGTCGGTGACGAGCCGCCCGAAGCCTATTCAGGCAACGCGCTTCAGTTGTTGCGTACCACCATCGCGGAAGGCATCGCGGCTGGGCGCTTCGCGGACGTCAATTCCATGTATCTCGTCAACCTGCTCAGCGGCAGCATTCTCCACTATGTCTGCAATCCGGAGCAATTGGGAAGCGAGCGGCCATACCGGCCAGATGATCCCAACGAAGTGATGATCTTCAAATCGGTACTGCGTAAGACGGCCCGGGCCGTTCTGAACGTCCAATAAACGGCGGTCATGATTAGCTCCGCCCGAACCAGTTTGTGCATCCAGGATTTGCGGCCTCGCTCACTGACGGCCGACGGAAAGAGTTTTCCATCAACGTGACCCGATCATCCGAGGATGACTGCTATCTACCCGTTGATTCCATAAAACTGCCAACCGGCAAACGGCCAGTCTGGGCTATGTCTCGATGTCATGTGGGACCATGAATGAATGGCAGGAAACCGGAACGCGGAATTCGCCCATGAGCGGCAAAGATGGGTCGATCACAGAAGGAAGCTAGGCATCGGCAAGTGCTTTCATCACCTCGCTGAGGCTTCCCTTCACCACGATGTAATTTCCCTTCTCAAAATTCACCGCGCTGGCATCGCTGCCTCTTCTGTATCGCCGTACAAAGTTAACACGATCTGCATTGATGGCGACGGCGTCCCCTTCGGGGGTTTCGAATTCTACATATCCGTTCATGGAAGCCCTTATTTACAAAAACGTCTTCTTAGCCAGGACACTGTCATTTTGCACCAGTCGATCCAGCGATTGGACCGGTGGGCTGGCTTATCCGGATTTGGCTAACCTCCATCCTGAAATTCTGGGAAAAGGGCCTCGACCGCTGCCTGTAGATCGTGAGGGCCAGGGAGCAGGCCGAAATGATCCAATAGTGCCCTCACCAGCCGAGCTCTATGCGGACCGATACCCGGCAGCCTTTCCAGTCCGGGGAAATCGGGATCGGCAAGGCTGTCCGCCAGATCACCCAGCGTCCGATAACCCAAGGCCTTCAAATGCTGCCGTAGCCCGAAGGGCAGAACGGACTGGGTGACTGGCAGATCGCGATCCGTCGCGTTTGGCTTGGTTGAGTGCAACCTTGTTTGCGCCGCCTTCGCCCGGCTCAGGGCCCGACGAATGTGGCCGATCTGGCTGGGAGTAAGCGCCAGTTTGCGACCTATCTCCCGATAGGAGATGCCCGAAGCACGCAGCTCTCGTGCCCGCTCGAGGTTTAAGATGGCCTGCTCCGGCTGGCTCAGCATTAATGCACATCCTGCAGGCAGACCAAGTGATGCTGGGGCAATATCGGCTGGAATAGCTGCATATGCTAGCGATTTCTAGGGCAAGCGAACTCTGTCGCCCGATCCGCGCGTGATATATGTTCTCCTCGACGTCGCTTTAGAAACCCGCCGCGGATGCCATGGCTTGCGGACCGCCCCTGTCGGCTCCCAGTTCGGCAACCGCCGCTTCGGTGGTAATCAGCAGCCCGGCGATGGAGGCGGCGTCCTGCAAGGCCGTGCGGATAACCTTGGTGGGATCGATGACACCGGACTGGAAGAGGTTCTCATACTGTTCACTCTGGGCATTGAAGCCCAGATTTTCGTCCTTCCCGTCCATCAATCGACCGGCAACCACGCCACCGTCATATCCGGCATTCTCCGCAATCTGGCGGAGCGGCGCCTGCAGCGCGCTGCGGATGATGTCGATGCCGCGCCGCTGGTCGTCATTGACAGGATCAAGGCCATCCAGCGCCTTCGACGCATAGAAAAGGGCCGTTCCACCACCGGGCAATATGCCTTCCTCCACCGCCGCGCGGGTCGCGTGCAGAGCATCCTCCACCCGATCCTTCCGTTCCTTAACTTCCAGTTCGGATGACCCGCCGACCTTGATGACGGCTACGCCACCGGACAGTTTGGCGAGACGTTCCTGCAGCTTTTCCCTATCATAATCGCTCGTGGTGGCTTCGATCTGCGCCTGGAGTGCCGCGATACGTGCCTTGATCGTCTCCGGACTGCCTGCGCCGGCAACGATCGTGCTGTTATCCTTGGTGATCGTCATGCGCTTAGCGGTGCCGAGCATGTCCAACGTGACATCCTCCAGCCTGATGCCAAGATCCTCGGTGACGACAGCGCTACCCGTCAATATGGCCAGATCCTCAAGCATCGCCTTGCGACGATCGCCAAAACCCGGCGCCTTGACCGCGGCGACCTTCAGCCCCCCACGCACCTTGTTGACGACCAGCGTCGACAGCACCTCCCTCTCGACATCCTCGGCGATGATGACCAGCGAACGGCCTGATTTCGCGACCACCTCCAGAACGGGAAGGACCGTCTGGATATTACCCATCTTCTTTTCGTGGAACAGGATAACGGGGTCTTCCAGTTCGACCGACATCTTCTCGCTGTTCGTGATGAAATAGGGCGACAGATAGCCGCGATCGAACTGCATGCCCTCGACCATATCCAACTCGAACTCGACACCGGCCGCCTCCTCGATGGTGATGATGCCTTCCTTGCCGACCTTTTCCATCGCCTCGGCAATCCGGTTGCCGACGACCTCATCGCCATTGGCCGAAACGATGCCGACCTGGGCAATTTCCTGATTGTTCGATACAGATTTGGACCGGGCACTGAGTTCGGCGACGACGGCGGTGACGGCAAGGTCGATGCCGCGTTTGAGGTCCATTGGATCGATACCGGCCGATACCGACTTCAACCCTTCCCGGACGATCGCCTGAGCCAGGACGGTCGCCGTCGTGGTGCCGTCTCCAGCATGATCATGCGCTCTGGACGCGACAGCGCGGATCATCTGCGCACCCATATTCTCAAACTTGTTCGTGAATTCCATTTCCTTGGCGACAGTGACGCCGTCCTTGGTGATCCGGGGTGCCCCGAAGCTCCTGTTTATAAGAACGTTGCGTCCTTTGGGACCAAGCGTCACGCGCACGGCATCGGCGAGGATGTCGACACCGCGCGCAATGCTTTCACGGGCCTCGTGCGCGAATTTCACGTCTTTGGCTGTCATGGCTTAAGCCCGACCTTCCTGGCGCTGGTCTGCGACCAGATTGTTGCTTTCACAAGCGGAAGCCAGTGCTACCAATTTGCGAGCAGGCAGTTTCAAATCAAAGCGCCGATGAACCTGATATGCGCCCTGCCGGAATGAATAACAAGCTTGACCCGGTTGCCGAATGTCAGCCGGGAGCTTTTCCCCGCTGCCTCGCGCGAGCGGGGGAGATAAGCCGGTGTTTGCGATGTGGTCGTGAGTGCTGTCTGGCCATCCGTTACGCTGCCATGATATAGTTTTTGCCTGAAATGAAGTCGGAGAGATGCCGGGCGAATTGCGGGGCATCCTGGCCGCTGCGGCGTTCGCGGCGACTCTGAGCGGGTGCTATACTGGAGCGCGAGAATCCGTGGCCGCAGGGGAGCGCGGTAACCGCTATGCGGCTGCTGGGAAGTCCCATGCAAGCGGTCCGGCATATGGCTTGGGATCTGTGATTTCCGCTCTCGATGCAGGCGATTACGATCAGGCCCAGCGCATGGCCGACCAGTTGATCACGACGTCAGCACAGGATGCCAACACCCATTATGTGGCCGGTCTCGCGCGGGTCGGAAGCCAAGATTTGAAAGGTGGCCTCAAGTCATTTGAAGAGGCAGTGCGCCTCAATCCCGGGATGGTTGTGGCGCTTCAGCAGCGTAGCGTCTTGGCCGCCCGGCTGGGGCGGAAGGATGAGGCCCGCTCAACCCTGGCTCTGCTTGATGCGCGGGCGGCGGAATGTAAGGACATATGTACGGATACGGCTGATCTGCGGGCAGCGATTGCCGCCGTCTCGGTGGCACTGGATCAGGATGCCCCACCGCCTGGATTGGTGGTCGATACGTCACCTAGGTCGGTCGGTAGTTTGCCGTTGCGCGATGCGCGCTGGCTTGCGCCGGGTGTACCAATTACGGCGCTGACCCGCGAACCCAGCGCCTGCTTGGCGTTCCCTGCGGACGAGAAAGCCGCGCTCTCGGTCAATATCGGCCGGGCGGCGTTTCGTACGCCCGCTCTGCTGGGGGGAGAGGCCCGACGATTAGGGCTTTCCTGCTCGACCTGCCACCGTAATGGGCGCACCAATCCCGATTTCCTGTTCCCCGGCGTGTCCGGCACCCGCTACCACGCGTGAGACGAGTGGATGCGTCGGAACCCTGATCGGACTGTTGCTGACGACGATGACAGGTACATCATACCGCCACGCGACCTTGTAGGTCTCGTCTTTTACCGGACAAGCGTCAGCATCGATGAGGATCTGGAGCATTCGAGGGATGTAGAGAGGATCGCTTGCAAAGGGGAGCCCCTTCTTCCGGCGAGGTTTAAGATCAGCCTAAGCTGGCATGGCGGCGCCGAATCTCTACATTCCGGCCAAAGCCTGACCTCCGCTATCCGGGCACAGACTTTGGATTTCCAATGGCCAACAGATCACCGGGATCTTGCCGATAGACGGGGAGCTGCGGCTTAACGGCATTCTCAATAGGAACGCGATTTTCGAACCGAGAGTCGAGATGAAATTGGGATCGCCTTTTGGCGGCTCGCAAATCATATTGGCGTCGCTCAAAGAGGAGGTGGCTCTTGCCAGCTCGCGGAAAACATGGGCATGAGGAGCCATCACCGCGTAATGAACGCCATGCTGGTCGACGTCGCGAATGATTTCGAACGTGATAGGCATTGCATGGATCAGCGTCGTACCTCGAACAAGCGGCGCTCGTGCCGTACCCATCCCAGCGCTGAGGGGACAGAGGTAACAGCCACATCTGCCGGGCTTGCGGTATCGACGGATTTGCCGCTGTTCCAGGATCAAAATGCAAAGGCAAGGCATCAATCTCGTAGGGCCGAACCTCCTGTCGAAGTGGTGGACATCGCGGAAATTCCGGGTGGGGGACTGTTGCATCTTCTCAAATGCGGCGAGGATTTTTCGATCCAGTTTGGCAAGGACGAACTCATGGGGAGCCGCAATCATGTCTCGGAGCAGGCGCTGGCAACGCTGACCTGTCAGCGCCTGACGCGCAACGATGGGCATGTGCTGGTTGGTGGCCTCGGCATGGGATTTACGCTGGGCGCGGTGCTTGCCAACTGGGCGCCATCCTCGTCAGTGGTGGTCGCCGAACTGGTGCCCCGGATCGTGACTTGGGCGCATGGGCATCTGGCGCATCTTTTCGGCACCAACCTGTCCGATCCTCGCGTATCACTCCAGCTTGCCGACGTTCATGACGTCATCTCGGAGCAGGCAGACCGTTTCGACGCGATTCTTCTGGATGTCGACAATGGTCCTGATGGCTTCATAACCCCTGCGAACGACCGCCTTTACTGTGACTGGGGGCTACGCGCTGCCTATACGGCCTTACGTCCGAAAGGAGTACTGGCGGTATGGTCGGCCTATTCCGATCTGGAATTTTTCGAAAGGCTTGAGAAAGCGGGCTTTGCCGTTGAGGAAACAAAGCTGCCTGCATCGGCGGGCTGTGTCGATGATTGGCACAGTATCTGGTTCGCTTCCAAACCGGGCGCAGAGATCGTTGCCGCTGCCTGATCCTGGTCATTTTCGTGCAACCATTGACTAAATGGGGCAGGCAGCCCATTTTAATGGCGCTATCGTCGCCTGCGACGGAATTTGGTGCCTGTAGGCTCATGAATCCCCTCATTCAAATGATTCCGAAAGTCCGTTTGAGGAGCTGATGGTGGCGGATAAGGTTCTCGAACTGTAGGATGAGAGGGCGTAGTCTTTCCTCGGGCATGTTGGGGATGAGTTGATAGTACATCACGCCCTGCCGGAAGAGTGAATGCACGCGTCGCGATGTCGTGCTGGTGCGCAGATGGCGGTCGTAGCCGATGGCCTCGCCGGCGGCGCCGAGCACGGTCAGGAGGACAATGGCGAGAGCGGCGATCAGCCACAGCCTGTCGCGCCGGGCGGGCGTGGAGACGCGGGTTGCCGACATGCCCATCCCGAACCGCCAGTCCTTGGCATCGCGAAACGAGCATTCGATGCCCCAGCGCCGCGAGTAAAGATCAATGAGGGTCTTGGCCGTCACCGTGGTCAAGCTGGTCGCGAGGCACCACGGCTCTTTCATATCCTTGGCCTGGACGCACACGACCGCCCCGACGGGGCAACCCTGCGCCGTGACCGTGGCCTCGCGCAACAGCCTGGCACGTCCCGATGGGCCGAGCCACTCCTTTGCCGGACGGCACTCACCGGCGGCCGTCACCTTGATGTTGCCACGAAAGCGGATGACATAGTCGAAGTGCAACTCGTCCTTGAGGACGCCGTAGAGCTTGGTGTCGCCAAAGCCGCGATCGGCGACGAGCAGCACCTTCACTTCTGTCGGCAAGAGCTCGGCAAGCCGGGTGACGATCCAATATTCATAGTGATTGCGCCGCTCTTTCAGCTCCGCCTTGCGTACCGTCAACCACAGTAGCGGCGTTGCCCGGCCATGCTCGGTAAGCAGCGACAGCATCAGGGTCGAGTGCCCGTCGGCATCGAAGTCGGTCCAGTCCATGGCGACGGCGATCTCGGTGCGGCTACCCAGGCAATAGCCGGCCCAGTCGGCCATCAGCGCGTCGACATCGATCCCGTCATTCGACAGCATCCGGTCGACCTGCTTGATCGCGTGACGCGACAGCCCTCCCTGGGCCAGTGCGAGACCGTGGCCAATCGCGCTCACCGCCAGCGACGACGCCTGCAACGTGCCCACCGTCGCCTTCGCCAGCGATGTCACCCGCTTCGCGTGCAGGTCCGCGCCAAAAAGTTCGTCGACAAAGGAATGCACCGCCTCAGAAGAAAACTTCGCCTTGCCGCTCATCTCAATCTGATCCCCCTTCGACACGGAGATGCTGAATCATCTTTCCTGCCCTACGTCATCTCAAAAATGAGGGGATGCCTGAGGCCTGTAGGTACACTTTTCCTTTCTCTCGCTACCAGCTCCGCTTGCGCTTTTTACAAGCGGGTAACCTGTTTTCGTGAAGGGAAACATTTATGCCTATCGGCACCGTCAAATTTTTCAATGCAGACAAAGGCTATGGCTTCATCGCGCCCGAAGATGGCGGGAATGACAGCTTCGTGCATATCAGCGCGGTTGAACGCGCAGGCATGGCGACGCTGCACAAGGATCAGCGGCTCAGCTACGAGATCGAAACGGATCGTCGCGGCAAGCAATCTGCGGTGAACCTGGAATCCCTCTGAACTGCGGCGATTTCCAGATCAGCCAAGGCGGAGGGACAGGAAGACCATTGGCCTTCTTATTCCTCCGTCCGCCTGGAGCGGGTATATCGCCCGCAATGGGCAGCACGGACCGGAAATGCTGGATCGATACGATCTTGGCGATCCACAAATCTCTTTAACGGCGCCCATATTATGCGCCAGGAATATCATGAACATAAACAATCTAAGAAATTTTATCAGAAAACCCATTAATTCTCTGCTCTACGTCAAACCGGTGCCACGCGCCGCTGTGCTATCCCGGCAAGATCTGCAGAAGATCGTCGCCGAAATGGTCGGCTAAGGCCGATCCGAGATTTCCCCGGAGGAGTTTCGTCCGTGAATAGCCGTTTCAGGAAGAATTTCAGTACTCCCCGCCTGTCGGACGAACAGGCGAAACGTCAGGGACGCGTATCCCAGGCAGCCTTTTTGACGCTGGGACAGGCTGACGCGATCAGCTTTCTGAACGGCCATGACGAAAGCCTGGGAGGAAGGCCCCTCGATCTGGCCATTGCCAGCGATGAGGGGCTCGCTGCCGTCGAGCTTGTGTTGGCTACCCGTAAAGTGGCTTCCTGATCTGGGCTAGGCATATCCTCGTCTGGCCCCGCATCACCGCTTTGCGCTCGTTCGCATTGCCCTCGGGCGTTTCTTCCCCGATAAGGGCATATGACAGATCCATTGCAGGGCGCTTCTACCGGGCTGGACAGAATCCAGCAGAATTTTCTGGCCGATGCCGAGCGGAAGCTCCTCACCTGGCTTTGCAGCCGAATGCCCGCATGGGTAACACCGGATTTATTGACTCTGCTGGGCGTGATCGGTGCGTTCATGACTTTTGCGGGATATACGGCGAGTAATTTCGGCTCCGCATGGCTCCTTCTCGCGATTGCGGGTTACGTCGTACAATGGTTCGGTGACTCGATGGACGGCAGTCTGGCGCGCTATCGCCATATAGAGCGGCCTTCCTATGGTTATTTCATCGATCATAGCTGCGACGGGTTGGTGGTGTTGCTGATCCTGGCGGGGATGGGCCTCAGTCCGTTCGTGACGATGGATGTCGCCATGATCGCACTGGCAGGCTATTTGCTGCTGTCGATCCATGCCTATCTCTCTGCCCGCGTGCTGGGGGAGTTCAAGCTTTCCTACCTCTCGGCCGGTCCGACCGAGCTTCGGCTGATGCTGATCACCTTGACCATCATGATGATGAAACTTGGTTTCGGGCCGGGCCTGTTCGGGTCGTGGTCGGGCTTCGATATTTTCGTGGGAACGGTGGGCGCTATCCTCATCATTCTGTTCATTGCCCAGACGCTTGTGACCGGGCGACGGCTGGCCCAGCAGGACTCCAAGCATAGATAGTTCAGCTATCACTTGTTCCAGGAAACAGCCTGTAGCGGCTGTTTTCGGTCCAGCATTCGCCAAGGACAATTTGTCGAGCCGAGCTCAGCACGATCAGCCGTGCCGCTCAAAATAGGCATCCACAATCACATTAACGAACGGCAACAATCTGAAACACGAAATTTCCAAGGGAACGGCCGCAAAGGGTCGACGGCGGATGCGAGGCCTGGGAGACAACTTCGCGCTCAATCCTGCCCATTCACGGGAAATCGTTCAGTCTCAAAAGCCGTCGTTCGTCATCGGCCAGCCATGGCGTTTAGGTTAGCCGGGTCGAAGGCAATGTGACCATCAGACTTGTACACGAATGAGGCCCTATTGGGCCGATGATCACCGCAATCAGCGTTGCTTCTTTGCGATGGTCGCCGTGAAGTCCGGATCCTTGTTCGCGACCCAGTCAACGAATTTGCGAACATTCGGATTTTCCAGCAGACCCGCCACCTCCATCCCGTAGCGCTGCAGTTCGGAATTGGTGAAATTGGCAATCAGCGTCTGCTGGCAGATGGAATGCATCGGCACGACATCGCGACCGCCACGGCTCTTGGGTATGGGGTGATGCCAGACGATGGTCTTGCCGGTCGGGCGGCCGCATAGCCAGCAGGCCACCGGCGCTTCTGGAGCTTCGTCTTCCTGCGGAAGATGATCATAGGGATCGTGTCTCGAACGCTTGCGGGCCATAGATTGAATTAACTGCCTTGATTTCGGTTCGGCTATAGCGATGCGAACGCCAGCATCATACTGGCAAGTTCATAAATCGGCTCTTTGCCGAAAATCGGCCTCTTGCCAAAAAATCGGGATGGGAAACAGCGATGACAGAACCATTGAAACCGTGGGATGGCGAACGGGTCCGCAAATGGCTGGAGCGCCGGTTCGAAGCATCGAGGCTGGATCAGGCGGCGGCGGACCGGCGCGGCTATGAGGCGCGGGACGATTATGACAAAGCCGCTGCCGAAGAGTGGGTTTGCCGCGTGTTGAAGACTGTCGATTGCACGAATGAACAAGCTGCGTTCGCCAGACGCCTTAAGGAACTGATCGGCCAGGACGAATACCCGGCGACGAGCATCCATGACGATGTCCGGTTCGAGCGGCATGTGCGCAGCTACCTCAGGAGGCTCGTCAAGATGACGAAGGCAAATGAGGGGTTCGAGAAGACGCTGCACCATCAGTGAAAAGGATGAAGTGCCGCCGTCGGCATGCTAGGGCCGTTGCATGTCCAATACCCGTAGCCTTGGCGGCACTGTTGAAATCGACGGATCCAAATTTGATTGGCGGCTCCTGAGCGAGCCCCGGCTATCCTCTGACGATGGGTGGAAGGGCATGACTGTCTCATTGTGCGCGCAGGGTATGCCGCGCGAGGCCGTGCTCGAATTTCCAACACCCAAGCGCCTGATGAAAGGATTGCCCAAGGGGCGTTCCCACATCAACGACGCGATTGCCGCAAGGGGGGTACGGGCGGCGTTGTTGGCTGGATGGGATCCAGCGTCACGAGGCAAGACGATGATTTTCACGGTCGATGCCAACGGCGACTAGCGGGGCGAAAGCCGCCGGTCTGCACGTGGAGATCAAAAATCGCCGGCTGAATGGCGGCAAAGGGTCGACCTCCCTTCGCGCGTTCTTCGGTCGGGCCATCGTGGCCCGAGGAGAAGTGTCATGGGATTATCAGAATTTGATCCCGCCGCACGCGAACGAGTGACGTGGAACGCCGGGCGCAAAGTGGGTGCAAAGCGCGCGCTCAAACCCCGCCAAATTTGGGCAAGCCTTTTACCAGACCGGTAGCATCAGCGCATCGCTCGCTCCCACCGCCGCGCGGCAGTCGGTCGGCGCCAGCTTTGTCCATGCCGATGCCGGCTACAGCTTCCCCGGCCCTTGGAAACCGCGCCTGTCGGTCGAGTTCGATCGGGCGAGCGGCGACCGAGCGGGCGGCAGCTATGGCCGGTTCGATACGCTGTTCGGGATGCGTCGTGCTGAGCTTGTCCCGGCTGGGCTTTATAATGCCGTGGGCCGGGCCAATATCGTGACGCCCGGTATGAGGCTGGAGGCGGCGCCCGACAAGCGTTGGGATTGGTTCGCCGTCTATCGGGCCATGTGGCTGGCGTCGCGCACTGACGCCTTTTCGACAACCGGCGTGCGAGACAGCAGCGGGCGATCAGGCAATTTTGCCGGGCATCAGATCGAGGCGCGGGTGCGCTACTGGATCATCCCCTCGCGCCTGCGCTTCGAATTTGATGGCGTGGCGCTCGCCAAGGGGAAGTTCCTGACGGAAGCGCCCAACGCGCCTTCCGCAAAATGGACGCGTTATACCTCGTTCAATCTGACCGCCGGCTTTTGATCCGATGGCGTTCAATTCGCTCCTGCCTGCATGAGTTCACAAGTTGCGGTGTTTCCCGGCTATTCGGCGCCTGGTGGGCAGCGTAAGCGGACATGACAAGGCGTCACCGATCGGTCAATTTCCTCACTGGCCGCTATGTGATATATTCATTTTCTCCGCGATGCTGAGGCGGACTGGCCGCCAGGAACGGGGATGAACGCCGTCAGGAGGCCGCAACATGGCCCGAGGCGCTTGGTTGAGATTGGTTACGGCAGTGGTTACGGCTCTCGTGGCCATCGCTTTGATCGCGCTAGGTCTTTATTGCCTTGCCGACATGGTTGAAAACTTTCCCTGGAGCAGGCTCGGTTGAGCGATTGCAGAGCATGGAGTATTCTGCTCTCCCGCATACCTCCCCTGCTTCCGATCACGAAGCTGCAGGAAGCCACTTCATAGATATTTGGAAATCGACCGGAACTGCTCGACAGCTTCTGACTCGACGTTGCCCAGTCTTTGGAGAAGCGCTCACTATGCCGACCTGTTCGCTTCGGCCTCCGCCAACTGTCGCGTCCTTGGGGGGAACGGTATATGATCCCGCAATCGGCACCACAGGGCCGCATTTTCGGAAGGATCAGGAATAGCCCGAGAAACAGTACGTCCACCATGATCTTAGAGAATGTGGGAGTCGGGAATGGCCTATGCAAAGCTGCCCCTGATCATAGCCACGCTGTCGAGCGCTCTACTGCTGGCAAGCTGCTCCGGCAGACCCTCAGGTGATAACGGCAAACCCCGCCAGCTTATCAATGTGTCCTACGATCCGACACGCGAGCTCTATCGGGATGTGAACACCGCTTTCGCCCGCTCCTGGAAGGCAAGTCACGGCCAGCAGATCAGCTTCCATATGAGTCATGGCGGATCGGGGAAGCAATCCCGCGCCGTGATCGATGGTCTGGAGGCCGATGTGGTGACGCTGGGCCTTGCCTATGATATCGATGCCATCGCGAAACGGACGCAGCTCATTCCCGCCGATTGGCAGGCAAGGCTTCCGGATAATAGTTCCCCCTACACATCGACGATCGTCTTTCTGGTGCGCAGGGGCAATCCGAAGGACATCCACGACTGGGGTGACCTGATCAGGCCGGGCGTCCAGGTGATTACGCCCAACCCAAAGACCAGCGGCGGCGCCCGTTGGAATTTTCTCGCGGCCTGGGCTTATGGCCGCAAGGCAGGAGGGTCCGACGCGGCGGCCGAGCACTATGTCGCGAAGCTGTTCGCCAATGTCCCCGTCCTCGATTCGGGGGCGCGGGGTGCAACCACCACTTTCGCCGAGCGGGGCATAGGCGATGTCCTGCTGGCCTGGGAAAATGAGGCATTCCTCGCCACTAAGGAAATGGGCGCGGGCAAGTTCGAGATCATCGCCCCCTCCATTTCCATCCTGGCTGAGCCGCCCGTTGCGGTCGTGGAAGGCAATGCGAAGAAACATGGCACGCAGCAACTCGCGCAAGCCTATCTTCGTTTCCTGTACACGCCGGAGGGACAGCAGATCGTCGCCAGCCATTTCTACCGGCCGCGCGACCTTAAGGTAGCGACGCAATATGCCGGCACCTTTCCCACGATGAAACTGGTGACCGTTGACAAGGATTTTGGAGGCTGGGCCGCCGCACAGAAGCGGTTTTTCGACGATGGTGGTGTGTTCGACACCATCTTCGCCCGAAGCAGGCGTTGAGTAAGGCGCATGGTTGCAATCGCTTCAGACCGGATCGAAAGCCGATACAAACCGCCGCGCCGCTTTCGGGAGCCGTCCATCATTCCTGGCTTCGGTCTGACATTCGGCCTCAGCCTGACCTGGTTGTCCCTGATCGTTCTCATCCCTCTCTCTGCTGTCTTCATCAAGACGGCGGGCATGGGCTGGGACCATTTCGCGCGAGTGGCCCTGTCGCACCGGGCGGTCGCCGCCTATATGCTGAGCTTTGGCGCCTCGCTGGGGGCTGCGTCGATCAATGGCTTTTTCGGTCTGCTGATCGCCTGGATGCTGGTCCGCTATACTTTCCCGGGGAAGCGGATCGTCCATGCGCTGGTGGATCTTCCCTTTGCGCTGCCGACAGCCGTTGCGGGCATCGCCTTTACGACCCTCTACAGCGGGACGGGCTGGATCGGACAATTTCTCGAACCCCATGGGATAAAGGTCGCGTTTACGCGGCTCGGCATCCTTGTGACATTGGCCTTTATCGGCCTGCCCTTCGTGGTCAGATCCGTCGAACCGGTTCTGTCCGACCTTGGAAAGGATATCGAGGAAGCGGCCGCTTCGCTGGGAGCGACACGTTTCCAGACATTCCGCCGTGTCATTTTTCCTGCGATACTGCCAGCGCTGCTGGCCGGTTTCGCGCTCGCTTTCGCACGCGGGGTCGGTGAATATGGCTCGGTCATCTTCATCGCCGGCAACATGCCGTATAAGACGGAAATCGCTCCGCTGCTGATCATCACGCAGTTGGAGCAATATGATTATGCGGGTGCGACGGCCATAGCGACGGTGATGCTGCTGGCTTCCTTCTGCATGCTCTTTCTCATCAACCTGCTCCAGCTCTGGAGTCGCAGGATGGCAGTGAACCGATGAGCAATCGGGGCACCACTGAATCGCCCTTTGTCCGCCTCCTCCTATTGGCGGTCGGACTGGCATATCTGGGTCTGTTCATCCTTCTGCCCCTGCTGGCCGTCTTTTCGCAGGCGCTCTCCCGGGGCGTGGCGACCTATTTTGAAGCAGTTGCGGAGCCGGATACGATGGCGGCGATCCGGTTGACGCTTCTGATCGCCGCAATCAGCGTGCCGCTCAATATCCTGTTCGGGCTGGGGGCTTCCTGGGCGATCACGAAGTACGATTTCCCCGGCAAAGGCCTGCTCAGTACCTTCATCGATCTTCCCTTTTCGGTCTCACCGGTCGTTTCAGGGCTTATCTACGTTCTGATCTTCGGTGCGCAGGGCTGGCTGGGACCCTGGCTGGCCGGCCATGGTATCAAAATCATCTTTGCCGTGCCGGGCATGATCCTGGCCACGCTGTTCGTGACTTTTCCCTTCGTTGCGCGAGAGCTGATCCCGCTGATGGTCGAGCAGGGGCGGGACGATGAGGAGGCTGCCCTGTCCCTTGGCGCATCGGGGTGGCAAACATTCTGGCACATCACCCTGCCCAATATCCGATGGGCGCTGCTTTACGGGGTTCTGTTGTGCAACGCGCGGGCGATGGGCGAATTTGGGGCGGTTTCAGTCGTATCCGGCCATATCCGCGGCGAAACCAACACCATGCCCCTGCATGTGGAGATCCTCTATAATGAATATAATTTCGTGGCAGCCTTTGCCGTCGCCTCGCTTCTGGTTCTCCTCGCGCTGGTGACATTGGCTCTCAAGACAGTCCTTGAGTGGCGTTACGACTATCATGGCAAGGGATCGCGCCATTGAGCATCAGGCTCGAAAATGTCAGCAAGCGCTTCGGCGCATTCTCCGCGCTTCGCGATATCAATCTTGACGCGCGTCCCGGCGAATTTCTGGCGCTGCTTGGCCCCTCAGGCTCAGGTAAAACGACTTTGTTGCGGATCATTGCGGGCCTCGAATTCCCCGACACAGGGGCGGTCTTTTTCGATGAGGGAGAGGTGACCAACCTTCCGATTTCAAAACGCCAGATCGGCTTTGTCTTCCAGCATTATGCCTTGTTCCGGCATATGACGGTCGCCGATAATATCGCATTCGGCTTGACGGTCAGGAGGAGGCGCAATCGTCCCCCGCACGCCGCCATCGATGCGCGAGTGGCCGAATTACTTGATCTGGTTCAGCTTGGCGAATTGGGACGACGCTATCCTTCCCAGCTGTCCGGTGGACAGAGGCAGAGGGTGGCCCTGGCCCGCGCGCTGGCTGTTGAACCCCGGCTGTTGCTGCTAGACGAACCGTTTGGCGCGCTGGACGCCAAGGTTCGCAAGGATCTCCGGCGCTGGTTGCGCGAGCTTCATGACCGGATGGGGCTGACATCGATTTTCGTGACCCATGATCAGGACGAAGCACTGGAATTGGCGGACCAGGTTGTCGTGTTGGACGATGGCATTATCCAGCAAGTCGCAACGCCTGACCATATCTACAATGAACCGGCTAGCGCTTTCGTGTTCCGGTTCGTGGGTGAATCCAACGAACTACCGGTGACGATCTCCCAGGGACAGGCTGTTTTCCAAGGCAAAATCCTCTGCTCAGGATGCGCGAACGGCAATGGGGTTGGGCAACTGCTGTTCAGGCCCCATGATGTGGAGATGGCCGATCCGCAGAATGGCATTGCGCTCAAAGTCACACAATTGCGCCCGCGCAATGGTGCTGTTCGGATCGAAGGGCAGATCGACGGTCTTGAGTGGCCTATATTGCTCGATCTTTCATCTGCGGATGGTCTGGCGCAGGGCCAGATCCTGTATTTTACGCCGACGCAGGCACTCTTCTATCCTTAGGCGATATCGCCCGGCCGCGCGGGCCATCCGATAGCGAATAATAGGCGAGCTACGGGTTGGGCAAGCAAAGCTTGTTTGCCCTTATTTGTTGATAAAATAAGTAGAGAATACACCGTGCGGCACTGGAGGCTGGGCCAGTTCGCGCATTACAGGGATCCCAGCCCGCGGCTTTTGAATGGGAAGCAGCTTGCTCCGCGATACCAACGGCTAAAGCGCGCGATGCTGGGGGCGACATCGCCAGGTATCGTGTTCCCTCTCTATTGAAGATGAGGCGAAACGATGCGCAATTTGATCAATATGACACAGTGACCTGAGCCGTAGGCGCGCAAGCCGCGCTTATGTTTCAAGGGCAGGGCAGCATGGATTGCGTCCGAGATGGAATCCGGCCCCTTTTCCTCGCCTTCAGGCGAGCCAACTGAGGCGATCGGTTCCGCCGTAAAGCGGCGGTGCCTTCCAGTGCGTTCATGCGCAGATCGGAGTCTGCCGATCTGCAACTGTCGGCGTCCCCGATCGAAAGGGAACGGCGCGATGCTGGCGCGCGTCCAATTCACAAGGTTCCGGGGGATTTCCAATGTCCGTTACAATTTCAGCGCGATCCGCGCTTCTGCTTCATTCGTCAGCGCTTGCCGCACTGGCTCCCGCCATTTCCGCGCCTGCCCATGCGGCCGGGACAGCGGCTGAGGCCGATGCTTCGGCAGCAAATGTCGCTGCGGTCGATGATGAGGCATTCGCGCCCATCGTCGTTACAGCGCGTCACCGCGTGGAGTCCGCTCAGTCTGTGCCGGTGGCGATCAGCGTCATGGACTCCGAAGCGCTCGAAAAGACCGGCAATTTCTCGATCAACCAGATTCAGCAACAGGTGCCGAGCCTACAGGTGGTGTCGACCAATCCTCGCAATTCCAACATCAATATTCGCGGTCTTGGCGCAAACTCCTCCTTCGCGGTCGACGGGCTTGAATATGGTGTCGGCTTCTATCTCGACGGCGTCTATTATGGCCGCCCCGGCCAGTCGCAGTTCGATCTTGTCGACCTCCAGCAGATCGAGGTGCTGCGCGGGCCGCAGGGTACGCTGTTCGGCAAGAACACCACCGCTGGCGCGATCAACGTAACCAGCAAGCTGCCAAGCTTCACGCCGGAACTAACTGGTGAGGCGACGCTCGGCAATTGGAACTACCATCAGATTCGCGTGTCTGGTTCCGCACCGCTGATCGACGACAAGCTCGCCGTCAGACTGACCATTGCCGACACGCACCGCGATGGTTTCCTCACCAATCTTTACAACAATTCGAAAGCCGGGGACTATGACAATTTTTCCGTTCGCGGCCAGTTGCTCTGGACACCTTCGACGAATTTCAAGGTTCGCCTAATCGGCGATTATGCCAGGCAGAAGCAGAACTATATCCTCACCCTGCTCGATGGCTATTTCACGACTTTTGCCAACGGCACCACCATCAGCAACAACATCATCGATCGCGCCGCCCGGCTCAATTACACTCTGCCGACCTATGGCGCGTTTGCGCGCCTAGGCAATTCGAACTCGCATTATCAGGCGAATATGGAGAGCTATGGTGTCTCCGGCCAGGCGGACTGGGACGTCGGACCCGTCACCCTGACCTCGATCACCGCCTATCGCTGGTGGGATTGGTATCCGGCCAATGATGCCGACTCACTGGCGCTTTCGGTCAATCTCAAGGCACAGCAGGTCAATTATCAGCGGCAGTTCAGCCAGGAACTGCGCGTCGCGTCCAACGGTACGCATTTCATCGATTATCAGGCCGGGCTCTATTATTTCTGGCAGGTCGTGCGAGGCTATGGCGAAACGCAATATGGCAAGGATTTCGCCGCTTATAACCTGCCGGGTGCCACCCCGACGGCGACCGTCGCCAATGTCGCGGCGGCGACGACCGGCCTACAGGTCAATAGCTATTCAGACCCGCGCACCACGAGCTTCGCGGCGTTCGGACAGGTGGATGTGCACCTAGCCGAGCCGCTGACGCTGACCGCCGGTCTGCGCTACACGCATGAGGACAAGACCGGTTCGTTCAGCCGCTTCCTTGCTCCGGGCACGGCGGGCAACCGATCCTTGCTGACGGCGGCGCAACAGGCCCAGTTTCAGGTGAGTGACCTCAGCTTCTCGACCGCCGACAAGGCGGATGCGCTCTCAGGCCTCGTTACGCTGGCCTATCAGGTCACGCCCGATGCCCTCATCTATGCCACCTATTCACGCGGCAACAAGTCGGGCGGTCTCAATGTGACGGCGGGCGGCATCGGTCACACCTTGGTCAAGCCCGAAAAGGTCGACAATTTCGAAATCGGACTCAAGAGCCAGTTCCTCAACAAATCGTTGACCTTCAATGCCGCAGGCTTCCTGACCAAGGTTCACGATTATCAGGCGAACATCAGCGTGCCAAGCGCGTCCGGCGCCACGACCTTCATCCAATATATCGACAACATTCCGGAAGTGCGCTCGCAGGGTTTCGAAACGGACGTCGCCTATCAGCCCAGCGATTGGTTCCAGCTCACTGGCTCCTTCGCCTACACCGATGCGCATTATGTAACCTACGCCAATGCGCCCAACGCGCCGGAGAATAATCCGAACGTCAATCCGGTACAGGATCTGTCGGGCACGCCGTTGCCGGGCGTTTCCAAATATGCCTGGTCGGTCGGCGCCGATGTGACCCAGCCTGTCAGCACCGGCTTCGAAGCCTATGGCCATGCCGACTATCTCCACCGTTCGACCTTCAACTCGAGCGCAACGAACTCCGTCTACGGTGTCGTTCCCGGCTATGGCCTTCTGAACGGGCGCATCGGCCTGCGGACGGTCGGCGGGCGTTACGACTTTTCCTTCTGGGTCCGGAACCTGACCGACAAAAATTATTACATCACTCGGTCGGGCGGCAATTTCGGCCTGATTACCGCAGTGGTCGGTGATCCGCGCACCTTCGGCGCCACCTTCCGCGCCAAGCTTTGATCCTTGGCCATGGGCGTCCGCCAGAGGCGGGCGCCCGCATCCATTCCGCTACAAAGCCCAGGGGGGAGGCGTTTTCATGTACAGGAGTTTCGAAGCCGAGGGCGAAGCTGTGGCAAATGGACAGGCGCAGTCGCCGTCCGAAGCTGCGGACCCGCGCCCAAGCCGCCGACAACGCATCGCCGCGCGCCTGCGCCCATTGCTGCGCGAGCCGCTGACGCATTTCGTCATCCTGGGCGTGCTGATCTTCGCGGTCGCCCATTGGCTGGAAGCGCGGTCGCAGCGCTATGTCATCACCATCGCTCCAGCCGACGTGACGCGGATCGAGAACAGCTATGTCCAGCAATATGGCAACATGCCTACACTGGCCCAGCTGCGCACGATGATCGACAACAGCGTGCGGGAGGAGATTTATCTGCGGGAGGCTCTGGCTCTGGGCCTCGACCGAAATGATGAGATCGTCCGTCGCCGGCTTGCGCAGAAATATCAGTTCCTTCAGGCGGACATGGCGACGCCGCGCACGCCGTCGGACGCCGAATTGCGGCGCTGGTTCGAAGCCCATGCCGCGTCTTTCGCGGAGCCCGCGCGGCGCAGCTTTGACCAGCGCTATTTCGCGATCGACCAGCGCGGGGAGGGCGCTGCCCGGACACTTGCCACCGCGACCGTCGCAAAGCTGGGACATGGCGAAGCGGCTTCCGCAGGTGATGAGTTCCCCGGTCCCAAGATCGTCGCGCGCATGGCGCAGGATGATGTGGAGCGATTATTTGGTGACGGCGCCTTCGCCCGCGCCATATTCGCCGCCAGGCCGGGCCAGTGGGTGGGGCCGTTCCGATCAGGCTTTGGCTGGCACGCGGTCCGGGTGACTGACAGCGCACCCGCCCGGAGCCGCTCGTTCAGCGAAGCCCGTGCCGACGCGCTGATGGCATGGCAGGAACAGGACCGGCTGACCCGCAACGATGCAGCCTACCGGCAATTGCTCGCGCGCTACACTGTGAAGCGCGGGGATCGGCCATGATCTCCCGCCACCTCTTTCCACTGATGGTCTGGGCGGCGGCGATGCTTGCGGCCTTCGTCATCCTGACCGTCCGGGTCGATGCACATGAAGTCCGGCCCGCCTATCTGGAGGTGACGGAGCGCGCCGACGGCAAGCTGGACGTGCTGTGGAAGCAACCGTCGATCGGCCTGCTTGCGGTCGCGATCCATCCGCGCATCGAGGGCGGCCTGATCGAGCGGGCGCCCGACAGGGTTGAAAATGCGGAGAATTTCGAGCTGCGCCGCTGGAATGCCGTCGATCTGAAAGGCGGTAGCCTGGATGGTCGCGAGGTCCGCATCGATGGCCTTGAGCGTACCATCACCGACACTCTGGTCCTCGTTCACCTGAAAAATGGGGAAGAAGAGCAGCGCGTTCTGACTCCCGCATACCCCGCCTTCGCGATCAATGCGCATGCGGGCGCGGCGGTGCCAGCCTATCTCAAGCTCGGCATTGAGCATATCTTGACCGGCATCGATCATCTGCTGTTCGTGTTCGGTCTGCTGTTGCTCAGCAGCGGCTGGAAGCAGTTGTTGCGCACGATTACCGCCTTCACCATCGCCCATTCGATCACGCTGGCGCTGACCGCGCTGAAGCTGGTTTCGGTCAATCCGCAACTGATCGAAGCCATGGTCGCCTATTCGATCCTGTTCCTGGCGGTCGAGCTGGTGCGCAAGCAACGCGGCAAGGACGGCATCACCCAGCGGAGTCCATGGATCGTCGCCTTTGGCTTCGGCCTGTTGCACGGCGCCGCCTTTGCCGGGGCGCTCAAGGAAATTGGCCTGCCGGAACATAATATCCCGGCCTCGCTGTTCCTGTTCAACGTCGGCGTCGAAATCGGGCAGCTGATCTTCGTTGCCGTTGTTTCCGCCTTGCTCTGGGCGCTTTCCCGCCTGCGCTGGCCCGTCGCGACATCGCGCCTCGCATGGACCGCCGCAAGCTATGCAATCGGCTCCTTCGCCACCTTCTGGTTCCTTGAGCGCCTCCACACCGCGCTCGACGCCATCGTCTGAGAGAGGATAATGTCCATGAAAAGACCCGTGAAATGGCTTCTTGCCGCTGCGGCGGCACCCCTTGCCTGGCATGTCATCGTCGGTTTCGGTTCGCACGCGGAGGCAGCACAGGCCGTGGCGAAGGCCGGCGCTGGCGGTCCGGTCAAGGTCAACCCGGATCGTGATGCCTATTTCGGCGATCTCCATCTTCACACCACCAACAGTTTCGACGCCTATATGCTGATGGGCACGAAGACGACGCCTGAGCAGGCCTATGCCTTCGCAAAGGGCAGCGCCATCGATTATCTTGGCCAACCGATCCGCCGCAGCGAGCCGCTCGACTTCCTCGCGGTGACTGATCATTCCGAGAATATCGGCGTGTTCAACCAGCTCGAAGACCCGAACAGCAGCTTCTCGCTCTCCGAGATTGGCAAGCTGGCCAAGGTCGGTGGTTATGAAAATTTCCGCAAGATCGTTGCGCTACTGAGCGGCGGTCGGTTGGGGCCGGAGAATGAGAAGGTCGCGGCCTCTGCCTGGGCGCGCAACATCGCCGCCGCCAACGCCGCCTATCAGCCGGGCAAGTTCACCAGCTTCATCGCCTATGAGTGGACTTCGATGCCGTCGGGCCAGAACCTCCACCGGAATGTCATCTTCCGGGGGAATGATGCGCCTTCACCCTTCACGGCGCAGGATTCGACCGACCCGCAGGATTTGTGGACCTGGCTCTCGAAAATCCGGGGCGAAGGCTATGAGGCGCTTGCCATCCCGCACAATGGCAATGCGTCGAACGGCCTGATGTACGATTGGACGACGCTCAAGGGCCGCCCGATCGATGAAGCCTATGCCGAACTGCGCGCCGCCAATGAGCCAGTGTCGGAAATCGCGCAGAACAAGGGTACGTCGGAAACCCACCCGGCGCTTTCTGGCAATGATGAATTTGCCGGTTATGAGATTTTCGACCATCTCCTGCTCGGCAATGTGCCCTCCAAGCCGCAGGGCTCCTACTGGCGCGATGCGCTCGGGCGCGGACTGGTCATCCAGTCGAAGATCGGGGTGAACCCCTATAAGGACGGCGCCACCGGTTCGGGGGATCTTCACTCCGGCCTCTCGGTCAACTCGCCCGAGGAATATGGCGGCGTTGCCGCGGCCAATCTGGGCGGGGGCAAGGCGAAAAACAAGGATGCCGCCGCATCGGACATCGGCGTCGGCAGCCAGCCCGCCAACTCAGCCCTCGCCCCGCAGGTGCTGAGTCCGGCGGCGCTGACCGGGGTCTGGGCTGAATCGAACACCCGCGAAGCGATCTTCGCCGCGCTGCGCCGCAAGGAGACCTATGCGACGTCAGGCAGCCATATCCGCTTGCGCTTCTTCGGCGGCTGGGGCTTTTCACCGGCGTTGCAGAAGGGCGCGAACTGGGTCCACGCGGCCTATCAAAAGGGCGTGCCGATGGGCGGCGACTTGCCCGCCGCCGGAGCCAAGGCACCCTCCTTCGCGGTCGAAGCGGTCAAGGACCCGAAACGCGGCAATCTCGACCGTATCCAGATCATCAAGCTCTGGCAGGCGGGAGGCAAGCAGCAGGAGCGCATATTCGACGTCGCCTGGGCCGGTGCGCGACAGGTCGATGTGAAAACCGGCAAGCTCCCCGCGATCGGCGACACAGTGGATCGCAAGACCGGGGCCTATGCCAACAGTATCGGTGCCGCGCGGCTCGCCACGGTCTGGACGGATCCGTCGTTCAGGCCGGAGGAGCAGGCGGTCTATTATGTCCGCGTGCTTGAAATCCCGACCCCGCGTTGGACGACGCTGCGCGCCATCGAATATGGCCTGCCGCTGCCCAAGGATGTGCCCGCGACCATTCAGCAGCGCGCCTGGTCCTCGCCCATCTGGTATTCGCCCCACCGCTCCTGAGGCGCTCCAAACCGCGATTGAAATCGAAGGAAATGAACAATGACACGTAAGATTTTGCTTTCGCTGACGGCGTTGACCTCTGTTTTGTCGCTCGCCGGGCAGGCTCAGGCGCAGCCGCAACAGCAGCTCTATCAGGGCACCGTGGGGCGAACGCTGGCTGAGTCCAAAGAATGGTGGCCTGAGCCGGTCCGGGCGCCGGCCGGTTCACCCAATGTCGTATGGATATTGCTGGATGACGTGGGTTTTGGCGCCTCAAGTGCTTTTGGCGGGGGCATCAGCACGCCAGCGCTGGAGCAGTTGGCGCAGCAGGGGTTGCGCTACACCAATTTCCATACGACCGCGATCTGTGCGCCCACGCGCGCGGCGCTGCTGACGGGCAGGAACAGTTCTTCTGTTCATGAGTCCGGATTTTCCCACACCTTCCTCTCGGCCGGTTTTCCGGGCTGGGACGGCCATATTCCCTCCGAGGCCGGCACCGTCGCTGAAATTTTGCGGGACGATGGCTATAGCACCTTCGCGGTCGGCAAATATGGACTGACACCGGATGAGGATGCGACCGATGCGGGGCCGTTCAATCTTTGGCCGACGGGCAAGGGCTTTGAGCATTTCTTCGGCTTCCTCGGATCACAGACAGACCAGTACAAGCCGGACCTGGTGGAAGACCAGGCGCATGTGAAACCTGACGGCCGGCACCTGAGCGAGCAGATCACCGACAAGGCCATCAGCTATATCGACCGCCAGAAACAAGCCGCGGCCGACAAGCCGTTTTTCCTCTATTACGCCCCTGGCGCGACGCACGCGCCGCATCAGGTGGCCACCGAGTGGAGCGACAAATATAAAGGGAAGTTCGAAGCGGGCTGGGACGTCTATCGGCAGAAGGTCTTTGCCGAGCAGAAGCGTCAGGGGATCATTCCCGCCAATGCCATTCTCCCGGATCGCGATCCGAGCATTGCGGCATGGAGTTCGCTTTCGCCCGACGAGAAGAAGCTCTACGCCCGTTTCATGGAGGTCTATGCCGGTTACCTGACCTATACCGACCATGAGATCGGCCGGCTTGTCGATCATCTGAAAGCGATCAACCAGTACGACAACACGCTGTTCATCGTCATCGTCGGCGATAACGGCGCGAGCAAGGAAGGCACGCCGAACGGCGACATCGATCGGCCGCTGACCGCCAAGCCGCTGAGCGCACAGGAAAATCTCGCCTATAATCTGAACAGGATCGGCGAGATCGGTACGGCCGCCAGCGTCGAAGGCAATTATCCGCTGGGCTGGGCTCAGGCAGCGAACACACCATTCCGGCTCTGGAAGTCCGATGCCAATAGCGAGGGTGGCACCCGTAACCCGCTGATCATTTCCTACCCAAGGGCGATCAAGGACAATGGCTCAGTCCGCACGCAATATGGCCATGTCATCGATATTCTCCCTACGACCCTGGAACTGCTGCGACTGAACGCTCCGGAGCGTATCGGGGGAATGCGCAGCAACCCATTGAGGGCATATCGCTGGCCTATTCGATCAACGACGCCAAGGCCGCATCACGGCATCGGGTGCAGCATTATTACATCTTTGGATCGCGGGCTATCTACAAGGATGGCTGGAAGGCCGCCTTGCCCTATCCGAACCGCCTGATTGCCGGCAGTCCCAACGGCGACAAGCCGTTCGACGAAAACGCCTGGGAATTGTACAATCTGAACGAGGATTACACGGAGCGCCTGAACATCGCCAAGCGCTATCCGGAAAAGGTGGCGGAGTTGCGGGCCTTGTTCGAAAATGAGGCCCAGGAACACAAGCTTTACCCGCTCATTACCTGGGATGATGTGCGGAATGGCAGGATCCACCGGACGGGCGAGCGGAAGACCGTGACAGACGAGGCGCGCAATCTCTCGCAGCATTCCGGCTCAAGTCAGTGATGGATGATCCGCCGTTCATTCGGCGGGGACCGGAAGCTGGTGATCATTATCGCGCTTGAGCGCTTGAGGAGCAATGGACGGCCAGAGAGCGGTCCATTGCTTTCGATCTGTCTTGCGCCTGCATGATCGGGCTAAATCAAGACATTCTATGATCAGATCGACACGACACTTTGAAAGCACCTTAATGTCGTAACCGAGTGATGATAATGCTATGAATGGCCGCTCTGAAGCATCGCAAACTCGCGCGGGAATGGCGACAAAGGGGCGGCACCTACCGATGGCAGCCAGCACCGGCGAATAGCGGTTCTGCTGCCGTTGTCTTTCCAAACCGGTCGGACCGGAATCGACCAGTCTTAGGTACCTAAGATGGAAAAGCAGCCTGTCCACTGCTGAGAGCGAGAAATCAGCCGCTGAGCGTCTGTAATGGGTCGGCCTCCGCCTCCGGTGACGATCGATTACGCGGGCTGGGGCCCTGCGCCGAAGCGCCTTGGAGGTTTCTGCCCGACTCTATGCGAGCACCGGATTGCTTCAATCGCCTCGCGGTCGGCTTCCGCGCCCAGCAATACCGGCGTGGGCATAACTTCGCTTTGCACAAGGTCCAGCAGTTCGATTAAAGGCCGACCATCAGGATTTTGAACCACAATGAATTATCGCCATTCCTTCCATGCTGGCAACAGCGCCGACGTCGTGAAGCACAGCCTGCTGATTGCCTTGGTGCGGGCCTTGCAGCACAAGAAGGGCGCGCTGACTCTGATCGACACCCATGCCGGCTGCGGACTGTACGACCTTGGCGGTGACGAAGCTCAACGCACCGGCGAGGCCGCGGGGGGCGTGCTGCGGGCCTTTGCCGACCCGAACCCCTTGCTGGATGATTACCGCGCCGCCGTACAAGCGGTGAATGTGGGTGACGAACCGCTCTTTTACCCCGGCTCACCGCGGTTTCTGGCGCAGCTTTTGCGCCCGCAGGATGTCCTGATCCTCAACGAAAAGCACCCGAAGGACGCCTATACCCTGCGTGGCGTGATGCGGGGCACCAGCGCGGCCGTGCACGAACGCGACGCCTACGAGCTTTGGCTGGCTATGGTGCCGCCCCGCACCGCGCGCGGGGTGGTAGTGGTCGACCCGCCCTTCGAGCAACCGGACGAACGCGCGCGCATCACCGCCACCCTAGCCGTCGCTCACCGCAAATGGGCGCATGGCGTGACGGTGATCTGGTATCCGCTGAAAGACCGGGCCACGCATTGGCAGTGGAAGGCGCAGTTGCGCAAGCTCGGCATCCCGAAATTGCTGGTGGTGGAGCATTGGCTATATGATAGCGAGCAGCCCGGCATCTATAACGGCGCGGGCCTCTATATCGTCAATCCGCCCTACGCATTCACACAGGCGCTGCCGTCCCTGCTAGAAGCTTTGCGCGCGGCGTTGGCACCCGAAGGGCATAAAGGCGAGATCATATCCGGTTGGCTGGGAGATTAAGATAAACCCACATCCTACCCTTCTCTCGGAGAGGGAATTGTCGGGCTTTAAGGGAGGCCGCCTGCACAGGCAATCTGGCTGCGTTCGCCGCGCCTCAAGGAACTGGCCGAGTATCAGGCGACGCGCGCGAGATATGGGTGGAGTGCGGCCACTGGCATGCTAAAGGCATGTCATGCTTCATACACCCGGCCGCAGCGGCACTGTCGAGATCGACGGTTTCAAATATGATTGGGAACTCCTCAGCGAACCTCAGTTGTCATCTTCCGATGGCTGGAAGGGAATGACGGTTTCCCTGCGTCAGCAAGACATGCCGCGTCAAGCCGTGCTGGAATTTCCGGCGCCAAAGCGCCTGATGAAAGGATTGCCGAAAGGGCGTCTGCATATCAACGGCGCGATTGCTTCGCGCGGCGTGCGGGCAGCATTGTCGGCAGGGTGGGATCCGGCGTCGCGAGGCAAGCCCATTATATTCATGGTCGATGCCAACGGCGATTAAGCGGACGGAAATCGTGCGCTCCTACCAACGCAGATATAGACTTAGTCGGACAATATCGTGCCATCGGCCCGCTCACGCACTGGAAAAGCGGTCGGTCCGCACCTCGGGACCGCAAATTCGGTGATGAATGGCTGAGAATGGTCGTCCCCCGGCGACTTTTACGCCCACATCGCTACGGCGCTGATGGAAAGTAGGATCGTGACAGCGATGCCCGCCCATACCTGCAAACGCCCTTCTCAAAAGCCGACGATCAACATATCCAGCGCGGCGCTGATGGCATCCTGCTTCGGGCTGAGGGATTGTACGACCTCGCCCAATTCACGAACCGGAACGCTGGCAGCGAACTGCGTCACCATCACCAGCCGTTCACCCTCCACATCAAAAATTGGGTTCAAGCGGATGGCTGCTTTGGGTGCCTCACCGATCGGCAGAAGCGGCACGACCAGACGCGTATTAAGATCATTCAAAAGGTCGGCCTGGCAATCGAACACATGGCATCCGCCCAGCTTCTGCCGATACACATCAAACTTGGCCATTAAAACCGACGATACTGGCCCAAGGGCAGACCCCGACGATCCACATAGCTGTTCGAGCTTTCCAGCGCAGACGCATTTTCCTCTTTCCAAAGGCGGCCACGTTCTTTGGCGATCTGCTCGGTCAGTCCGACCTCACAAGCGCGGGAAATATTGATGCCCAGCCGCTTTGCTTCAGCCACAAGCGCTATATCCAGCGACACATTAGTCGGCTTGCGAGCCTGCGTCGCCAAATCATACTCGTGCCTGCCCATCAGAGCCTCCTCAAATTCATGCGCACATATATGCGCATTTTTGGCAGGGCCGTCAACCTTGTCAGACCGTGAAACATAAGCGCAGTTATCAAACTTTCGACCGCGATTAGCCGCTTTCTCCCTTTCTGCGTTCGAAACTTGCCGGACTGTAAGCGGCCACTCCTGGACATACGAGATGGAAAACCGGACCGACCGGACCTGGAAGCGAAAAATTGGGAGTTAAGCGGCCGGGATGGGTCGGTGATGAACCATCGGCGGGATTGCCTTGGGTGGACCGTGATCAAGCCCTATATTCTGGATTTCAACCTTTCTCCGGGGAGAGTCGATGAACCCGTTTCCTCACGATATTTTTACCGAGCCGACCGGCGTCGATCCTGACACGCTCGCCAATCTGGGGCCACTTGCGAGGTTTGCCGGTCGCTGGGAGGCCCATAAGGGCATCGATATCAACCCGAAAGCCGACGCTCCCGAGCGGCGTGTGTTCATTGAGCGTGTTTCGTTCGACGCGATCGATCCGCAAACCAACGGCCCGCAGCTTTTCTACGGCCTGCGATACCACACCCATATCACGACCAAGGAAGAGGACATCACCTTTCACGATCAGGTCGGTTACTGGCTCTGGGAACCGGCGACCGGACTGATCCTGCAGACATTGGCGATTCCACGTGGGCAAGTCGCGCTGGCCGCAGGCCAAGCCAAGGCTGGCGACGATAATCTATCGCTGGTCGCGACACGCGGACAGACGCAGGATGGGATATGCTCGACCGCCTTCCTCGAATATGGTTTTCGAACGGATGCATACCGGATCGATATCCGCTTCGATGGCAACGATAGCTGGAGCTATGATATCCGCACCACTCTTATCGTCCACGGCAGGTCTGAGCCGTTCGACCATCACGATACGAATACCCTCAGGCGTGTGGCGCCGGGCAAACCCAATCCTCTCAAGCAGATTCTGGACCGACGGGCGAAACCGCGCTGATGCGGCCGATGCGGGGCTATGTCCGCTTCCGAGAAGCAGAGTTTGACGCCTGAACGACCACAAAAGATCGGCGGCAGAAGCTGGGCGCGATCAGTCGTCGGTTCGTTCCCACGGCGCGTGATAGTGGTGCCGGACGGCGACGTCTGAGGCTTCGACCATCTGGACCCACAGCCGCTGCAGTATGCCTTTCGGCTTTGGCGACCCGTCAGCGGGCGCAGCCGTCCTCGGCAGGAATTCTGTGTAGTTCATTGGACCGCCCTTGTGATGAGAGATGCCGCCAGCGTCAGCATGACGATCGCCACGATCGCATCCAGCACGCGCCATGCGGCTGGCCGGGCGAACAGCGGCGTCAGCATACGCGCGCCGTAGCCGAGGGCGGTGAACCAGACGATGCTTGCGCTCGCAGCTCCGGCGACGAACACGGGGCGCAGCGCCGCCGGATGGGCCGAACCTGCCGCTCCCATCAGCAGCACCGTGTCGAGATAAACGTGCGGGTTGAGGAAGGTGAAGGCGGCGGTGGCGCCGAGGGCACGGCCGAGCGTGATCCCGCCCTGCGCCATCACCGGCATCGCCTCAGGCGCCATCGCGCGCTGGAAGGCCCTGAGACCGTACCAGCTTAGGAACAGCGCGCCGCCGATCGTAAGGGCGAAGGTCAACTGCGGCATGGCACCCAGCAGCGCGCCGACGCCGCTGACGCCTGATGCGATCAGGATTGCGTCCGCGCTCCCGCAGAACAGCACGATCGGCCCCACATGCTCGCGTTTCAGCCCCTGTCGTAGGACGAAGAGATTTTGCGCACCGATCGCCATGATCAGTGCCGCCGACATCGCAAAGCCGGTGAGGAAAGTGGGAAGAGCGTTCGTCATCAGGCAGCCTATGGCCTGTTCATCTGATTCAGGAAAACTTGTTCTTCTAATCCTGATGAAGTAGCGCTTCATCATGCTTGATTATCCCGCCCTTGCCGCCGTTGCGACCGTCGTGCGGGAAGGCAGCTTCGAGCGAGCGGCCGAACGGCTGGGCATCACGCCTTCGGCGGTGTCCCAGCGTGTGAAGGCGCTGGAGGAACGGCTGGGCACCATCCTGATTGTCCGGGGGCAACCCTGCTCCGCGACCGACCTTGGCAGGCGCCTCTGCGCGCATGTCGATCAGGTCCAGCTTCTGGAGGCCGATCTGGCCCCATCGCTGTCGCTTACGGCGAGTGGGTCTGAAGCGCCCGTCACGCTCAAGGTCGCCGTCAATTCGGACAGCATCGCGACCTGGTTTCCCGAGGCGGCGGCCGACTTCGCCCGCAATACCGGCTTTCTGCTCGAATTCATCATTGAGGACGAGGCGCACACCGCCGACCGGCTTCGATCCGGGGAGGTGGTCGCGGCTGTTTCGGCGGACCCTGGCGCAGTGCAGGGGTGCAGAACGATCGAACTGGGCGGCCTGGAATACCAGGCCTGCTCCAGTCCGGATTTCGTCGCCCGCCATTTTCCAAACGGGGTGACCGAAGAGGCGCTGCGCCAGGCGCCCTGTCTGCGCTTCGAACGAAGGGACGGGCTGCAGGCGCGATGGGCGCAGGAGAAGCACGGAATCGAACTGGACGCGCCGATGCACTTGGTGCCTTCGACCTTCGGCTTTCTCAATTTCGCGCTCGAGGGCATGGCCTGGGGAATGCACCCTGTCATGCTGTCGCGTCCGCGCATTGAGCAGGGCCTGCTGGCTGAGCTGACCCCCGGCACGTCGCTTCAGGTCAAGCTCTACTGGACGGTCACGAGGCTTCATGCCTCGGCGTTGAAGACGCTGACGGATGCGGTTCGACGCATAGCTAGATTGAGGCTAACTCAGTCAGGCTGATCGTCGGGGCCGCTGTTCACATGCTTTGGCTCTGAAGAAGGCGGTTGGCTATCGGTCTTCTCTGCATCTTTCTGCCAGATGTCGAGGTAGGGGTTCGTTGAGGCACTGACCGAACAAGCTCCAGTGATGCCTCGCTGGAACGGCGTCCAAACGGACAGCGCCTTGCTTCAATGCGACATGCCTCGATCTTGGATGGCGGCACTGATACACGCTCCGCCATCTTGATCGGCGGAGCGCCGGCCCTATCTGCTCCCGATCGCCGACGACGTTGGAGCATGTGCCATACCCTATCTCATCATGGCTCTGCCATCCCTGCTGGTCATCGTCCAATTCCTGTGGTCCCTGCCGATCGCGCTGGCTGCGAAGGTCGCCGTCGCGCTGCTGATGCTCTTTGCCTCGCAGTTCATGCTGTGGAGCCGCCTGTCCTCCGGATCAGTCTTTGCGCCCGAGTTCCCCCGTCCGATCATCCTCCTCTTCAACTGGGCGGGCGGGACGATCCTATTTCTGGCGGCGCTGCAGCTACTGCTGGATGTGGTAATGCTGGGCCTTTGGCTAGGCGGGTCAAGCGCGGTCGTTCCTCTTAGCGTCCGCTGGGGCATGACGGCAGTCGCCATGATCCTCGCGACCGTGGGGGTGGCAAACGCGGTGCGAGTCCCGCCGGTTAAGGACGTCGGCATCGCTATTCCCGGCCTTCCGGCAAAGTTCGACGGCTACACGCTCCTGCAGCTGACTGACCTGCATATCAGTCGCCTCTTTCCAGCCAGCTGGACGCGCCACCTTGTTGAGCGAGCCAATGCGCTGGATGTGGATCTGATCGCCATCACTGGCGACGTCATTGACGGCAGCCTCGCCATGCGCCGGGAGGATGTCGAGCCGCTGCGACAGCTGAGCGCACGGGACGGCGTACATATGAGCCCGGGCAATCATGAATATTTCCTAGGCTACCAAGAGTGGATGCGGCATTTCACGAGCATGGGCATGCATATCCTGGAGAACGCCCACGTGGTGCTTGAGCGGATGGGGCATCGACTTGTCCTCGCCGGCGTTACGGATCGCTCGGCGCATGCGACCGGCATGCCCCCGCCGGACCTCGCAGCCGCGCTGGAAGCTGCGCCCTCAGGCGTGCCGATCCTGCTCTTCGATCACCAGCCCGGCGCAGCGCGGCAGGCGGCCGCTCGCGGTGTGGCGCTGCAGTTGTCCGGTCATACCCATGGCGGCATGATGCCCGGCCTCGATCGGCTCGTTGCGCTTGGCAATGCGGGCTTTGTTTCGGGCGTCTATGCCGTAGACGGTATGACACTCTATGTGAACAACGGAACCGGTATCTGGCCCGGCTTCGCAATGCGACTGGGGCGTCCATCGGAGTTGACGCGCATAACGTTGCGCCGCGCCTCCTGAACGATGCCGCGGCAAACGATCAGTTGAAGGTCCATTCAAGGCAGGCGATCTGAATGCAGGTAACGGCGATACTATTGGGAAGCCGTAATTACCTCTCAGACGTCCGCAATGGGTCGAAGGCGGAAACGGCTGCATTACGCCATTAATCGCCGTTAAATGTCCAAACTCAGCTTCCCCGATCCAGAAATACATCCCTATCCGGCGTCGCAAAAATAGATACACACCGTGTATCTGATATGGTAAGAAGAGGTGTAAAGGACTAAACCCATGCCACGTACAACAGCTTCCTCGGAAACGCCGCTCCAGGCCGTCAATCTGCGTGTTCGAATGGACACGCAGTCCCTGATTGATCGTGCGGCGAATATGCTTGGCCGTACGCGCTCCGATTTCATGATTGCTGCGTCCAAGCAGGCGGCCGAAGATGCCATCCTCGATCAACGTGTTATTTCGGTGTCGCCGGAAGCATATAGCGAGTTTTTGGATATGCTCGATCGCCCCGCGCAAGCGAATGAACAGCTGCGCAAGACGATGCAAACGCCCGCACCTTGGGAGTCCCAGTGACGATCGTCGCTCCAGTGCCGCTTGATGATGGTCATCTGCTAGACGAATTCATATCCGGTACAGCTTCGCTGGACGATTGGCTCAGGCGCCGCGCGCGTGCCAATCATGAGAGCAGAGCAAGCAGGACTTTTGTCCTGTGCGATGACGCGCGTGTTGTCGCCTATTATTCGCTGGCGTCTAGTTCGATCGCCTGCACAGAGGCCGTAGGACGCCTCCGCCGAAATATGCCCGATCCTATTCCGGTTATAACCTTGGCTCGCCTGGCGATCGACCAAGCCAAGCAGGGCAAAGGCTTTGGAAGGGCTCTCATTTGCGATGCTGGCCGCCGGGTGATTGCCGCCGCCGATCTCGTTGGTGTCCGGGGGATGATAGTCCATGCAATCAGCGAAGATGCAAAGCAATTTTACCTGCGGTGCGGTTTCCTACAATCGCCTACCAACGAAATGACGCTCATGATTCCGCTCTCCGATTTGAAAGCGGCAGCTTGATTGTTGCACATCCAAAATCTTGCGATGATGATTCGCGGTAGAGTGAATAGCGCTATTTCTGTTGTGTTGATCCAGATACGATAGGTGGCAAAGCGCCATTCCCGGTCATTCCATCTCCAGATACCTAGCACCGAGACTCGCCGTATGTGGAAATGAGAATATGAGCCGTATCATGACGTCGGCTGGGACACCGACGTGCGCAAGCGTACAGGATGCGATGGGTTGGACGAAATACAGCGCAAACAAGCGGCTACGCAACGCTGCCTCAGCCTTCGACACTTCGACTGCGCCGGAGTCCCTCGCCTTCGCCGGATCCGAAGTGTGCGAGGGCGTGGCCTCCTACCGAGAAAAGCTCGCGCCGGTTTTCGTCAGCCTGAAGCGTGACTGATCCGACCTCACCGCACTCTCAAATATTATCCTATATCAGTGCTTGCGCACGAATTCGGCCCGAAGGACCAGGCCTTTGATGCCTTCATAGCGGCAATCAATTTCCTGTTCGTCACCGGTGAGCCTGATCGATTTGATCACGGTACCCTTACGCAGCGTCTGGCCGGCGCCTTTGACCTTCAGGTCCTTGATCGTGATGACGCTATCGCCGTCCGCCAGAAGGTTGCCGGCGGAATCACGTACTTCGACTTGGCCAGCCTCCTGGGCCTTCGCGGCAGCCTCTTCCGCGGAGATCCACTCACCCGAAGCTTCATCATAGACATGGTCGTCGTTCGTTGGGTTCATTTCGAAATTCATCTGGTTGTCGATCAGTTTAGCTTTTCGGCCGCAGCCGTTGGAGCACCGGCGATCGCTCTTGCAACGCGCAGGGCCTCAGGAAAATCATCGCTGATGATCACACGCCGGTCCGCCGGACCCAGTGAAACCCGCTTTAGCATCGCCATGGGCTGCGCCTGGATGCCTGAGACTATGATCTGCGTGCCAGCGGATGCCGCTTGCCGGACGATTTCCTCGATCGTCGTCACGCCGCTCGCATCGAGGAGGGGCACACGCCGCATGCGAAGAATAATGACTTTTGGCGGAGGCCCGATCCGTCGTAGCGTGTCGAGCAATTCGTTCGCGACGCCAAAGAAAACCGGTCCTTCGATACGGAATACTTCGACCCCTGGGGGAAGCGCATCGCGCTGGTGGATATCTTCCCCTTCCTCCTCGGACGATAGCGCGCCGTTGCCGCTGTCGTTTGCAATCTCCACCGTTTGGCTCATGCGCATCATGAAGAGCAGCGAGGCGAGCGTCACGCCGACGCCGATGGCAACCGTGAGATCGACCAGAACGGTCAGGCCAAAAGTCAAGAGCAACAGGCTGCGATCGCCATTGGGCATGCGTAGCAACTGGATGAAGCGATGATGTTCGCTCATGCCCCAGGCAACCATGAACAGGATGGCCGCAAGCGCCGCCAGCGGCACATAGGCCATGAGATCCGAGGCGAACAGGATGAACAGGAGCAGAAACAGCGCATGCATCATGCCGGCCATGGGCGTGATCGCGCCGGCCTTGATGTTGGTCGCAGTGCGGGCAATGGCCCCCGTCGCAGGCAGGCCGCCGAACAGTGCCGACGCGATGTTCGCTATCCCCTGACCTACGAGTTCCTGATTGGACCGGTGCCGTGAACCGATCATGCCATCGGCCACGACGGCGGAGAGGAGCGCTTCGACCCCGGCGAGAAAGGCGATGGTGAATGCGGACGGAACGACCGATTGGAGCTTGGCGAGGGAAAGGTCCGGCAACGCCGGAGCGGGAAGGCCGGTGGGCAGGTCAGGGAAACGCGACCCGATCGTTTCGACGGGGAGATGGAAGAGTGCGACTGCCGCTCCTGCCGATGCAACGGCGATCAGGAAGCCCGGCAACCGTGGCGCCCATTTGCGAAGGGCGATGATCAGCGCCAGCGACCCTGCGCCCACCGCCAGAGTGACGATCCGGATGCTGTCGAGCGCAGCGAAATAGGCTCCCCATTTGGGCAGGAAGTCGGCTGGCACATGGCTCATCGACAGGCCGAGAAAATCCTTCACCTGGCTCGACGCGATGATGACCGCGATGCCCGCCGTGAAACCCGTGACCACCGGCTGGGGAATGAAGCGCACGAGGCTGCCCAGGCCTGAATATCCGGCGACGATCAGCATGAGGCCCGCCATCAGGGTCGCAAGGAGCAGGCCGTCATAGCCGTGCTGTGCAATGACACCGAAAACGACGACGACGAAGGCGCCGGTCGGCCCACCGACCTGGACTCGCGAACCGCCAAGGGCTGAAATCAGGAAACCGGCTATGACAGCGGTGACCAGTCCCTTGTCGGGAGAGGCGCCGCTCGCGATTGCCAACGCCATGGCCAAGGGCAGCGCGACGATTGCGACCGTGAGGCCGGCAACGCAATCGCGCCGCATCCGGTCGATCGAATAGCCCTCGTGCAGGACCGTGATCAGCTTCGGCGTGAAAGCGATCAGTCGCCCATCAGGATGCATCGTCTTCGGCCGTTTGATCGAACAGGACCGACGGTACGCGCCGGGGCTGTCGGCTGGCAGTGGAATCTTTGAGACGGACGCCGCGCCCTGCGCCATTGCTCGGGGCATTTTCCCCGATGATCTCGATCCCTGCCGCCTCGAGCGCATTGATCACCTTCACCAATGTCTCAACGACGCTTCGCACCTGCCCATCGGATGCTTCCATCCGCTGGATCGTCGGCAGGGATACGCTTGCCAGTGCGGCGAGTTGGCGTTGATCGATACCGAGCAAGGCTCGCGCGGCCCGCATTTGTTGAGACGTGATCATGAGCGCCTACATGATGTATAAAACATCAAATTACAATCTTTTATAGCATATATGCGATATGATAAGTGAATATCAGATTATATATCATCTGCTCGCGGCTCAAGATGCCGCGACACGGCGAACGACATTGGCGAGGGCTTGACCCGCCGAGGGTCTCTTCATCGTGAGCAGAAGGATGGGTCAGGAAATGTGACGGGAATGAGTGCAAGGAAATGATGACGACTGATGAGCCCACATTTGCCGACGCCGCCCTCCGCGACATGGTAAGACGAATCCCGCAATGGTTGCGAGCCGATCTGAACGCGATGGACCCCATGCTTAGGGAGCGGGCCGAGGACGCATTGGTGGCATTGATCGCGGCATCCCTGGGAAAAGGTGGAATATGACAGCCCATCCCTGTGTCGCATATCTTGAACTACAGCTGCACCGGTTTGATGAATTCCGCTCCCGAATGGTGGTCCGTCCATCTTCCACGCGGGAGGAGGACATGCTCCTCAATGGTATAAGCCAGGCCAATCATCTGAATATAGCGGCATGGCGCGACACGTTGGCCAAACCATAAGATTTCCTCAATCTGCCCCGACCCCTCTGGCCAGCGAATGGCAGCTTTCTCCCTTTCCGCGTTCGAAACCTGCCGGACTGGAATCGACCAGCCTTGGGCGGTCAGAATAAGAAAGCGGACGGGCCGAATCTAAGGAAAAGAAATCGGCCGCTGAACGGCCGGAAAGGTGAAGGGTTGCGGGGGCTTCCCGATAGCCGACCTGCAGGTTGCCCAGCGCGCTATGCAACCTGCCGCACTCCGCATTGCGCATCCGGCGCCCAGTTGGTTCGCTGATCAGGTCCGGGCCGCCTCCGCCGTTTGCACGGCGATGAAGCGCGCTAGTGGGATCTCGGTCAGAGGTCGTTCCGAAGCCATCTCACGAGCGACGAGCGCCATTTCGATCCAGTCCGAACCGTGGCCGTCACCTCGCTGTGCGAATGCACTCCAAGCGATGACGCTGGCCCAATAGGCCCGCTTCGGTTCCAGCACCTTTTCGATAATCGCCGCGATCCGGTCTTCGATCTTGCGCTTTCCTTTGATCGCTGCGGCGACGTCGTCGCCATTCTCAAACCAGGAATCGAGCTGAGGGTTGGTCGCCAGCCACCGGCCGGATGCGCGCACTGCCTTCTCCACCGCCTTGGCATCGGTTACCGCAGCGTCGGCGTCCGCGAGCATCGAGGCAACGAGATCATCCACCGATACAAATTTGGACGCGACATCCGAGAGCCCGATAAGCGTGATAGCCTGAACGAGGCCAAACGGGGGTGGCGAGCTAGCCGGGCCGTCCGCCAAGGCGCTGCTCAGGATCAAGGCCGTGTCCTCGGCCGTCGTTTCATGGACCGACATCTCGGACGCAATATGGTCAAGCATGTCTTCGATCTCGGGCCTGCTTAGCGAGCGCGCTACCCAGGCGTCCCGCACACCATGGCCCTGCTTGATGAGAATCGATACCAGCGCGTTCTTTCTGCCCTGCTTGATCGATGCGAATATGCTTTGGGCTCCCGCCCCATCGCGCTCGGAAATCAGAAGTTCCCTGACCTGAATTGCGGGGCGCTTCTCCGGCACCGACCCGACAGCTCGCGCGGCTCTGATGATCGCGTCGATCGCACAGCGCCGATCTTCCGACACCCAGTTGCGGATCAGCATTAGGTTCGTAACCGACGTTGCTGATACAAGCCCTCGTCTGGCGGCCTCTTCCATCATGGAGGCTAACGGCGTCGCTATCGCAGGTTCTGCAAGAAGCCAACCGATAGCGGCCTCGCGCAGACTGGAATCGTCGGCGAGGACGAGACCTTCCAACAGACTGAGTTGCAGCCCGGCAGGCATGGCTGCCGTGAATTCGGCGAACTGGCTCTGGATCAGGAACGGGTCGCCCTCACAGGCTTTCACCAAGTCCTTCAACATCTCGGCAACATCTGGCGTCGGAAGATTCTGCTGGCCAGCTCCGGTCTGGATCATCGCGTGATCCATTGCGCTGCGTATATCCTCCCCCACCTCGATCCCAGCCCGTGAAAACGACGAGACAAGCGCCATCGCTGCCGTCGGCACGAGCTTGCCAATACGCATCTGCTGAGCGATCGCGGCCCTGACATTCTCCATGGCCATGGTCGCATGGCCGTTGCCGGCTTCGCTTCGCTGACGTAGCTGCTCGAGAGCCTGACCAAGCATGAACGAATATGCGTGATGCATCGTTACGTCAGGCCGCTTCTTGCGCCCTTCAGCACCGGTGAGGTCGACGATCAGCAGTAAGGCTTCGGGTTGCGCCGCTAGCATATCTCCGACGCTGTAGGCCCCGGGCGACAGTTCGCCCGAGCGGATATCGTCTCGAACCATGCATGCAATCTTCTGGATGGCGGCACGTGGCGTCACGATTGATGTTCCTTTCTCGCACGGCGATTGCGTGGCGGGTACAACTAGCAGCGGCGCGGCGACAATCCTATAGTGCCGCCGTGGGATATTTGTCTGGTTGCGACACATCATTGGGACATGGTAAGCAGCGCTATTGCGGATCACGCATGGCGCTTTGCTGCTCTTGTTGATGAGGTTTTGTGATGGTGCAGATACATCCCCAGGCCCGAACCACGCCTGTTGTGCGGGCGGAAATCGCTCGTTCTACCGAGTCTGCCAGTGTCGTCGCAAAGCGCTATGGCATCAGCGACGAAACCGTCCGCAAGTGGCGCAGACGCGGCGAGAAGGAGGTCCAGGATCGCTCAAGCCGGCCCAAGCGCCTGGCTTGGTGCATGTCCGAGGAAGAGCGCGCCATCATCTGCGCTGTGCGCAGGTCGACTGGCTTCGCCCTGGATGATCTCACCTTCGTGCTCCGGCACTTCCTGCCACACCTCAATCGCGACAGCATCTATCGGGTGCTCAAGGCCGAGGGGCTCAACCGCCGCCCACCCAAACCCACGACGCAGCCGCGCAAAGGGCAAGGCCGCTTCAAGGACTATGATCTGGGCTTCGTCCACATCGACGTAAAACATCTGCCCAAGCTGCGTACCGCGGACGGTGAGATCCGCAAGCGCTTCCTCTATGTAGCCATCGATCGCTGCTCACGGTTCGTCCATCTCGACGTCTACGACGCCGAGAATGCCGCCAACGCTATCACCTTTCTCAACGCCGCTAGGAAGGCGTTCCCTTTCCGCATCACCCATGTCCTGACCGACCGGGGATCCTGCTTCACCGCCGACGATTTTGAACGCACTTGCGCCAAGATCAAGGTCACTCATCGCAAGACAAAACCCTATACACCCCAGACAAATGGCATGGTCGAGCGCTTCAACGGCCGCATCGCCAGCGAGGTGCTGGGCATCAACGTCGCCGGCCACGCGGATCTCGAAATCCTGTTGGCCGGCTTCAACCGCGCCTACAATCGACGACGACAGCGCGCGCTCCAAGGCAGCTCACCACGCCAGAAGGTGGAGGAACGGATCGCACTGGCACCCGCGCTCGCCAATCCTCTTTACAAACCGTCGGTACCGGACGATCTTATGACTAAAGTCGACGACATCTTATATTATGCCAATGATGTGTCGCAACCAGACACTCGATCCGCAGGCTACCTCGTCAATAGCCGATTGCCGTTCAGCGGCCAGGATGGACCTTCCGAAAGATCCGCAGGTGATTACCGCTTCCTTCGGTGGAACGCCCGGAAGCTGCCAGCCAGCTAGCGCCCAGTCTTGCGCAAGCCGGAAGGGAAAGCGGATAAGGTGGATAGCTCCCGCTCACGGCATCTAAGTGCCAAGATGGGTTTGCTGTCATGCAACCCGAGCAAGGAGCCACCCGCCATGGAGATTAGCACGATCGGCCTGGATTTGGCCAAGAACATCTTTCAGGTTCACGGTATCAGCGCGACCGGTGAGGTCGTACTTTGCAAGGCGCTGCGGCGATCTCAGATGTTGCCGTTCTTCGAGAAGCTGCCGCCGTGCCTGGTAGGCGCCGAGGCCTGCGGGACATCGCATCACTGGGCGCGCGAACTGACCAGGTTGGGTCATGACGTGCGGCTGATGCCGGCAGCTTACGTGAAGCCCTATGTGAAACGCGGTAAGAACGATGCTGCCGACGCCGAGGCGATCTGCGAAGCGGTCACACGTCAGACGATGCGGTTCGTGCCTATCAAGTCGCGCGAGCAGCAGGCGGCGTTGTCGCTGCACCGCGTGCGCAGCCTGTTGATCAAACAGCGCACGCAGCTGGTCAACATGATGCGCAGCGTGCTCGCCGAACTGGGTATCGCCATCCCGGTCGGGATTGTGAAGGCACTGCAGATGGCGCGGGAGATCGTCGACGGCGAGACCAAGCTCGATCTGCCGGCCGAGGCGATCAACGTCGTCGCCATGCTGGCAGAGCAACTGCTCCAGCTGCACGTCCAGTTGCGCAAGCTCGACCTGCGTCTCGCCGCTCTGCAGCGAAGCGACGACAGAGCCAAGCGTCTGGCCACGATCCCTGGGATCGGGCCGATCGGCGCGACTGCGCTCGCCGCGTCGGTGACCGACCCAAGTCAGTTCTCGTCAGGGCGCCAGTTCGCCGCATGGTTGGGTCTGACCCCGCGGCAGAGCTCGAGTGGCGGCAAGGACCGTTGGGGCGCATTACCAAGATGGGCGACAGATATCTGCGGCAGCTTCTGGTGGTCGGCGCAACCGCGCTGGTCCGATACGCCAAGGAGAAGCCCAGCACGGTCGATCCGCGCTTTGTAGCTTTACTCGCCAGAAAACCCGCGCGCGTTGCTTCGGTCGCCATCGCTAACAAGATGGCCCGGATTGCATGGGCGGTCATGGCGCGCGGCGGCGTCTTCGAACGCGGGCATGCGCCTATGTTGGCGGGAGCATAGACTAGAAGCTTAGCTGAGGAGATCAGCTTCACGAGGTTGTAAGCGCGAAGGATGTGATGGCAAAACCGGTCGGACCGGGAACAAGGACAACCCAAGGACTGTCATAGGCGTCATAGCCTGCAAAGCCGATCGGACCTTGTTCGCGGCCCCCATCAGGGCCAGCAGTCTGCACCGACTGCATCAACAGGCCGGACAGACGACTGCACCCGACCAAAGGCCAGATCATCACTTTACACTTGCAACGCGGGAGCCATCCACAGAAGTCAGTCCGCAGTTAGGCGTAGGAAATTAGCCGCTGAGCGGCAAAGAAGGGTGGTTCGCGTGGGCAGCTTTCCCGACTGGCTGTGGATCAACGGGTTATCGGCAGGGTGACGGTTGGCAGCTGGGAACAATGGTGCGGTGGTGAGACAGGATGGCTGAGACTATTCGATCATTCCATGTGCATGCTCGCGCTTATCCTTGCCTCCGCACATTCTGCTGCCAGAAAGTCGAGCAGTGTTCTGACGGAGGGCAGTAGTCCCCGGCGGGAGGGAAAGACCGCATGGACGATCCCCGCGCGCGGTCGCCAGTCGGGCAGGACATGGACCAGGTCGCCCACCTCAACCTGGCGCCACACCATCATGGTCGGCAGTTGCACCACGCCCACGCCTGCCAGAGCCGCGTCGCGCAGCGCTGCCATGTCGTCGGTCACGAGTCGGGGCACATGTGTGACGCTCGCCGTCTCGCCCCCGACATGTTCGAGATGCCAATGATAATCCCGCTGCACCGGCCCCAGGGCGACGCTGGGCAAGCGGTTGAGATCGGCTGGAGAGGAGAGCGCCCCGCCAGCCATGAGCGCGGGGCTGGTGACGAGGCATTGGGTGCTGGCGTCGAGCCTGCGCATGATGAGGTCGGTCGGCTCCAGCGGCGGAAAGCGCACGCGGATGGCGATGTCGAAGCCCTCCGCGATCACATCGACACGCCGGTTGGTGCTTTCCAGATGGAGCTGAACGGAGGGATAGGCGCTGAGGAAGCGGGCGAACAGGGCGCCGAACTGGAAATTGATGAGCGCCACCGGGCAAGCCACGCGTATGACGCCGCGCGGTTCCGCCCGCACCTGGGCGATCACCTGATCGGCGGCCTCCGCCTCCACCAGCATGGCGACGCAGCGGTCATAATATTCCCGGCCGATCTCGGTCACGGAGAAGCGGCGTGAGGAGCGGTTGAGCAACCGCACGCCCAGCCGATCCTCCAATTGCAGGATGCGGCGGCTGAGCTTCGACTTCTGCACGCCGATGGCGCGCTCCGCAGCGACGAAGCCGCCATGATCGACCACCTGCACGAAAAAATAGAGATCGTTGAGGTCCTGCATCATCCTGTTTTTAGGATGCTGCGTCGGATGGCGCAATCTTTCGCATGAGTCGTCGCGATGATATTTATTGATCCAACAAGGACGCGAACAGGCGTTCGCCGCCATGGAGACAGATCATGAGCAAGACGGTTCTCGGCCGCTACGGCAATAATCGCGGCCATTGGGTGGGCGACGGTTTCCCGGTTCGCTCGCTCTTTTCCTACAACAGCCTGGGCCAGCATATCAGCCCGTTCCTGCTGCTCGACTATGCGGGGCCGCATTATTTCGAGCCCACCACGGAGCGGCGCGGCGTCGGCCAGCATCCCCATCGCGGGTTCGAAACCGTCACCATCGTCTATGATGGGCAGGTGGAGCACCGGGACAGCGCCGGCAATGGCGGCATCATCGGCCCCGGCGACGTGCAGTGGATGACGGCGGCAGGCGGTATCCTGCATGAAGAATATCATGCACCTGCCTTCGCGAAGACGGGTGGTCCGTTTCGCATGGTGCAGCTCTGGGTCAACCTGCCCGCGAGAGATAAAATGGCGCCTGGCGGCTATCAGGGCATCGTTTCGGCGGACATTCCCGTCGTCGACCTGCCTGGCGAGGCGGGCAAGGGACGGGTGATCGCGGGCGAGCTGCTCGGCACAAAGGGACCGGCGAAGACCTTTACGCCGATCAATGTCTGGGACCTGCGCCTGGTCCGCGACGCGGAGCTCAAGCTGGACCTGCCCGAAGGCCATACCGCCATGCTGGTGGTGCTGACCGGGCATGTCACGGTCAATGGCAGCCACGAAGCGGGCGAGGCGGAGATGACGCTGCTCAGCCGCGAGGGCGGCGATGTCGGCATCCGGGCCAATGGCGATGCGACGTTGCTGGTGCTGACGGGCGAGCCGATCGACGAGCCGATCATGGGTCATGGTCCCTTCGTGATGAACACGGAGGACGAGATCCGCCAGGCGGTCGACGACTTCAACAGCGGCAGGTTCGCGCAGGTGGCCTGATCAGGCGCCCGGTTCCTTTTGGGGCCGGGCGTTCCGGTTCGAAATCAGGACGGCGTATGCACCCGCACGCCGCCCGGCCGCCGGACATCGCCGTCCGCGCGGACATGAGGACGGGTGCCTGCAACTGAAAGGATGAAACCATGTCGAGCGAACCCGTTCGTGATCCGAAATCCGACCATCTGCTCACGCCGCAGAACGCGGCCTTCATCATCATCGACTATCAGCCGGTGCAGGTGAATTCGATCGCCTCGATGGACCGGCAATTGCTGCTGAACAATATCGTCGGCTGCTCGAAGGCGGCGGTCGCCTACGGCCTGCCGGTCATCCATTCGACGGTCAATGTGAAGACGGGCCTCAACATGCCGCCCGTGCCGCATATCCGCAAAGTGCTGGGCGATTATCCCACCTATGACCGCACCAGCATCAATAGCTGGGAGGATGTGGAATTCCGCAAGGCGGTGGAAGAAGCCGGCCGCAGGAAGCTCGTGATGACCGCGCTATGGACCGAGGCTTGCCTGACCTTCCCTGCGCTGGACGCGCTGGCCGAAGGCTATGAGGTCTATGTGCCGGTGGATGCGGTGGGCGGCACCTCCGTCGCCGCGCATGAGGCAGCGCTCCGCCGGATCGAGCAGGCGGGGGGCAAGCTGATCTCCACCGTCCAGCTCTTCTGCGAACTTCAGCGCGATTGGAGCCGCGCCGAGACCGTCCCCGCTTTCATGAATCTGTTCATCGAGACCGGCGGTACGGCAGGCATCCAGTTCTCCTACGACAAGGCAGAGTAAGCCGAAACGGCCGCTGCTGGTCATCTCATACCAGCAGCGGCTCTCCACTCCTGCAGGCCTCATTCGGCACGATAAACGATGGCAACGGTTCGGCTCGATAGCCGACCGCTGGCCGTACGTTCGTTTGAAAGCTGCCCACCTTGGGACGGTTGTAAAAGCGGCGTAACTACCACGCGCTGCTTTTGGTCACTGAACCAAAGAAGCTGACCATCCGCAGCTGAGGATAAGAAATTCGCAGCTGAATGACGCAAAAGGGTCGGACACAGGCACTATCGTCGTTAGGGTTTCGCAGTGGATAGGAGGAACACGACATAGCCTCTAAATTGCGGATGCCGCGCGAGCAAGGGCGGCGCCTGCCATTCTCCTCCCTCAACCAGCGCTACACGAAAAGGGATCGGGAAGCCCTCCATCCGCTGAAAATAATCGTCATAGCCCGCTATAGTGCTGCGGCCCTGATAGGTCTGCACCACCACCTCGTCGATCAGACCCGCGAGCCTCGCCAGCACCTGCGGGTCGCCGTGGGCGCTCCAGTCCATTAGCCCGGTGATCGACAATCGCCATGGGCGCGGCAGACGCTGACGCAGATCGTGCAGGAACCGGGCATAACCATCAATGCCGCGTGTGCCCGCATCGAAATCGATCTGGAGCCCGGCGACCTGATTGCCCGCCTCCTGCCAGCGGGTGAGATCATCGAAAATCGCCGCATAGGTTGCGTCATTCCAGTCCAGCCGATCCGCCCTCACCACCAGCCAGAGCGTCTTTCCGGTCAGCCGGGGCACGCCCATGCGCAGCCGTTCCAATCGGGATGGCCCGCCACGTCGCACCTCTCCATCAAGGAGATAAACGATCTTCGGCTGAACGCCCTTTGGCGGACGTACACCGGGCCAGACGTAAAAAGCGTCATAGCCCGTCGGGTTTACGCCGGTTGCACCTTGCTCTGTCTGGCGCTGACAACCGGTCAGCGCCAAAGCCGCTAGCAGCGCCGCTCTCCATCCGCAGACACGCATCGTCACCAATAATAGCGCAGGGTCTTGGCCCACTGACTGTCGGGATAGCGTTGCTTGAGTTCAGTGAACCATGATTTGCGCTCGGCCTTTGAGGCTTGCGCCGCGTCCATCTCTTCGACGGTGAGATAAGAGCCGCTGCAACCATTATAGCCGGACGGTGCATAGCACATGACCGCTCGATACAGGGCATAGGCCCGGTTCTCAGGCGCCGCCCTCTTGTCAGCGATGATCGCGGCATAGATATCCGACCGGGACAGGGGCTGGCCAGAGAAGCCATCTGGTCCATTGCCCAGCGAGAACGGGTCCTTGCCCGCTTTGAAGAGGCTGAACCCGTCGAAGCCGTTCAGGCGATAAAAGTCGCCGAGGCACAGCTGCGCCTTATGATCAGCTGGTGAGCGAGCCAGGGTCGCGGCGGTTTGGGCTATGGCAGGGCAGGCAAAGCCGTCGGACCATTTGCCCTTGCGGAACAGGCCAACCGGAATGCTTTCCTGCTGGGTGAAATCCCACAGGCCGCCGTCGCTGTCGGCATTGGAAGGGATCAGGGCAAGATCGCTGGCGAAATCGCCATATTTACCTTTCGCCAGATCCTTGTAGACCAAGGTGAAGCGCGCCACGTCGCGCTCGCGCGCCGGGCGCGAATTGTCCTTCGCATTGCCGCGCAGAATGGCCGGCGTCGCCAGTGTTTGCAGCAATATCTCGCGCGTGCTGCTGTCCGTGATGGGGGACCCGGACGCGAAAACCTGCTCCAGCCGCCCGTCGCGCTGCCAGCGAATGGCTAGTCCCATTTCGACCAGCGGCCGTTCGTAAAGCGGGCTTGCCCCGCCCAGCAGGTCGCGCCAGAAGCCCACCTCATTGGGATCGCGCGCTCGGCCCAGCGCCATGCCGCGCAGCATCTGGCGGCTGAAGGCCAACGGCGTGAAACGCGTCTCCCGCGCTGTGTCGGGCAGCAGCGCCAAAATCGCCTTTGGATCTTCCCCGGCATAAGTGGCACGCGTTGCCAGAAGCAATCCATAGAGTTCGGGGTGAGCGGAGAATTGGCCTTTTTGCTCCGCCAGCATCTTGGCCGAGAACGGAGCTGACCCGGTTTCCTGTCGCCGCATGCGTTTGAGATCGGATACCGCCAGCAACAGCGGCGTATCGCCCAGTCCGTCGATGATCGCTCCTGCATCCTGGCGTTCGAGCAGCTTGATATCGATCTCTTCGGCAAGATCAGCAGCGGCTTCCTGGTCGCCGGGGGTTGTGGCGAGCAGCTTCTCATAGCTGCGGGAAAGCGTTGCCATGTCCCCGCTCAGCCATGCCACGCGCCGCGTCAAGCCCTGCGCCGATGCGGCGTAACGCCCCTTGGGATATGCCTTGAGGTAGATGGCGATGGCCTTGCGCGCCTCGCCCAGAGCAGCTGGATCAACCTTCTCCGTGCCGGCGAAATCGCCATATTCGTCCACCGCTTTCGCGACGGCAGCGCGCAGGCCGATGCGGATCGGCATATAGAGCGCGGTTTCCGCCACCCAGCGGCTATGGGCCCGCGTCAACGCAGCAAAGCCTTGCCGCGCAGCCGGCCAATCGCCTTTATGGAAAGCGTCCGCTGCCTTGAGATAGGCCATGTATTCGCGGCCCGGTTTGCTGGAGATGCTGCCATCGTCCCAATGTACCTCGCCGCACCCGGTCTGCGCACGGTGCCGTGCCAATGCCGCGCGCTCTATTTCCGGCAAGCCCGGTTCGGCGGCGAGCGCCGCGTTAAAGGCCGGACTCGCGCCGATCGATGGCCCGCAGGCGGGCGCATCGTCATGGCCAGAGTTGGCGGAAGTGGGTTGCGGCCAGAAGGCGGCGCGTAGGCCCGGCCATGTCATGAAGGACTGTCCGAACTGGGGATTGTTCGCGTCAACGGCTGCACTTGCCTGTTTGCCATCCACAGGCTTCAGGCTCCGCATCAGCAGCAGCAGGTTTATCCGTGTATCATTGCCCGGGCTGATCGCCGCGCGTCCACCGCAATCATAGTCGGGCGAGGCCAGCCTCCAGCCCGGCGAACAGGAACTGTCGGCGCAGGCCCATAGCGTCCCGCCCAATCCGATCCCTGACAGCGCGAGCGCCATGAGCATGGTGGCAATGGGATGCCTGCGGCGAAATGCGATGCCATGGCCTACGATGCTGTTATCTTTCATCATCGGACGCGAAACTGAACAAAAGATCGCTTCCAGGCAATAGTTGATGGCCGTGCCCTTCTGCCTCTATTACTTGACATGCATCCAGACTCGTTAGATATTTCTGTTATGACAGAAATATCTAACGAGTCGCAAAGCCTTCCCCCCGCCGTGGAGCAGTTCGTGCTACGCTGGGGCGACATGGGCGGACAATGGGGCGTGAACCGGTCGGTGGCGCAGATCCATGCGCTGCTTTTCCTGTCCGATCACCCCCTGACGGCGGAGGATATTGCCGACAAGCTGGGCATGGCGCGCTCCAATGTGTCGAACAGCCTGCGCGAATTGCTGGCCTGGAAGCTGGCTTGGCGTGTGCCCGTGCTGGGCGACCGGCGCGACCATTATGAGGCGGAAACCGATCTGTGGCAGATGGCGACGAAGGTCGCGCAAGGGCGCAAGGAGCGGGAAATCGATCCCATGGTCGCCGCGATCCGCGCCGCCATGGAGCATGCCGATGATCCCCGGATCAGCCCGGCTGTCCGCCAACGTCTTCATTCGATGCACGACTTCACGAACACGATCGAAGGCTGGTATCGGCAGATGCTGAACGTCCCGCCGGCCCAGATCATGACCCTGATCCGCATGGGATCGAAGGTTGTGGGACTGCTCAAGTTCGTCAGCGGAAAGGGGAGTAAGAAGGAGGCCGAATAGGCTTTCTTTTGCCCTATTGTTTCTCTCAATACAGAAATAACCGAATATATTGGAGGAAGGAAAGATGGCTAGGCCCGCGATCCGGCGGACAGGCGACAGTGTCTTTCGCCGATCATGCCCCGACCAGATATCCGACATGCGCTTTCGGGCGTTGCTCGGCGCCGAAGCGTGGGACAGGCTGCCGGAGGCGGTGCGGACCCGCTTTGCCAAGCGCCTGCTGCCGGGCCGTTCGGTCAGCTATGCGGGGCAGGTAATGACCTGCCGGATGAAGCCAGTGGGCTGGCTGTTGGCGCAGGCCTGCCGCCTGATCGGATCGCCGCTGCCGCTCGGCCGGGACAGCGGCATGGCAGCGGTTGTTACCGTGACAGAGGACAGAGCCAGCGGCGGGCAGGTTTGGACCCGCATATATGCCCGCCCGCGCGGCTTTCCCCAGGTGATCCACAGCGCCAAGCGGTTCGCAGGCCCCACGGGGCTGGAGGAATATCTGGGCGCGGGCTTCGGCATAGCACTGACCGTCGAGGTGAACGCAACCGGCATCCGCTTCCGCAGCCATCATTATTTCCTCTGCATCGGCGCCCTGCGGCTGCGCTTGCCGCGCTGGATCGCGCCCGGCGCGCTCAGCATCGATCATGAGGACATGGGCGAGGGAGCGTTCGCCTTCACCCTGTCTCTCCGCCATCGCTTGCTTGGCGAGATCATTCGCCAAATCGGCCATTTCCACGATCAGCCTGCCTCGCAACAGGAGGTCCAGCCATGACGACCACCCTCTGGCTTTTCATCACCCTGCAGATGATGATGGGCGCATTCGACACTTTCTATCATCATGAAGGGACCGAGCGGCTTGCCTGGCGGCATGGCCAGAGCGTGGAACTGCGCCTCCACGGCATTCGTAACCTTGCCTATATGCTGGCCTTCGCCTGTCTTGGCTGGACCATGCCGCAGGGCGGCTGGGCAATCGCGCTGATCCTGCTGCTGGCAGGCGAACTGTTCATCACCTTGTGGGATTTCGTCGAGGAAGACCGCACCCGCCATCTGCCCGCGACCGAACGGGTCACTCATACACTGCTGACGCTCAATTACGGTGCCATCCTCGCCCTGCTGATCCCCGTGTTGCTCGGTTGGGCCAGGGAGCCAAGCGCGATCTTGTCCGTTCATTATGGCATCATGAGTTGGTTCTGCGCCATAGCCGCTTTCGGCGTGTTCGTGTCGGGCCTGCGTGACCTGGCGGCGGCGCGTCGTTGCCCGCGGCTTGTCCCGGCAGACCCCGCACCGCTCGCCGCCGCCCTTGGCCCTCGCAAAGCGGTGTTGGTGACGGGTGGCACAGGCTTTGTCGGCAGTCGATTGGTGGAGGCGCTGGCCAGCGCCGGTCATGACGTGACCGTGCTGACCCGCGACCGCGCCAAGGCGTTGCCGCTGCTTCGGGCCGGCCCGGTCCGCATCGTCACCAGCCTTGACGCGATCTCGCCCGACACGCGCATTGACGCCATCGTCAATCTGGCGGGCGAGCCGATCTCCAACAGCCCATGGACCCACGCCAAGCGCCAGCGCATCGTTCGCTCGCGGATGGGCATGACACAGGATGTTTTGCGCCTGATGCAGCGGCTCTATCATCGCCCGGAGGTGCTGGTGAGCGGATCGGCGATCGGCATCTACGGCCTGCGCGGCGACGAGAAACTTGGCGAAAGCGATGAAGGTAAGCCCTGCTTCTCCCGCCATGTGTGTCTGCACTGGGAGCGGGCTGCGCAACGCGCTGAAGGGCTTGGCGTGCGCACCGTCTATCTGCGCACCGGGCTGGTGCTGGACGCCAGCGGCGGGATGCTGGCGCGGATGCTGGCGCCGTTCGAATATGGGCTGGGCGGCCGCTTCGGTGACGGGCGGCACTGGATGAGCTGGATTCATCGCGACGACCTCGTCCGCCTGATCGTCCATTGCCTCACCCGGCCGGAAATCAGCGGCCCGGTCAACGGCACGGCACCGGTTCCGGTCACCAACCGCGCCTTCACCGCCGCGCTTGGCCGCGCCCTGCATCGTCCCGCCATGCTGCCGGTGCCAGCCTGGCCGCTGCGCCGGTTGTTGGGCGGCTTTGCGGAGGAATTGCTGCTGAGCGGGCAGCGGGTCTTGCCCGTTATTGCAACCCAAAGCGGTTTCAGCTTCCGCTATCCCGATCTGGACGCGGCACTGGCTGCCATCACCGGCGCGGACAAGATAATGTTGACCGATGCGGCCGTCCGCCCGCCTGCTTTCAAGGAAGGCTGCTGACCATGGCCAACGCTCTTTTCCTGCCGCCAGCCAAGCATCTGCGGCATATGCTGGTCCGGCGGATACAGGACGTCTTCAATGATCGGGATCGTGGCGAAAGGCCGGTTATCCGTTCCGACAACGCCCTCTATCCGCGCCAGTCGGTGATCTGGCGCGTGCATGGCGATGTCACGACGATGATGATAGGCGGCGTCACCGCGTTGCTGCTCCAGATGTTGCATCCTGCCGCGCTGGCCGGCGTCTGGGACCATAGCGGCTTTCGCGGCGACATGCTGGGCCGGTTGCGGCGCACCGCCCGCTTCATAGCCGTTACCACCTTTGGCGATCGGGCTGATGCGGATGCGGCTATTGATCGGGTGTGTCAGGTGCATGAGCATGTGAAAGGTGTTCTGCCCGATGGTACGCCCTATGCTGCCAATGATCCGCGTCTGCTCGCCTGGGTCCATGTCTGCGAGGCGATGGGTTTCCTCGACGCCTGGATCGCCTTTGCCGAACCGGGCATGAGCCGCATCGATCAAGACTGCTATTTCAAACAGGCAGCGCAGGTCGCCCGCGCGCTCGGGGCCGATCCGGTGCCCCAGAACCGTGCCGAGGCAGAAACGCTGATCGCATCATTCCTGCCGGAGTTGAAAGCCGATGCCCGCACCCACGACGTCGCCCGCATGATCCTGTCGCAACCGGCGCCGTCCAAAGCAATGAGGCCCGCGCAGGCCATGCTGATGCAGGCATCGGTCGATATATTGCCACCTTGGGCGAAGCGGTTGCATGACCTCCCAGCGCGGCCGCTGGCGTCGCCCTTGGTTCGGGGTGGTGCCTTCATCATTGCTCATACGATGCGTTGGGCCTTCAACCACAGCTAATGTTGTTACCTGCATCCTCGGAAAGGGGGTGCTGGGTGTGGCCACCCTTCTTGGCACTTTCGCGCTGGATAGAGTGTTTGACCTGTTCTTCTGAACACGAATGGCTAGCTTTGGCGCAGCGGTTTCCTTCATGAGCCTTGGCAGCCTTCCCGAGTCGTTTGCCGCTAACCCGCCGTTCGGGAATCGGCCCTTCGCAATATCGGCAAGCCGCGGATATAGCGCCGTGCGAAAGTCGCCAATGATGTCCGGCAGCGGGTAGTTGAAGTAACGATACTCTCCCTTCCCGAAGCCGTGCCGCGCCATGATGATATGCGAGCGAAAATGGCTCTCGTCCGGATACAGCGATGCGATTTCACGGCACTGCTCAGGTCTTAGAAGTTTCGGCAGGACGGCGCAGCCCACATCGTTGAGCTCAGCGGCGACCGCATCCCAACGATAGTGCGCAATCCGTGCCTCTGCGGACGGATCCACAGAGGCCGGAGCGATGAAATCCACCAGAGGCGGCTTCATGCCATCGCTTCCTTCCGGATCAGTTCGCGCTTGCGCTCGATGCCTCAGCGATAACCCACCAGATCACCGCTGCTGCGGACCATGCGGTGGCAGGGGACGGCCAGCACGATCGGATTGGCGGCACAGGCACAGGCGCTGGCGACCGCGCGCGGATGAGACAGCGGCGACAGCTTGTTCGCCAGATCCGTGTAGGTCGCCGTCTCGCCAGCCGGGATCGTCAGCAGCTTTTCCCAGACGCTGCGCTGGAACGGAGTGCCGCGCATGGCCTATCAGGCGGTGCGACTATTGAACGGCGATATTCGTCCCGAACAGTTCATAACCGGGGCGGGTGAGGAACGCGGCTCCATAGGCTGACATTCGCACGCTTGCGACAGCAAACCGCACTATCAAGTCATCAGAAAGCCTTCAGGTCGGGGTCGAGCGTTAGACCTTCGTCGAGTTGTACGCCGAATGTGTTCAGGAACATAGATATCTGCGTGTAGTTCCCCACAGCAAACACCAGGTCCATTCGCTGTTTATCCGTAAAATGCCGGCCGAGTTCGGTCCAAGTCGCTTCCCCGATGAATTGATCGGCGTGAAGTTCGTCTGTGGCGCGGATCAGAGCCGTATCCGCCGGATCCCAGCCAGCATCCGGACCTTGCTTGATCCGCTCGATCTCGTCAGCCAAGAGGCCATCATTCAGCCCAATCTCAACATGCTGTGCCCACTCGTAGCCCGATTTGCAGAGCCAGCCGATCCGCAGAATGACCATCTCCCGCTGGCGGGGAGGGAGGGAGTTGTGCCGGAGAACATAAGCTCCCCATTGGCCGAATCGATGCAACGCTCCAGGCGCCTGGGCGATCGTGCGGAAGACGTTCAACACGCCCATCGGATCATGCCGCAGGGGCTGCAACGCCTCGGCCTGTTCCGGGGTGAGTTCGTCGTCCTGCAATGGCGCGATACGCGGCTGGCTAAGTCTCATATGTAATTCTTTCTATGGCTTGGATGGTTTGATCCAAGGTTCGATATGCTCGCCGATAGACGCAACCTTTCGACTATCGATCCACGAAATGAACTTCCGGCGGACGGGCCGGAAGTTCGTCAAGCAGCCGTGTTGGCGGGATTGTCGATATGGACTCCGCGTGCGGCCGCGGCCTCGAAAGCGTCATGTCTGGTGAGGATGGGAGCCTTGTCGAAGATTTTGGTGACTCCCGGATAGTCGGCAAGATCCGCCCCGATGAGGCGCGCAATCTGCTGACCATAGGGTAGGTCGCCATACATACGCTCGCCCTTGATCTTTTTCGTTTCGGGCCGACGTTCTGACTATTTCGCCGACTCAAGTGCGTCGGCATGAGCTTCGACCTCCTGCGCATCTCGCGGTGGGTGGCCCAGCATTGCTTTTATTTCGAGAAAGCCTTCGAAAGCCAGATCGCCCCATTCGCGGCCATTGCCCGACTGCTTGTAGCCGCCGAACGGCGCTCGCGGATCGGGCTGCGGATGATTTATTACGACCTGGCCCGTCCTCAATCGCGCGGCGATGTCGGCGATCACCTTTGGATCCTTGCCCTGAATATATCCAGCGAGCCCATAGGGGCTATCGTTGGCAATTTCGATTGCGTCCTCGACATCCTCATAGCCAAGGATCGAAAGCACCGGCCCGAATATTTCCTCGCGCGCGATCGCCATGTCGTTCGTCACGTTGGCAAATACGGTTGGCCGCACAAAATAGCCCCTGTCTATTCCTTCGGGCCGGCCGGGACCGCCCGCCACGAGCGTCGCGCCTTCTGAAATGCCTTGCTCGATCAGCCTCTGGATCCTCTCATACTGCACCTTCGAGACGACCGGTCCGATGTCAGCGCCAGATCGGGGATCCCCGGCCTTGATGCTATCTGCGGCCGCGCGGGCAGCAATGACGGCCTCAGCCATTTTGGAGGCAGGTACGAGCATGCGACTGGGCGCGTTGCAGGACTGGCCCGAATTGTGCGTGACTGCCTTGACCCCGGCGACCACGGCCTCGGCAATGTCGGCGTCTTCCAGGATGATGTTGGCCGACTTGCCACCGAGCTCTTGATGGACGCGCTTGACCGTCGGCGCCGCGTTGCGCGCGACCTCCACGCCCGCTCGTGTCGATCCGGTGAACGAAACCATGTCAACGTCGGGATGGCTGCTGAGCGCTGCGCCTACGGTCGGCCCATCGCCATGCACGAGATTGAAAACGCCCGCCGGAACGCCCGCCGCGTGCATCACCTCGGTCCAGATTTGCGCCGAAAAGGGCGAATATTCGGAAGGCTTCAGGACCATGGTGCAGCCGCATGCCAGCGCTGGCGCGACCTTGGCCGCTACCTGGTTGATCGGCCAGTTCCACGGCGTGATGAGCGCGCACACCCCGACGGGCTCATGCATTACCCACGTTGCCCCGCGCAACTCTTCGAACTTGTACGTTCGCAATGCTTCGAGCGCGGTCCATAGATGGACGTAACCGATCAATGCGTGCTGGTTCAGGGCCATCGGCGACGGCGCGCCCATTTCGTCCGTGATCGCCTCGGCCAGATCCTTGCTGCGCAATTGATAGGCCGCGATAATTGACTCGAGTAATTCGATGCGTTCGTTGCGCGAGGTCCGGCCGTAGCTGCGAAAGGCTTGCCTGGCCGCCGCCACGGCAATGTCGACATCGCTCTCATCGCCCAGATTAATCACGCCTACCGGCTGTTCGGTCGCGGGGTTGATAATTTCCCACCGCTTGGGCTCGGTCGGGTCGACCCAAGTGCCGTCGATATAGAATTTCAGTGATTCCCGCATGTTAATCTCCATCTATCGCGAATAAAAACTATAGAACGATCTAATATAACTGAGGCAAAAAACCCCGCTAGGTTTCGGGAAAGACTTACGCGATTTCCAAGCAGATCTTGCCGAAATGTCGCTTGGCCGCCTGATGCGCGAAGGCATCTCCAATCGCTTCGAGGGGAAAGCTTGTATCAATGACGGGACGGATGTCGCTGGCTTCCAATGCATTGATCATATCCTCTTGATCCTCGCGGGAACCGACGGTGACGCCCTTGATCGCAACGTTCTTACCCATCGCTACCGCTGTTGGAACAACACCTGCCACGCCGGTCAGCACGCCGATCAGCGCGATATGACCATCGATACGGACGGCTTGAAGCGATTGGGCCATGGTGCCGGGGCCGCCAACCTCCACCACTACATCGGCACCGCGACCGTCGGTCAGGGACATCACCGCCTGACCCCATTCGGCTTGTTGCTTGTAATTGATCAGATGGTCGGCCCCGAGTTCCTTAAGCCATTCCAGCTTGGCGTCCGACGAAGAGGTCGCAATCACCTCGCATCCCATCGCCTTGGCGAATTGCAGTGCGAAAATCGAGACGCCTCCAGTCCCTTGCGTCAGCACCACATCGCCCGGTTTTATCCGCGCGTGGACCATAAGCGCGCGCCAGGCCGTCAGTGCGGCGCAGGGCAACGTCGCGGCCTCCATATAGCTCCAGCCTTCGGGAACCCGAGTGAAGGCGCTGGCCGGCGCTGCCACGAGTTCGGCCGCGAAGCCGTCCACATGATCGCCTGGTACGCCCGTCATGCGATCCTTCGTCGGCCTGCCGACCGGCCAATTGGGAAAGAAGAGGGAAAGTACACGATCGCCGGGCTTCAGCGTCGTGACACCCGCGCCAACCGCAACCACCTCGCCAGCGCCATCGGACATGGGAATGCGTCCATCTGCTGCCTGGATTCGTCCGAGGACCACCCCATAGTCATGAAAATTGAGAGAGCTGGCATGAACGCGCACCAGAACCTCGCCCGATCCTGGTGTCGGCTCCGCCAGGTTCGTGACGACCAGATTCTCCAGACCGGCGGGGGCATTAACAACAGCGACCTTCATCCCAAATCCCTCTCGGCACAACTTCGCGTGCTTGCCGACGCGACGACCGGCATTTTCTCACTCGAAACAGGGCCACGAATCATCTAAACAGTGTTTGGATATGTCGGAATTTAAACATTGTAAAGATTGGATCTGTGCGAGTGCGAATTGAGCCTGCCGCCAAGCGCGGCTACCATCATGGCGAATTGAAGGAGGCCTTGATCGTCGCCGCCGACTCCATTTTGCGGGAAGACGGCATTGAAGGGTTCTCGCTGCGCGCGGCCGCGCGTCGTGCCGGCGTCTCGCCTGCCGCGCCTGCTCATCATTTCGGAAATGCGGCGGGACTCCTTACCGAAGTCGCAATTCTTGCTCATAATCAGCTGGGGGAATATCTCGCAGCTGCGCCGCGGGGCGAAACGCCCCAGGCCCGATTACGCTCTCTCTCGCGAGCTTATGTGGAATTTGCATTGGATGAGCCGGGCCGTTTCAGACTCATGTTTCGCAAAGACCTTGTAAACCGCGAAGATCCCCGCTTCTTTGACAGCGGAGTTCGGGCGTTCACACCTTTCATAGAAACGGCGGCTCAGGCCTACGGCGGCGATCTTGCCACGATCAGTCTCGAACGCGACGCGGGCAGCGTACTTGCGGCGTGGTCCACCGCGCACGGCATCGCGCATCTCGCCCTGGAAGACAAGTTCGCGTTCGACAAACGTGGAGCGAATAGTTCGATCTTTTTAAGCGAGTTGCTGCCAGAAATTCTGGCCGCGCAATGGCCCGACCCTGTTGGCGCCCGTTAGGCGACGGGCCTGTGGCGCGACGAGGGTCGGAGGGCATATGATCAATATTCCCGCAGGGTAGCAGACAAAGCGAAGATCACCATGCTGGGGATTATCGCTGGGTCACAGATATGCTGGTCGTGTGGGCAAGCGCAGAGCGCTTCCACCTCAAACGATCAGGCTTCAGCCTCGAGAATCCGGCTTGTATTGATTTCGGAATATGACAACCTCATTCCATCACAACCCGTTTCCAGTGTTGGACAGGCAAAGGGAGGGAGTTCGGATGAAGAATCGTGGGATCAATATCGTGACGCTGCTTGGACTGGTCACATTGGCCTCTCTTCCCACCGGTTCGATGGCGGCGGTGAAGCAGGAGCGTTGGCCTGGTACCGGCGTCAACAAACCCGCTCCGGCAATTCCTGGAATGCCCGAAACCCTGGCAAAGAACCTGCGCACTTTCGATGATCTCGATTTCCGGGTCTATACGGAACAGAAGTGGGAGGATCTCCACAAGAGCCATGCCCAGAACATCATCGTTCATTATCCCGATGGCCACACCACCATTGGCATACCGGACCACATCAAGGAATTGAAGTTCATGTGGACGTTCGCTCCCGATAACCGCATCACCGAACATCCAGTCCGCTTCGGTACGGCAGAGGGCGAATGGACCAGTGTGATGGGCTATCTGGACGGCACCTTCACGAAACCGATGGTCCTGGCCGACGGGAAGGTCATCCAGCCGACCGGCAAGGCCTACCACCTTCCCATGGCGACCCTAGGTCACTGGAACAAGGAAGGTAGCATGAGCGAAGAATATCTCTTCTGGGACAATGCTACCCTGATGCAGCAGATCGGCGTGACCCAGTAACGGTGGCGGGCGACATGGCCCGGATGCCGGCATTGTTCATCGGGCATGGCAGCCCGATGAACACTCTGAAACATAACGTTTATACCGATGCATGGCGTCGCATCGGCCAAATATTGCCCCGGCCGCGGGGGATCCTGTGCATATCAGCGCACTGGTTCATCGGCGCAACGACCGTGACGGCCATGCCCCACCCACGCACTATTCATGATTTCCACGGCTTCCCCGATGAACTGTTCGCGTTCGACTATCCCGCACCGGGTCTGCCCGAACTGGCACAGGAAGTGGCAGAAGTCGCCGAGCCCCATTGGGTCGGGGCCGACATTGACCAATGGGGTCTGGATCATGGGACATGGAGCGTGCTTGCCCATCTGTTCCCCGATGCGGATATTCCTGTCGTCCAGTTGTCGATCGACGCGCCGAAACCGATGGAATATCACATCGATCTGGGCGCCCGGCTGGCCCCTTTGCGGGATGCCGGCATCCTCATCCTGTCGAGCGGCAATGTCGTCCATAATCTTCGCCGTATCCAATGGAACAAGCCGGAGGCCGGCGAACCCTGGGCGGAACGTTTCGACGACCATGTCGCCGGCCTGATGGCGGAGGCGCCGGGCGACCTGCTCAAGGCTATGACGCATCCGGACTATGCCCAGGCGGTGCCTACGCCGGATCACTTCATTCCGCTGCTCTATATCGCCGGGCTCGGCGCTGTATCGAACGAAAAGGTAGCCCCCCTGATACGTGGTCATGCACTGGGGTCGCTTTCCATGACCTGCTATGGCTTCGGAATGGACGCCTGCCTCTCACCATATGGGCTAGCCAGCAACTGGATATTGGGGCACTAAAAATACCCATGACAGGTATGATCCACACGCGAAGGCCTACGATCAGCCTCATTATCCCTGCCTATAATGAAGAAGAGTATCTGCCCGAGTGTCTTGACGCGATCATGCGGAATGTGGCGGGCAAGGCGGTAGAAATCATTGTCGTTGACAACAACAGCACAGACGACACGAAGAAAGTGATCGATCGCTATCCGGCGGTGACTTACGTGTTCGAGGCTCAAAAAGGAATTACCCGTGCCCGCCAGCGCGGCTTTCTTGCTGCTACTGGCGACATCCTGGCCTATGTCGATGCCGACACACGGCCGCCACCAGGCTGGATCGAACAAATCTGGGAACAGTTCCACAAGTGCGGGGACCTTGCCTGCTTGTCCGGCCCCTATAGCTTTTACGACCTCAGTGGCATTCGTAATGCCATCTCCACTGGTTGGTTCGTTGCGGCGCGGCCGCTCTATTGGATCACCGGTTATCTGATGGTCGGCGGCAATTTCGCGATCCGTCGTGACGCCCTGGAAGAGATGGGCGGCTTTGACAGCTCGATTGAATTTTATGGCGAGGATGTGGACATAGGCAAACGTGCCAAGGCGCAGGGGAAAGTGCTTTTTTCGCCCCGTTTCGTCATGCCAACATCAGGACGTCGTATGAAGAAGCAAGGCTTCGCCAAAATCGCGAGCCTTTATTTTGCGAACTATTTTTCTGTCGTTTTCAGAGGCAGGCCCGCTACCAGAAGCTATGAGGACATTCGGTGAGCGGCGGATTTCTGTTTCGCGGACCCAAGGGAGGCTTCCTAATATCCGGCCGCTAACCATCCCGTTCGACATTCTCGACTGCGCATCCGCCACCTTGGAGGAAGTCAGGGCAAGGCATCCCGCGCCGCTTCACGGACCCGTGTTGCGATGGCGAGGGCATAATCTTAGTCGATGGCGCTGTGCGGCGGCCGAACGGGCCTTCGCGCGCGTCGTGTGGCAGATTTATGCTGTCCGCGATCGGGTTGGGCAAATTTGCATGCGGCGGAAGCGGGCGGCCTGCGGGCGCAATGACTTGTGTCACACGATCGTCGGTCAGGCGAAGCCCCTGAGTGCGGTAGAATCGGCTTTGAACCAGCCAAGGAGATCAAAATCTGGGTGTGAGGGGCATTTTGTCTCGTGCAAAGCACGGCACGTTGCACCGTCATGGTAATGCCACTGATCCTCTCTAAATAGCCGTGCATGAATATCGGTTCATATTTTCGCCTTGAAGGCGTCTTGCTGGCCGGAGTGGCCGGATTGTATGTCCGTGCGCGGGATGGCGCCTTCTGGGAGATCGGCACGCTCAAGGATGTTGGCCACCTTCTCCAGAATAATGTCCTGGTCGAAGGCATTCGAACGGGCGCACAGGCGCTCGCGGTTAACTGGATCGAAGCCGTTGAACCGCTGAAAGCGATCAGGGATACAGCCGGAATGTAGGGCGGTCGCTTGCCTGCGCTTCCCCCGCTAATAGGGTCGCTCATATCATGAGGAGGCTAAGGTGATCGCAACACTCATTGCGTCGGACTGAATGTGGATCGGCGCCGAAGCGGGCTACCTGCAGGCGCTGGTCTTAACTCCGTGCCTCAGGCGCATAGGCAATAAAATGAATGTAGTATGCGTTTCTTTGGCGGGGTTCCGCTTTGACGCCGGTTCACAGCCCAGAACAACAGCAGCACGGAATCCATGCCCATAATGATCACATGAAGGTGGAAATAACGACGCGAGGGTCAAATGCCCTCGCCATTTCTCATGGAATGCTGAGACAGGTGAAGCTGGATCAATCTCTTGGTGATCCGTCTTTGTTTAGCTCGACCCAACCCTGCCGCAGAAAGTGGTAGCGGATGATATCTCGGGCGATGAAGGGATAGATCAGAAACGGCAGGATGGCCCCCGCAATGGCAACGGCGGTGACGATGGGGGTTCTGCCCGGATCATTTCCCGCCCAACCGGACCAGAATGCGGTGTAAATCAGCACGCTATTGATGATGAAATACAGAATAACGTGCCGCCAGACGCCCTTGATCACGAAATAAAGCGGCCCGAACAAGAGTGCCCACAAAAATGGCGCACTGCACACTTCGACATACCCGTTCATCTGATTTTGAAAGCGCAAACGACCCTCCCCTTATTATATCGATTCGCGTCGATATGGCACATCGCGCGGGGTGGCCCTAGCGAAGACGGCAGCCCGTCGACTGGCGGTGCTGAAAACCATGCTCGCCGCGCATCATAGCTTACTGAATTCCCTCCCCGAACCCGCCATTCTGGATTCGGCCAATCGTGCGCGTCGCGGACGGGAAACCTAGCTGTCCGCAGCTTGGTGCCAGAAATTGACTGCTGAACGTCTGGGAAGGGCCGATCCACGAAGCAAAGCTAATCATAAGCGGCCAAGCGGGCGGATCTCACGGATGAGGTCGATTAGGAGCCGCAATCCTGTGGGAACCTGCCGACGGCCCGAATAATAGGCGTGGAATCCAGCCCCCATCGATACCCAATCTTCGAGTACGATCTTCAAGGCGCCGGTTTCTAGGTAGGGGGAAAGAACGGGCTCCGCGCCATAAATGATGCCAACGCCACCCATGCCCAGACCGAGCGCGACATGGCTGGCATCCACCGTCAGCGGACCGGGCGTCGCGACCGCTACCACGTCATCGCCGCGTTCGAACTCCCACTGATAGAGTTTGTCATTGCCGAGCCGGATGCGGATGCAGCGATGTTGTGCCAGATCGGCCGGGCTTGCCGGTGCACCGAAACGATCGAGATAGGCGGGCGAAGCTGCCGCCATCCACCGAATATCAGGGGAAAGCCTCTGCGCAATCATGTCTTCCGGCACGGTGCCGCCATAGCGGATACCGGCATCAAAGCCGCTGCCTATGACGTCGACGAGGCGATTGCTCACGCTGATGTCAACCTCCACCTCCGGATAGCGGTCGACGAAGATCGGCATGACTGGGTCGAGCAGGAGCGCCACCGCATCTTCCAGCACATTGATGCGCACCCGCCCTGCAGGCGCATCCCGAAAGCGGTTCAGACTTTCGGCAGCTTGGCCAATAATATCCAGAGGCCCCTCGATCATTGCGCAGAGTTCCTCGCCTGCTGCGGTGAGAGTGACGCTCCTTGTCGTTCTGTTCAACAATCTAACGCCGCGCCGCGTTTCCAGGGCGCTAATGGCGTGGCTCAGGGCAGATGTCGTAACGCCCATCTCCAGTGCCGCCCGCCTAAAGCTGAGGTGCTTGGCAATGGCAATGAAATAAGCGAAATCTGCAAGGTCGGCACGGCTGATCTGCATGGGCATGCTCTATCATATTGTTGAGCACTGTTCATCAGCTCATTGCTTCGGACGGGACTAATCCTCGCGCGGCGGGAGCATTAAATGCTGAGTTCACGGCCCGCTCGCTTGCTGCGGGCACTCATCCAGAGAGGACGCGCCATGGTTAGGTTCGCCGCGATTTTGGCCGCACTTCTTGTTTCGACGAACGCCGCCCAGGCACAGGAGGAAAAGAGAGCGATGGACATCACCAGCAAGGCAGAGCTCAAGACCGTTGACGGACCGGAAGAGTTCTTCACGGGCAAGGCTACGATCACCGGACAGTTCCAGCGCGAGGAGCCGTCGCGTGTCTCCGGCGCGATCGTCCATTTCGAGCCCGGAGCGCGTACCGCGTGGCACACACATCCAGCCGGCCAGACGCTGATCGTCACAGAAGGTGTGGGCTGGACCCAGATCGCGGGCGGCCCGAAGTTTGAGTTCCATGCCGGCGACATCCTGTGGTGTCCGGCCGAACACAAGCACTGGCACGGTGCGACGCCGCTTGAAGCCATGACCCACATCGCGATCCAGGAATCGGTGAATGGCACGCCCGTCACCTGGATGGAGAAGGTAACCGACGAGGAATATTTTGCGCCATTGGGCAAAGGTTGAGGCGGTGCCGCACGTCGTCGTCAAGCTGTGGCCGCGCAAATCCGATGCGCAGAAGCAGGCCCTCACCGACATCCTCTCGCGAGGCGTGATGGAGATACTCGGTTATGGCGAAGATGCTGCCTCGGTCGCCTTCGAGGAAATCGCCCCCGAGGACTGGAGTAAGCACGTCTACGACCCCAACATTCTCAGCAAATGGGGGCAACTCACCAAAGCTCCGGGCTATGGCCCGCTCCCCTCGGATCAAAGGAACAAGCCATGATATTGGAAGAAAGCTTCACCCTGTCCAACGGCATCCAAATTCCGAAACTCGGCCTCGGGACCTGGCGCATCGGCGATAGCGCCGTCGTGCCGATCGTGCGCGAAGCCATCACTCTTGGCTACCGCCATATCGACACCGCGCAAGCCTATGGCAATGAGCGAGGCGTAGGGGAAGGCCTGCGCGCCAGCGGCATCGCGCGCGATGAGATCTTCGTTACGACAAAACTCGCCGCCGAGTCCAAAAGCTTTGCAGACGCCAGGGATCGCATCGATGCCTCCTTGCGCGCACTAGGCGTCGACCACATCGACCTGATGCTGATCCACAGTCCCCAACCATGGTCCGAATTTCGTGACGGCGGGGATTATGACGCGGGCAATCTGGAGGCATGGCGTGCGCTGGAAGAGGCACATGCCGCGGGCAAGCTCCAAGCGATCGGCGTCTCAAACTTTGAGCGGGCCGACCTCGAAAACCTGTTCGCGAACGGCAGCGTTCGGCCGATGGTCAACCAGGTACTCGCGCATGTGGGCAACACGCCGTTCGACCTCATCGACTATTGCAGGAACGAAGACCTGCTGATGGAAGCCTATTCGCCGGTCGCGCATGGCGCGGCGATGAAGAATGACCGGCTTGCGTCGATGGCCGGCAAGTATGACGTCGACGTAGCGCAGCTCTGCATTCGCTACTGCCTGCAACTGGGCCTTCTTCCGCTGCCCAAGACCACCCACCAGGATCATATGCGCAGCAACACCGATCTGGACTTCGTGATTTCCGACAAAGATATGACCGCTCTGAAGAACGCTACCACTGATATGGACTATGGCGAGGCGAATGCCTTCCCGGTCTTCGGCAAGAAGCGCCGGCCCGCCGCGGCGACGGAGCGCTAAGCCATGAACCCGATCTATAACTTCAAGGGACAGGTCGCACTCGTTACCGGTGCGGCCAAGGGAATGGGCCTCGCCACAGCGCGCGCCTTTGCGGCGAGCGGCGCGGCGGTCGTCCTTGCCGATCTCGATGGCTCGCTGGCCGATCGTGAAGCGAAGCGGATCACAGGCGAAGGCGGCATCGCGATGGGCTTTGCCTGTGATGTTGCCGCCGAGGCCCAGGTGGCCGCGATGGTTGATCGCACCTTCGCTGAGTTTGGCCGGCTTGACATGGCGTTCAACAATGCCGGCATCCAGGTGCCACCGTCCGATGCCGCTGACGAACCTCTGGACAATTACGAGCGAGTCACTGCTGTCAACCAGCGAGGCGTATGGGCGTGCATGAAGCATGAGCTTCGCGTGATGCGAGAGCAGGGCTCGGGGGCGATCGTGAACTGCTCATCACTTGGCGGATTGGTAGGATTGCCGGAGCGCGCCTCCTATCATGGCACCAAGCATGCGGTGCTCGGCATGACCAAAAGCGCTGGCGTGGAATATGCACCGCGAGGCATCCGCATCAACGCCGTCTGCCCTGGCACGATCGACACACCAATGGTGCAGGATATGCTTGCCGACCAGTCTGACGCCATGGCCGAGATCATGAAGCAGCAGCCGATCGGACGGCCAGGCCGTGCCGACGAGATAGCCGCAGCAGTGCTGTGGCTATGCAGCCCAGGCGCGAGCTTCGTGATCGGCGTGGGACTTCCGGTCGATGGCGGCTTTACCGCACACTGAGTTGGGCGGGCCTACCGTCCTTTGCGGAAGGTCCGCTCCCAGTAACGCGAGGCCGAGTACTGAGCGTCTCTAATGGGTCGCTGGCAGCGCCAGCGCAGTTGTATCGCCGTGACTGCCCGTTCAGCCAACACCAAGAAATCTGCCGTCTTCATCAAAACGGCAATTGAAGAATCTGGTGCCTTTCTTGCTGTCCCGGCGATCGTGTCAACCTTGTACCAGATAGCCGCTGGACTGTCTGATCAGCGTGTTAGCCGTTATCTCCCCGATTCGTCGGTCGAAGGCCGCCGCAGCTTCGTTGCGGCAGGCACGCGACAGTTCATCGGGCGCCACATAACCAGCAGCCGGACGATCACGGCGATCAGGGCGGAAAGGACGGCGTTCCCAGCGAACCGCACGCCGTCCGCAATCCGTGATGGGGGTTGAAGTGATCAGCTGTACCGGCCATTTATCGTCACGATCGAGACACATTGGCGACGAGCGTCGTTCCACCAATAGGAATGGTTGCGGTCGTCGCTTTTCTCGCCACCGACGTTTCGGTAGCCGCGACGTTGGAGTTCTCCCTCCCCCTGTACCGCGCGAGTTCCTACCAGGTCGTCCAGTCGGGTTGACTGCGCCCGGACGACTACCGAAGAAAACATCATTGCCAAGCCAAGCGCAACAGCGATCGCGAGGCATGGGAAAATGCACATAACATCTTCTGAGCTTGCATATATACTATCGAAACAAGGAGATACGACCTGTGGCGCGCAAGCGATATGCAAATGAACGCTGGCCGCGTTCGACTGTATTCATCGAACTCCTTATAGGCCATCGTCAATCGCAGCTATTCAGCCTATTGCTGCGAAACCGCAGCGCCATTGCCCATTCCGGTCAAATCAATATGGATAGTGGCATGACAAACTGCGGATGCGAACCGATCCCGGCTGACACGCAAGACCAGCGCCCCACGCTTTGGACGGCGCTTGCGCTGAACGCACTGATGTTCGCGATGGAAGTTGGCGGCGGGATCACCATCAATTCGACGGGCCTCGTGGCCGATGGTCTGGATATGCTGTCCGATGCCTGCGTCTATGCGATCGCCCTCGCGGCCATTGGCCGAAGCAGCCGCTTCAAGGCGAACGCGGCCACGATCAGCGGTTTCATGCTTCTCCTTCTCGGCGCGGGCCTTGTGATCGACGTGATCCGGCGACTGTTCGAAGGTGGTTCGCCGCAGGGCGCCTGGATGATTGCCATTTCGCTTCCGGCGCTGGCCGTGAACATCATTGTGCTGCGGCTCCTGGCAAGGCAGCGCAGCAAAGAGGTTCATATGCGAGCGGCATGGATATTCACCAGGGCTGACATCATCGCCAATGCCGCTGTGATCCTTTCGGGCATCGCCGTGCTGGCGACGCAGATTCATTACTTCGATCTGGCTGTTGGCGCTGCCATTGGCGCCTATGTCATCAAGGAAGCTTTCGAAATATTGAGCGAGGCGCGAACGGCAAAAGCGAGCAGTCGAACTTGACCCGGCTGCTGCGGGCTGGACCGCGTAGGAATATCGCGTCACTCGATCATTATATTACATTTCACCAAACTTTGGATCGCCTGATTTCCAGCTTGCCTGTTTTGGGGCAGGAGCGACCGCAGGCGCACGCTGCTCACGTCTCGATTGTGAGTGCGTCAAGGCGGGCCATCGACGGAGTAAAGCATGATCAGATATATGCTCGCCGGAACTGTCGCGCTTTTCGTAGCCCCGGCGGCTCTGGCCGACTCCGCCCCGGCACCCCAGGTGATCCAATTGACGCTGAAGAATCATCGCTTCATCCCCGATATCATCACCATAGCGGCGGGGCAGCGACTTCGCCAATCAAGATGCAACCGTCGACGACTTTAACAGCGAAGATCTGCGCGCATCCGTCGCTCAGCAGTGCCCGCCCTGATCGTCAGAAATAATCTATCAACATCAGATCGATATCCCGCCCCCCGGCAAGGCCAAGGCGAATATTGCTCCCTGCAGCGCGAAAGCCAATACGCTCTCCAAGGCCCGGGTAATCCCTGCTGATCGCGCGATCATCGACACTGACCACCACATCACCTGCCCGTAATCCGGCGTGCCAGGCAGGACTCCATGGCGCGACGTGGGATATAACAAGCCGCTGCTCCTCACGGCGGCCCGAAATTCCCAGCCTGTCTCTCGGGATTTCGGAAACGAGGATATGTCTGTCCACCTTCATGTCCAAAGTCTTTGTACCCAAACTCAGGACCATGCGGAATGCCTGAAACAAAGGCCATCCCAGAGATATAGGCTGAGCAAGCTTCCAGTTCTCGACTGCGTGTACCGGAACATCACGCAGTTCGAAGTCACCAATCTTCACGTTCCGAAGCGAAAATGTGATATTGGTGAGTACGCCTTCCAGACCTATGGATACTGCCGAAGATTGGCGTCTTTCTTTGAGTAGGCCGTGCTCATGGGCAAAATCCGCCGCCATGGTAATTGGCGTGTCGCTACCCAGGTCGAGCAGTGCCCTTTCTCGCGGCATTTTTTCAAGGGTCACATCGATCGATGGAAAGGCAGCCCGCTCTCCATGCAAGGGTAATATAAGATCCGCCTGGAAACCTCGCCTTGCTTCCATCGAAACCCAACGAACGCGATCCTTGACGAAGTCGACCTCCGCATCGACCTTCCCCAGTATGTCCCGACCCAATATCAAAGGGATGCGCTGGCGCGACAGCGCCTCGATTTCCGCCGTTCCATAGCTGTCGAAAACGAAATCCTTCAGGACCATGCCAGCCAGTTCGATCCTTTCGGCACGATAACACAGGCCAGCGACCCTGCGTGTGAAGGAGGTGACGGACGTCTCGCCCAGCGGCACCAGCCCCAATTCCTTGGCCAGACCGCCGTTGATGATGGTTCGAGAGGTACCACTGTCGACCAGAGCAGCGATCGTCCGATCATTCAATTTCACTGGCGCGAAGATCATTCGACGTTTCGGCAGGTCCATTACCCCCCAGGCATCGTCGATCGCTCCTTCCGCTCGGCGTACGGCAGCATCCTTTACATGCAAAGTCGATCTACTGAAAAACCGTCTCAACAAATTGCATCCCCCGTCGATCTTATTTTCTGATCGTGGATGCTATTTGTCGAAGCCATTCACTAAATCAAATGAATATTATTGCACTTTTATATAGCTATTATTGTTGAATATTCCGTTTTCACGATAAAACCGTTCGCAATCCTGATCCACCCGAACGTGATTGCCGACCGCATATGATGCGACATATCCTACGGACCGATCAACCAGCCTCTTGAATGACGGCTTCTGCCAGATCGATGTTCGTCCGATGTTTTTCAGCCATTTTGCGCAAGTTCGCATGCAGCACTTCGTCCCTGACCCGCGGCATCAGGGCGTCGAGCTTGCGCACCACCCAGGATTGACCGCGATTGAGGAAGATGGTGCGTTCACGAGGATCGTCGATGTCCATCGCCCTGCCATAAAATGCGCCAGTTCGACGGGACGGGAGGGCGCCAAGTCGCCGGATCTGACGCGACAGCATGGCGCACCAGCGCGCTTCATCTGCGCGAACGATCCGCATCAGCTCTGAAAAGCGGACGTCCTGCATCGACTTTCTACTGGCCAGTGCGACACGAGCCCCTGCCCGCTCAGCCTCAAGCAGTTCGTTCAATGCCGCCAGTATCTCGTCGCGCGACGCATAGCCCATATAGCTGTCGTCCGCACCAGCACCGTAACATACTGGAGAAGAGGGTTCGTTCGTCATATCGCTATCGCCGCTGCCGCATGAAGTCCCGCCCGGACACGATCCATCACGCCGGGATCCGCCTTGGTCGAGTGCACCATATAGGCCGAATAGGAGAATTCGGGGCTCCCCGGCACCAGCGCGAGCCGCCCCTCCTCCAGATAAGGGCGGATGAAGCCCTTCCGGAAATAGCCGCTGCCGCCCGTCGCCAGGATATAATCCAGCGCCAGGGGGCCATAGCTGATCGACACGACCGCATTGGGCTGATCGGGATAAGCGGCCTGATAGCTGGCAGCGAATTCCTCGCCCCAGTCGATCAGCACATGATCCTCGGGGGCCAGCGACGCATGAGTCGGGGTCGTCCTGACGAGCACCAGTTTCTCCTCGAAAAGCAACTCAGCGACGACACCCGGCCTGCTGGGGGCCGCATAGAGTACCGCCACGTCGAGCGTTCCATCCTGGACCTGCTCCATCAAGCGCTCAGAGGCCTCAATATGCGTGCTCACGGCGATTTCGGCGCACTCGCGCCGCATCCACAACAGCCAGTGCCGCAGCAATGGACTCCAGAGGCTGAGTTCAGCCCCGACCGTGACGACCGTTTCACGACCCGGAGGGAGCGCAACCGCACGCTGCGCACGCGCCCAGACCTGCACAAGGGTCGTGGCGAAGCGAAGAAACTGTTCGCCAGCCGGCGTCAGCTTAGCCCCGGCCTTGTTGCGAATGAAGACCGGTCGATCAAGCTGCTCCTCAAGAACCCGGATGCGAGCGCTGACAGCGGTCTGCGTGAGATGAAGATTATTGGCGGCACCCACGAAGCTGCCCGTCTTCACCACCTCGAGGAAGGTGCGGGCGATGCTGATGTCCATTTATGCAGATCCTTGCACTCAAAGCACAATAATATTCATTTGCTTCATGTGTACTAGCAAGAAGATGATGAGGCCACAAGGAGAGACGGCAATGGCAGCAACTAACCCCGCAATATTTCGACCTTCGACGTGAGCCAGCCATGAAACATCAAGGTCCATTCAGGCCAGAACCCTTCCATTCAAGAAGAGTGTATTCTTGGCTTGCCATCTCGCTAACGCTGCTGACGATTGGCCTGGCTACAGGCATCGCGATCCTCCATCGGCGAGGGTATATCAGTGACGGCCTGATGCCCTCCATGATCTGCTTCGTCGTCGCGGTGGCCATGGGCGCATTCATCGCTGTAGACATCGAGCAGCAAGCATCGCGCAGGCCTTATCAACATTATGATGAGGTCGATCCGCCACCAGAGATCTACAGCGCATGGCCGTTGACTATCCAACTAACTAACAAAACCGGAAAACCAGAGCCGGCGCGCAAGTGGAAAGGCAGGTTGTACCGGCCAAGGAAGCCTGGACCATGAATCGAAACAGCGGCATGCAAGGTCCTGGAACGGGGCCCGAGGGACGACCACCAAACGACTGCAAATTACAGATCCTTATTAAATTATGTGGCTTCAACGCGCGATGCTGAGCAGGCCCTGCATTCCCGGATGAAAGGTGCAGTAGAACGCCACCGTCCCCGGCCGTTTCAGCACTATCGTCCCGCTTTTCCCGGCCATCAGATCGACATTGAAGCTCTTGTCGCGCGCGGTGGCAGTGTGGCGAAACATGTCCCGGTTGACCCACAGAAGCGTATCGCCGACGCGCAACCCGGCCGGCATTGCACCGAATTTCATCCTCTCGATGACGACCATGTGCGTCCTGTGCGTGTCCCGCGCCGTGGCGGTCGTCCCAAGAAAGAGTGGGACGACCGCCAGCATGGCGGCGAGATGCGGCCCCGCCATGCCGGCACCGGGCGTCATTTCAGGCTGGCCGCGAGATGCTCGGCATGAGCCTGATGCTCGCCGAACAAGGTCAAACCGGTCTGAAGCAGCGATTTGAGCTCGGGATTCCGGACTCCTGGAATCAGCGTGTCGCGGAGCGCGCCGTTCACGATGCGATGATAGGCCACCTCATTCGCAATATAGGCGTGATCGAATTGGGCGCCGCTTAGCCCTGCCAGCGCCTCATGCTCCCTGGCCGCCTGTTTGGTCAACGCAGTGCTGGTCGCGTTCCCTTCGGGCGTGACGCCGAGCTTCTTGACCAGTGCGAGCGCCTGGTCGTTCACCGCCTGATGGTCGCGGACCATTGTCGAGGCGAATGCGCGTACCGTGGTATTTTTTGATTTCGCCAGCGCCTGACGCCCCGCTTCGACGTCGATCGCGCCAGCTGTATAGGCGATGTGCGCAATCTGCGCGTCGTTGATATGTCCGTCCTGTGATAGCGCGACGCTGGAAACTGTCGCCAGACCGATGGCACCGAGCATGAGTGAGATTGTGTTCCGCATCTGTCCTGTCCCCAGTCCTGGCGCGACGGAACGATTCCGGGCGCATGCGATATTGGATGCCGCGCGGGCAGCAAGGTTCCCGGTACGCGGCATGAATGTGATCGGGGAACCTGGCCGCGACTGCGGCATCCAATAGACAGCCACAGCAGCGGGATTATTTTGCATGGACTATTATGATGACGCCATCACCGACGAACCTGTTACGGATACGGCCACTTCACTGCCGCTGGTTCGGCCGCGACGCTCCCCCATCGAGCGGGCTGTTCGCGCGCTGATCATCGCGACGGGCGAAGACCCCGATCGCGAAGGCCTGGCTGACACGCCCGCTCGGGTCGCCCGGGCGTGGCGCGAATGGTTTGCCGGCTATACGATCGACCCAGCGACGCTGCTGGAGCGCACCTTCACCGAAGCGGCGGATTATCAGGGCGTGATTGCGCTCCGGTCGATCCCGCTGGTTTCGACATGCGAGCATCACCTCGCGCCGATCACCGGCGTGGCGCATGTCGCCTACCGGCCGAATGGTCGCGTGGTCGGAATCTCGAAGCTCTCGCGGCTGGTCGATGCCTATGCGCGGCGCCTGCAGTTACAGGAGCGATTGACCAGCCAGATCGCGCATACGCTGAATGGCGCTCTGAAGCCGCGTGGCGTTGCCGTCGTGATCGAGGCGGCGCATGGTTGCATGTCGAGCCGCGGCGTCAACCAGCACGGCGTTTCGATGGTGTCGCAATGCTGGCTCGGTGATTTTGATGCGGATGCGGACTTGCGCCGCGAACTGCTGGAAACGCTCCCGCTCGCGCGGTGCACGCGTTAGGAGGAAGGTGATGACGGCTTCGGCATTGTATATCGCGGCACTGACCGACATCGACCTGGCGCGGCGTGTCGGGATGCGAGACCCTGCCGCCGTCCGGCTCATGACCGAACGCAACAATCAACGCCTGTTTCGCGCGGCGTGGAGCATTCTGGGCAACCGCGCCGAAGCGGAGGACGCCGTCCAGAGTGGTTATCTCCATGCTTTTGCCGCGATCGACAGGTTCGCCGGTCAGGCGTCGCTGTCGACCTGGCTTACACGGATCGTCATCAACGAAGCACTGGGCCGCGCGCGGGCGGCGCGCCGCCGCCTTGCGCGGCTCGATGCGGAATCGGTAACCGACCTCGATGTCTATCGGGACAGGCTGATGAACGGATCGAAGGAAAAGGGGCCAGAGGCCGCGATGGCGATCAAGCAGATGCGCGGGATATTGGAGGTCGCGATCGGAACTCTGCCCCCTGATTTCCGGCTCGTCTTCGTCATGCGCGAGGTCGAGGGGATGACGGTTGATGAAGTTGCGGAAACGCTCGATATCCCGCCTGGCACGGTAAAGACGCGGCTGCTCCGGGCGCGACGCCGTTTGCGCGAGGCGCTTGCCCCGGAACTGCGGGCGAGCCTGGTCGGTGCTTTCCCCTTCGCGGGTATCCATTGCGCGTCACTGACCGAGCGTGTCATTGCCGTCTTGTGCGACCGTACGCCCGCATCGGGCTAAGGTCCTTTCAGGACCGCAGGCGGACTCCCAAGAAACGATCTTCACAGAACAATATTATTGTCTTTAACTATAAATAACATTCGCTTGTTTGATTGATCCACCTGCCTCATTCTAGCCGCGAATGATGGAGGCACCATGACGATACAACTCGGACAGATCGCCCCCGACTTCGAGCAGGAATCCACGCACGGTCGCATCCGCTTCCACGACTGGCTCGGGTCGAACTGGTGCGTGCTGTTCAGCCATCCCAAGAACTTCACGCCGGTCTGCACCACCGAGCTGGGCGAAGTCGCCAGGCTTCGTCCCGAATGGGACAGGCGGCAGATCAAGCCCATCGGCCTCTCCGTCGACCCAGAGGAAGACATTCGTGAAACGCAGGACGCGGTCCTCGATTTCCCCATGATCGCCGATCCCGACGCGCGAGTTTCGACGCTTTATGACATGATCCACCCCGAAAGCGATCCCACCGTGACGGTTCGATCGGTGTTCGTGATCGATCCTTCCAAAAAAGGTCCGGTTGATCCTCACCTATCCTCCGAGCACGGGTCGCAATTTCTCGGAAATTCTGCGCGCGATCGACAGCCTTCAACTCACCGATGCGCGCAGCATTGCAACCCCCGTGAACTGGTCACCGGGAGTTCCCGTCGTGATCTCTCCCAAGCTGTCCGAGGAGGAGGCTGTCCGCCAGTTCCCCCAGGGCTACAGGACGCTCAAGCCGTACCTCCGCATCGTTGACCTGCAGAAATAGGCTGGACGAATGGGGAAAGGCGAGGCACGCGAGCTCCCAGACCTTGAGCCGGACGCTATCGATCTTGCCTCACTGTTCGACCGCAATCGGCCATTGGCTGGCGCCGATCCGGGAGGTGTACCGGGGTCGCAAATGCCAAAACGGACCAAAGCCGATCAGCCCGAACGATCTTTGCAAATGCGACGTCAGAACGCAAAACAGTGCCTTGTCGGCAAATCCGATCGTGCGTCATGCCTGGGAGGGGTCGAAGGAGTTCACGCTTCACGGATGGGTGTACGCGATCGGCGATGGTCGAATGCAAACGGTCTGCCGTCCTGTGAAGAACCCCTTCATCGAGACGTAGAGGTAACGACCGCCGATCGCGGCCTGAACCTCATGGTAGAGATGATTGCGGTAGGCGTTTGGCGTCAGTGTGATGGAACTCACGCACGCGCCCTGCGATATTCAGGCTCGAGATTTGCGGCGATGACACTTGTTCCCGCAGGCTGCTGGATCGAGGCGCATGGAGATGACATTCATGTCTGCGGCGAGCGAGGTGAGTGGACCGGAACACATCGGACCGACGCCATCGCAATCTGCATCGCAGCGTTGCAGGCGCGATTATCCGATGAATAAGCGCCAGTTCCCGAGAGTAGGAAAAAAGCTCCTCACTCCGGGCTGCTCCAGATCAACAATGGTCATAAATTCCAACGAAAAGCTGATAGCCCATGAAATATCGAATGCTCATGTCGCTGCTACTTGTGACAGCATCGCCTGCACTTCAGGCGAACTCCACGCCGACCCATCCATTCACGTTCGAGAGACTCGAGAGCGACTATCGATGGTATGCCGATATTCGTAACACGGATGCGGTTCTCGTGCGCGCCGTACCACCAGGAACGCTGTTCTGGAATGCCCTCGATACCCTCCAGAACGCCGGCGCACGATGCTCGGGCGATAACCGCGACCCCCGGCTGGCCAGATGCACCTATTCCGAGCGGATCGTCCTAAACGACTATTACCCCGCAGACGCGGTCTGGACGGTGCTGTTGCATCTGGAGGACGGGAAGGCAGTCAACGCCACAATAAGCCGCGATATAGACGAACGCTGACACGCTTCATGAACCACCGAGCTGTTCCTCTATTGGATCAAGGACGTTTCACTCCTTTGCGGATATGTCCGCCCAGCCGCCGCCCAGGGCGAGGAACAGCGTGATCTGATCCTCGTTTATCGCCGCCCGACTTTCGGCCACCGCCTGCTCAGCCGCGATCAGATCGCGCTCGGCCTCCAGCGCGGGAAGCTCGGCGATCTTCCCGCCGCGGCGAAGCTGGATCGTACGCTGTGCCATCCGTGCGGCCTCGTCCCGGGCCTGCTTGAGGCTTTGCTGCTGGTCGATCCCCGCCGCATAATTGCTGAGTGCCGTTTCCACCTCGCGCAACGCCTTGACGACCACGCCATCGAAACCTGCGAGATCAGCGCTGCTCTGCGCCTGCGCAGCGGCAATCCTAGCACGGGCGGCATGGCGATTGAGTGTCCAGCTTATGAGGGGGCCGAAGCCGAAGCGGTTGGTGAGCGGCGAAAGAAAGTCGACCGCTGCACCGGTCGATCCGGCTGACGCCCCCAGGCGGATATCGGGATAAAGCGCCGCCGTTTCGACACCTATGCGTGCGGTGGAGGCGGCCAGACGGCGCTCTGCCATACGAATGTCGGGCCTGCGTTTCAGCAGCGCCTGACCGTCACCGACGGGCAGGACATCCGCCAGTTCCAGCGGATGGCGGCAGCCGAGCAGCTCCATATCAGCCTGATCTGGCGTCCGCCCCTGCAAGGCGGCAAGGCGAAAGACCGCATTGCGTTGGCGGGCCGCCAGGCGAGGCAGGCGCGCCTTGTTGCTGTCCAGCGCGCCCTTCCGGCGATCCAGCTCGTAGGGTGCGGCACGACCGTAACGGATCAACACCCCGGTCAGACGCACCCCCCTTTCCTGAAGGGCGATGGAACGTCCCAGCACATCGAGCTGAAAGCCGCTGTTGCACAGGTCAGCATAGGCACGCGCCGTTTCCGCCGCGACATTGATACGCACCAGATCGCGAGCCGCGATGGCGGCTTCAGTATCGGCGCTCGCCGCCTCGATTCCCCGCCTGAGACCGCCGAACAGGTCGAGGTCATAGCTGACTGCAATACCGGCATTGTATATCTGCCGGGTTGGCGGCTGGACATGCTGCAACTCGGCTTCGGCCGATCTTTGCGCATAGCTGGTTTCCGCGGTCAGACTGCCCTGAATCTCCCGGCTCGCACCTCGGGCATCCAGCAAGGCGAGCGTGCGCTGGAGATTGGCCTCCGCCACGCGGAGATCAGTGTTCGCTTCCAACGCCCTGGCGATCAGATCATCCAGCACCGGATCGTCATAGAGCTTCCACCAATGATCAGGCAGCGGGGCCATATTGGTAACCTGTGTGCCGGAGAGGAAATGGCCCTGCGCGCCCGGTGCGTTGACCATAGCGGCTTCGGGAACATGATAGTCCGGCCCGACGGTCGCACAGCCCGCCAGCATGGCCGCAAGGAGGAGAGGAGAAACCCGCCTCACCATGGCAGGCTCCTGTGGACGCTGCGTCCATCATTGCGGGGATGGACGATCACCGTCGCCGTCTGCCCGGGAATCATCCGCACCTGCGGCGGGATCCTGTCGATCGTGACCCGAACCGGGATGCGCTGCGCCAGCCGAACCCAGGTGAAGGACGGGTTCACATTAGCGAGCTGCCCATCGACCCCGCCGCGCTCGCGATCCTCAACACCGCCGGCGATGCTCTGGACATGGCCTTCAACCTCGTCGGCAACACCCATCAGATAGATGCTGGCGGGATCGCCGACGCGAATGGCCGGCAGCTTGGTTTCCTCGAAATAGCCCTCCACCCGCATGGACTTGCCATAGACCAAAGCGAGCGCCGGCTTGCCTGCGGTGAGGTAGACGCCAGGTTGCAGCGACATATTGGCGACCGTTCCATCGACCGGCGCGCGAACGAAAGTGCGGTCGAGATTGAAGCGAGCGAGGTTGCGGGCAGCGATCGCCTGGCCGATGCCCGCCCGCAACTGATCAACACGCGCCCTCCCCTGTTCGACGACTTCCACCGCGATTACCTCCGCCATGGCATGATTACGCTTGTCTTCGCGGATCGCCTGGGCCAGTGCCGCTTGCTGGCTGGCGACATTTGCCACCGCCTGTTCGAGTGCCAGCTGATAGCGCGGACGGTCGATCACGAGCAGGATGTCACCCCTTTCCACGGGCTGATTGTCGCTGACACGCACGTCCGTGACGAGGCCACTCACATCCGCCGCCACCGGCACCATGTCAGCGCGCACCTTGCCGTCGCGGGTGACTGGCTCGACCTGATAACGCAGCCATAATGCATAGATGCCCCCCAGAATGACGAGCAGGACGAGCAGCGTCACGATCGAACGCAGGAGATTTTGGCGATGCAGCATATCAGGAAGCGAACCATCGATAGAGAAAGGCATCGGCAAAGGCGGACAGCCCCCACCAGAACAGGATGAAGAGCGCGAGTTCCAACAGGCTGGGATGCCAGAGCAACCGGGCGATCGGTAGCCGTTGGAGGGGCGCGCGCAGCAGATAGACAGACACCGCCGCCAATACACCCCAGGCGAGTGCGGCGGGCATGTAGACGCCCAGCAGGTGGATCTCCTCGATCACCCCCCGCCCTCCATCGTCAAAGGACCAGCCTTCGGGAAAAGGTTGCAGCGCATCCCCACCAGCGCACGCAGCGCGCGGCGGCGCGCCTCATCCAGCGGAAGGGCGAGCAACGCCTGCAGCGCACGGTCAATCGGTTCCAACAGGCTTGCCGGTGGAGGATTGGCATGCCCCTCCCTCCAGCGCAGGCCATAGAAGGTCGCTAACCCGGCCAATACAGTGCCGAGCCGATGGCGCGCATCATGCGGTACATGGGGCAGCGCTCGGCGGATCGGGATGATATTGCGCCCGATGCGCAGGTCTGCCAGGCCATCTGCGCTATGCAGCGCATCCCCCGGCGCGGCAACGGCCATGCGAGCGGCGACCTGTCCCAGCCGGTCGATGGCCATGGCGGTCCAGCGTTCGGGCCGGAACGGACGACGAATATCGGCCAGCTGTGCCAGATCGCCCCAATTGGCGCGCAGGATGCGCCGCGCCGTCCACAGCGCATTGACCGACCGGAACAGCCGCGTGACCGCCAGGGTGGTGACGATGCCCCCAAGCTGCGCCAGCCCGGTATTCACGAACAGCGCGAAATCTGCCTGAAAGCGGGCGAGGAAACCCATGGCGACGATGAAGCAGGAAAACATCGGCAGCGCCTGGGGCGACCGCTTCGGATCCGCCTGAATATAGCCCATCCACAGCAAGGCCGGAGCGAGGGTCATAATGAGCATCTCATAGCCATCGACCCTGGGGAGGATGACGAAGAGATAGAGGGCGGCCAGCGGAAAGGTCTTGAGCGTCGCGAGCAGATAACGGCCGATCACCGGGGCCGGATCATCCTGGGCCGCAAAGGAGCAGGTGATGAGCGCCGCGAAAGCAGCCGTTGCCGATCCATTCGGCCAGGCAAGCAGGATCCAGACCGCGCAATAGATGATGAGCGCCGTCGCGGTGGCAAGGCCGGCCAGCGCCGCCACACCATGGTCGCGGGCTAGCGCGAACGAAGAGGGCTCAGCCCTTAATGCGGGCCGTCCCGGCGCGCCGATCCTTTGTACAAGCCGGTGGCTCGCCGCCAGTTCGACCAGAAATTCCGCGATGCGCGCGCAGGCGCTCGCCGTCAGCAGGGACGTCCAGTCACCCGGCCCCTCCGCCGTGACAGCCATCGCCTCGCACCGTTGCAGCAATGGCCGAAGCTGCTGAAGGCTGGCGTCCCCGCTCACCAGCCAATCGATAATATCGTCCAGCAGTAAGGCCTGTTCCGTAGGGATCGCAGCATTTTCCCGCAGCAGATCGAGCCTGTTCGCCGCCGCCGAAGCCAGCGGCAGGATATTGGCCAGATGTTGCTGCAACGCCATCACCCGCCGCCGCGTTGCTGGCGCCCAGCGCTGATCGAAGGGCAGGTGAACGGCGATCATCCCCAATTCGGTTACGTCCGCCGCCAGCATCCGCCGGTGCTCATTCTCCAGCCGGCTATGATGGCTGCCGAGCGCCTCGGCAGTCCAGCGGCGGGCATGCCCCAGAAAGGATTGCGCGCGGGCGCGGATGACCGGTGTCGCGCTCCACGGCTGGAGCAGCGCGTGAACAGCCGTGACGCACAGGATCGCCACCGTCATTTCCTCGACCCGCGCGATGGTCGTGTCGAAAATGTTGCCGGGATCGTCCAGATAGGGAAAGCTGATGACTGCCGAGCTGAACGCCGCCATCTGGAAGAGGAAGGCCCGCGGCGTCCGGTCCAGCACAGCCAGATAGATACAGAATCCGGTCCAGGCGGCGAGGCACAGGACAAGCAATTCCGGCGAATTTTGCAGATTGGGCACCAGCAGGATGGTGACGCCCGCGCCCGCGACGATACCCCCCAGCCTGTAGAGAGCCTTGGGCCTGAACGCCCCCGCCATGGGCTGCGCCGTCACATAGACCGTCAACAGCGCCCACCAGGGTCGCGGCAGACTGGCGGAGAAGGCAATGGCCAAAGTGATCGCCGCCGCCAGAAAGCTGCTCAGCGAAAAGAGCAGCTTCTGCGGGTCGATGTGCAGTGCAGGGAATTGCAGGGGCCTCTTTTCGCCCGTGAGCGTCATCGTCATTTCTGGCAACCGTGACATAATGGACATTGTCACGATCGAGCATGATCGTGCTCATGACCCCCTTTGCATCGGCCTGCCTAATGATGCTCGTCACCAATCCATAGATCAAAATATTTATGGCTGACTGCAATAATATTGCACCACCGCAATGCACTCCCTCAAAATGGAGATTGCAGAACGGCATCCGCGAAGCCCGGATCACAATGGATGAAGATTATCGGCTTCCAGATCTGTCCTTCCGGACGACCTCTTCGTCATTGGACTGGTCCTGACCATGTCCCGAAAGCAGAAAGGCTGCAGTCGGCACCAGGACGAAGATGAACAGCATCAGTTGCTCTTCCGTCACGACGCGATGCTGATGCAGGAAGTATATGCCATAGGCTGCGGCCGCCATAATGAGAGTCCACACCACATGGTGCCGGTTAGAAGGTGGGTGTGTATCTGACGGCTTCGATCGCTGCCCCTTCATGGGCATCCTCTCCTCCAGGAACAGCCTTCGAAGCGGTCTTCACTATGACGGCCTGGTTCGCGATGTTGGCCGACCTTTACGCATCGCGCAAACGAATGTTTTTGCAGGCTGACTTCAAAACCTGTGATCGAACATTTTGAAGAGCCCCCGCGCGAGAGTCGCAGTCCTGCCGATCGGACATCAGCCCGAATATCCAAGAGTTCTCGTGCTCCGAACGACAGATCAGCTATGGAAGGGGGGATCAGATCAATCCATGACTGCCCGCCACCGCACCAGCTACCGTGATGAGCGCGAAGACCAGTAGCAGGCGATGCATCCACTCCATGCGCCTGAAATCGGCAACGGACCGAACGGACCGCTTCATGCGCCGATGCAGGAACAGCGGCTCGATCAGAAAAAGCATCACAGCAAAGATGAGCCAGACACACAGCATGGCATACATCCACCAATAGTGCGGATCAGCGAACCGCTCCCACATCTGCGCTCGATAGATCATCCAGAAACCGCTGCTTCCTGCAAGCAATATCCAGATGCGCGCCTGCATGGCGAAGCGCCCTTCCAGCCGGTGGAAGGCGCTGAGCCGCTCCTCCGGTGGATTGCTGCCATGAATGGACGGCATCACCACGAGCGTGACGAACGCGACACCCCCGATCCAGAGCAGGATCGCGATGACGTGGATGGTCCGCGCTATGGTGATGTCGTCCATCGTCCTTTCACTCAGGCCACCAGCAATTCATCGGCAGGACCGAAGAACTCATAGTGGATGCGTGCCGACGGAACACCGGTCAGCGAAAGCGTAGAGACCGCGTGGCGCAGGAACGGACGCGGACCGCAAATGTAATAGTCGGCGTCGGCGACCGGCGTGTTGGCGACCAACCATTCATCGGTGATGATTCCGGCCGCATCATAGTCGCGGCCTTCAACCTCATCGGCGAGCGGGGTCTGGTGAAAGTCTGTCACCTTGACCGTCTTGCCCTCGGCAGCAACGGCACGGACATGGTCGCGCATCGCGTGCGTCTCCCGGTCGTGGGTGCCGTGGATATAGTAGATGGGAGCCTCGGCCCCGCCTGCGACCAGCGCCTCGAGCATGGCCACCATCGGAGTCAGGCCTACACCGCCCGAAAGCAGCACCACCGGCCGTTCGACATGGTCGGCCAGGAAGAATTCACCGGCAGGTGCAGCCACTTTGAGAATGGTTCCGACCCTCACTTCATCATGGAGCCAGCCGGAGGCAAGTCCCAATGGCTCGCGCTTGACCGAAATCCGGTAGGTCTGGCCGTTGGAAGCAGCCGAGATCGAATAGTTGCGCTTGACCGGTGGATGGCCGGGAATCTCGAACCAGAAGGTCAGATATTGCCCTGGCCGGTGCGCCATGACGGGATTGCCATCGACAGGACGCAACACGAAGGAGTTGATCACACTGCTCTCCCGGACGACCTCCTCCACGCGGAAATCGCGCCATCCGTTCCAGCCCCCGATCGTCTCCTTCTGCTCGGTATAGACGCGTTCTTCACGCGCGATCAGGATGTTGGCGAGGAACCAGTAGGCCTCGCCCCAGGCGCCCAAAATCTCCTCCGTGGCCGCATCCCCGAGTACCGCCTTGATCGCGCCCAGCAACGCTTCAGCCACATGGGGATAGTGCTCCGGCAGGATCTGCAAGCCCACATGCTTCTGCGCGATCCGTTCGACGGCCGGAACGAGTGCGCCGAGATTGTCGATATTGCTGGCATAGGCCAGAATGGCCCCGGTCAGGGCGCGGGGCTGAGAACCCGCATCGCCATGGTGCGACTGATTGAAAAGATCGCGGATATCCGGGTTCTGGAACATGCGCGAATACATCTCATGAACGATATCCAGACCATGAGCCTCCAGCGCGGGCACCGTGGCTTTGACAAGGGCAATTGTCTGTTCGCTGAGGGGCTGCGACATCGATATCTCCTCCTGTGCTGAAATTGGCGTTGCGAATTGGCCGGTCAGGGAAAGGGCGCCTGATCGTAGAAGTCGATCTGCATCTTCATGGGGCCGAGAGGCGTCACGAAATGCGGTTGCTGGGGAAACACGACACCCGGGCTGCCGGGGGTCAGGACGGATTCCGACGCAGGATCCAGACAGGTAAATTGAAGGCGCCCCTCCAGGACCCTTATCACCCCCCATACACCCGCCTTCGTGGCATGGCGGGCGCGCAGAGCGGCAGGAAGCGTATCCTGATCGAAGACGGGCGTGGACCGATAGGGTCGGACATCAGCCATGACGCGCTTTCCCTTCTTGCCGATCCTCGTCTGGCACTGGATCGCGGGACAGCCGAAAGAACATGGCGAGCTGCAAACTTTCGGCAATCTGCGCCGCCTTGGCCTGAAGGGCTGCGGCAGCGTTCGCGGCCATCATCTCATCGGTCGCCTGCCTCCAGAGCAACAGCCAGCGATCGAAAAGTTCTGGCGAAATCCGCGCCATATGCCTCTGGTGCGCGGCAACGGGTTGCCCCTTATAGCGCCCGCTTGCGAGCATCACCGACGACCAGAAGGCGGTCAACTTCTTCAGATGCTCCGGCCAGTCAAGCACCGCATCGTTGAAAATCGGGCCAAGCTCGGCATCGGCTCGAACGCGGGCGTAGAAAGCCTCCACCAGGCTCTGCAGACCCCTTTCGTCGATACGTGAAAGGCCATTCACGACTCAAGCTCCAATCATGTATTGTAAATGCATCTATAACATCCATTTGAAAGATGCAATGCTGATGCATATTATCCAGACATGATTGAAAATGGGCCGAATCGGTCATGAAGCTGACGCTCTTCACGGACTATTCGATGCGCGTGCTGCTCTATCTCGCCGCACGACCGGACCGCCTGTCTTCAATCGCAGAGGTCGCACAGGCCTATGACATTTCGCAGAACCATCTGATGAAGGTCGTGAACGACCTGGCGCGAGCCGGATATATCGAGAGTCTCAGAGGACGCGGAGGCGGAATCCGCCTCGGGAGGAAACCGGCGGAAATCAATCTGGGCGAGCTGGTGCGCCATACCGAAGGGGGTTTCGATCTGGTGGATTGCGGGAACTGCGTCATTGCGCCGGCCTGTCGATTGACCGGCGTTCTGAAAGAAGCCCTAGACGCCTTTCTGGCCGTGCTCGATCGTTACACGCTTGCGGATCTCGTAACGGAACCTGCCCGATTCAAGGACATCTTCGATTCGATCGACTCACGATAGTGCGTCGCCGGTCATCCCAATGGAGCTGGAGCCAGCGTCTGCGAGATAGCCGTAAGAAGTGGAGCCGACCCATTCCACACGGTGGCGTTGCACTTTGACGCATGCGTTTTACCTATTGGAAGAACTGCTCAGTGAAGACCCATCATTCAGCGACATCATATCGACTGCGAGGAGAACCATGCTTCCGACAATGACGCGCTCTGCAACGAATGGCTTTGCAGCAAGCCCTGCGGCCAAAAGACGGGCCTTTTTGTTGTGGACTAAGTGTTCAGCCTAAGGCTGTTCTACAATTGCAGTGTTTGTCGGGTAAAGGGCGGAGGCTTTTCCCCTTGAGGTACGCCAGCTTTCCTGCGTTGTTCTCCGCCAAGTCGACATTCTCGAATCAGCTAGGTCAGGGCAAGCAGCGGCTGTTCGGTAGAGCGCCAAAGCCGGTCGCTCAGACGTGGATTGCCGTAAACTGAAGCCGGAAAAATCGGCATCGGTCAATTGTCGCTTGAGTTCATCCAAAGCGCGCCAGCAAATTCTGCAACAGCGGGCGCAAGCGCCTGATTTCCTCCCTGTGCGTTGCTGACAGGCCGGCCAGCAATTCCAGGGCGCTTGGCGTCAATTGTAATCGGGCCTGACGCCGATCCGTTGCCGTTGCGTGACGCGTCACCAGACCCGATTTCTCCAGCCGATCGACAAGGCCCGTGGCGCTGTGCGGTTTCAGCAGCAAACGCTTTGCCACGAAGCCGACCGTCGCATCCTCCGCAGGTGCAGCGCGCAGGGCAAGCAGGGCCTGATGCTGTTGCGGCGTCAGCCCCATCTCGGTCGCGCGTTCGTCGCTGAACGCCTGAAACTGGCGCAGTGCAAATCGGAATTCTGCCAGCGCCTCATAATCTTCGTCCTTCAGGGCGGCGTTATCAACCTCCATGATCACCTTCTCTTGATATATATCGTATTACGATATAATTGCATTGCACCTGTTCCACAAAGAAGGATTTCGCATGATTCGGGAAGCCTCCGCTTCCACTGAAGAGGCTCATCTTGGCGATCACAGCGCGGATCGCCGGATGATCATGCTGGCCGCGATGGCGCTCGTCGCTGGAAGTGGTGGAGCGGCCGGGGCCTGGGTCCTGCTCAAGCTCATTGCGCTCGCCACCAACATCTTCTGGCGCGGGCGCCTGTCGGTGCAGGATGTCGACATGGCGGACTTTGCCGCTGGTTTCGCTGTTCTTGTCATCCCCCTGATCGGCAGCCTTGCCGTCGGCCTCATGGCGCGCTTTGGGTCGGAGAAGATTCGCGGCCATGGCATTCCCGAAGCGATCGAGACAATTCTGTTCGGGGAAAGCCGGCTTTCCCTGAAGGTCGCCATCCTCAAACCGCTTTCTTCCGCCATTTCCATAGGCAGCGGGGGTCCCTTCGGCGCGGAAGGGCCAATCATCATGACGGGCGGCGCGATCGGATCGCTGTTCGCCCAATGCTTCCATCTCAGCGCGGCTGAGCGCAAGACGTTGCTGGTTGCAGGAGCAGCGGCCGGGATGGCGGCGATTTTCGGGACGCCGCTTGCAGCCATATTGCTTGCGATCGAAGTGCTGTTGTTTGAATGGAAACCGCGCAGCTTCGTGCCTGTCGTACTGGCGGTGCTGACATCCTTCGCCTGGCGGCCCTGGCTCATCGGAAGCGGCCCGATGTTCGCGGCCGATCTGCATACGCCCGGTGGCCTCCTGCCGCTCGGCTGTGCTCTCGGGCTGGGGATGCTTCTGGGCGCAGAAGCATCCCTGCTGTCGAAGGCGCTGTACCGGATCGAGGACAGCTTTCATCGCCTGCCGATCCATTGGATGTGGTGGCCCGCGCTGGGATCGGCGGTGGTGGGGCTGGGCGGCCTCATCGATCCCCATGTGCTGGGGGCGGGCTATGCCAATATTCATGCCTTGTTGGAAAACAGCCTTGAGGTTCGGGCGGTCATAACGCTTCTGCTGATCAAGGCGCTGGTCTGGCTGATTGCGCTGGGGTCGGGAACATCGGGCGGCGTCTTGGCTCCGCTCCTGATCCTGGGCGGCGCGCTCGGTTGCCTGGTGGGCCATTATTTGCCGGGCGATGCCGGGTTCTGGGCGATGATCGGCATGGCGGGCATCATGAGCGGCGCCATGCGTGCACCGTTGACGGGGGCACTGTTCGCTGCCGAGTTGACTGGCCATTTTGAGGCCCTGCCGCTGTGCGTCGCCGGCTCTGTGAGCGCCTATGCCGTCAGCGTCCTGTTGATGCGCCGGTCGATCCTGACCGAGAAGATCGCGCGACGCGGACGGCATATCCTGCAGGAATATAGCGTCGATGCGCTCGACCTGATGCAGGTGCGCGAATTGATGACGACGCGCCCCGATACGCTTTCGGGCGACATGACGGTTGAAGCGGCAATCGGCTTTTTTGAGGAGCGGGCTCGGCACCGCAGCTATCCGGTCGTGGATGGGGCGGGTCGCCTGTTTGGGCTGGTATCGCGCAGCGACATATTGCGCTGGCAGGTGGAAGGCATTGCCCGGCCCGTTACCCTGGCGGAAAGTCTATCGGATGCATCGCAACCCGTCGCCTTTCCCGATAGCACGAGCGGCCTGGTCGCGGACATGATCGTCCAATCCGGCATTGGCCGCATCCCGATCGTAGAGCGAGACAGTCGAAAGGTGATTGGCATTTTGACGCGGCAGGATCTGCTCAAGGCGCGGCACAAGCGTCGCAACAGCGAAACGGAACGGATACGGCCAATTGGAAAATCCATGGCAAACCGCCCGCTTTGACATTTATATCGTAATACGATATAAATGTCTCGAGAAGATGCTGCCGGCGCTGGGGCGGCGGCAGCGTCTGAACAAGGAGACGCTGCCGATGTTTGTCATCGCGATCATCGTCCAGTCCATCGCCCTTGTGGCCGCAAGCGCCTTGGCTGCTGGCGTGCTGTGCTGGCTCGCGTCCACCTTTGCCAGCAGGCTGCATCATCCCGCCTGGGCGGCGCTCATCGTCTTAACCCTGTTATCGATCCTGTTCCTGAGCGGCCTGACCCGCAGCGAGTTTGTCAGGCTGAGCGCACTATGCGCCTTGTTCGGTACACTATTTCTGTGGTTCTCCAGCGGCAATCCGGAAGGATCAGCTGACAGCGCCAAGCGGAGCGGCAGATGATGGCTGCGCCGGGATGGAACTATCCTGCCTTGCTCGCTATCGTCGGTGCACGCCAGAAGCCTGACCGGGCGGCGTTGCGCATTCTGGTGCGACGGTTGCGACGCGAAGCATTCCCGGGCATCAGTGAACCGGCGCAGAGCCGCCAGCATGTACGGCTTGCGATCAATATCATATTGACGCCCTGACGGTCCCAACCATCTGCGGCACGGCGGCGTTCTTCAACCCGATGTGGCTGCTTTCCTAAGTCGCTTACCGCCGCGCCGTGGTTCTGGAAACGGCCAATCGGGAACCTTCGGATAGGAAAAGGGGACGGTCCGCAGCAGAGAGCAGAAAATTGGCAGCCAAACGACCACAAAGAGTCGACATCCCCAACCTCCAGCCTGCTGATAGGCAGTGAAGCAGGCCCTTAGCCAGATACCGCACATCCCTATGAAATAGCGTCGAAAACCGAAAATTGACGGGGGGTCGCGATAGACATCTATTATGATACCATGGAAACATCGAAATCAACGTAATTCCAATTGCGTATGGATGATCCCGTAGGGATCTGCGTCGACGCCGATCGACAGATTTCGGCTCTTTCACGGGCATTTGGTCCAGGGCCGAACGCTAACACAGAGCAGGATAGAGGTGAACAAATAAGCGCGCGCACCGAACGCCTCTCGCCGCCATATGCAACGAGAGGTACACGCCATTTACCGGTTCACGACCCGCTGCTCAATCACCTGATCCAGAGTCCAACGGATAGAGGATGCGTCCGCAGGTGGGTTGGCTAGTTTCTCCTCCACGATCCGAAGGCGGTACTCGATGCCCGGCTGCGGATCGAAATCGACGATCCCGCTATAATGAAGCTGCCAGGCGTCGGTCTCCTTCTCGCGGACCTGGAGACAGGTCATCGGAGCAACACCGGTGCATGGCTTCGTATCGGCGGAAACGTAGATGAGCTTGCGCGGCGCATCAGCGGCGGGCTTGTGCGCAGCCTGATAGGTCAGGCTCTCCCCCTTGGCAGTGCGCAACACAAGCCGGTTACCCTCGATCCTGTAGGTCCGAACAGCGGCAAGGCTCTGCGTATAGGCCCGCTCCACGGTCATCGCCGGTTCGGGACAAGCCATCATTGTGCTGGCGAATTGCCCCTTGGCGTTGCCCAAGCGGATCGTCTTCCCCTTCACCCGATAAGCGCCGCCCGCACGGTTGCACATCGTCTCGGTGGAGAAGCTGCCCCTCTTGGCATCGAAATCGAGCCGGAGCCGCTTGCCCTGGGGCACCTGCCCTCCTGTCCATTCCACCAGATCCCAATGATTGGCGGCAAGCGCGAAAATGTTACGCGGTTGCGAGGCGGGTTTGGTCGCGGCTGTGGCAACAGCAGCCGAGCATAAGACCGCCAGCCCAATGGCCGTTCGAGCAACCCGGTAGTCAAAGATCATCAAAAACTCCCTATCGTTGTTGCCTGCCCCTTTGGAGAATAAGGACTGAACCGAATATGTCATTAATGTTGTACGATTGACAGGATCGCAGGAGTCGCGGGTGCCGATCGGCGTCGACGCAGATCCCCACGGGATCATCCATACGCAATTGAAATTACGTTGATTTCGATGTTTCCATGGGGTTATAATAGGCACCTATCGCGACCCCAGTCAATTTTCGGTTTTCGACGCTATTTCATAGGGATGCGCGGTATCTGGCGTAAGCGGGGCAAATTTCCGGGCAGGGGGACTGGACAAGGTTGGTTTGGCGTGATTCACACTGCCGATGACTTCGGGCAACGACATTGGCGGTACAAGAGGCGAGGAGGATATTCGTCGGGTTGTTGCTGCGCTGGTTGAGCGTTGCGACCGTCTGGAAGCGACGAACCAGGATCTGCTGATCGAGAGGGCGGCTGACAAGCTGGAGATCCAGGCATTACGGGACGAGATTGCGCGATTGAAGGGCGATCCGCCGCGTCCCCGCTTCAAGTCGAAGCCATCGGGGATGGAGAAGTCGACGTCACCGACACCGGGGAAGAAGCGGAGCAAGCGGAGGCGTGGGGCGGTGCAATCGAAGCTCACCGTCAGCCGGGATGTGACGCTGAAAGCGGCAGTTCCTGATGGCTCACGTTTCAAGGGTTACGAAGACGTCTTGGTGCAGGATCTTCGGCTTGAAGTTGACGTCATCCGCTATCGTCGCGAGATTTGGCGGGGTCCTGATGGTAAGCGGATCGCAGCAGAGTTGCCGGCGGGCATTTTGGGAGGCTTTGGCCCCGAGCTACGGCGCTTTATCACGGCGGGTCATTTCCAAGGTCAGATCACCAGCGAACGGCTGTGCTCGATGTTGAACGGGATGGGTTTGGCCATTTCCAAACGCCAGGTCGTACGACTGCTCAGCCGTGGGCTCGACGATCTGGTTGCCGAAGATCGGGCGATTTTAGCCACGGGGATTTCCACGGCGCAATGGATCAATGTCGACGACACTTCCGCTCCGCATGCTCGCAAGAATGGGTATGTCACCCATCTTGGGGATCGGCGCTTCGCGGTGTTTCGCAGCAGCTTTTCCAAATCGCGGCGCAATTTTCTCAATCTTCTTCAGGCGGGCATCAGCCATTTTGTCGTCAACGACGAAGCGCTAGCCAAAATGCGCGAGATGAACCTCGCGTCCGAACCGATTGCCGTGCTGGAAGCCCACGAAGCCAAGCATTTTGAGAGCCCCGAGGCGTGGCAGGCGCATCTTTGCGCGCTGGGCTTTGACAAGTTGAGCGTCACGCCCGATCCCACCAAGGTCGCGACCGAAGGCGCGCTATGGGGCGCCCTTTGCGAACAAGGTCTGCTCGGCGACACAGCTATCGTCTCCGATGGCGCCGGTCAGTTCCGCGTCGGCAGCAACCATGCGTTGTGCTGGGTACATGCAGAAAGGCTGGTCCACAAACTCCATCCCCGCTCGAAGAAAGATCGTGAAGCGCTCGAACTCATCCGCACGTTGATCTGGTGGTTCTACGCCGATCTCAAAGCCTGGCAAAAGCATCCGGATCCCAAACGGGGCCGTGCCCTCAGGGTTCGTTTTGACCGGATCTTTGCCCGCAAAACCGGCTTTGTGATGCTCGATCGGCAATTGGCACGCCTCTACCGCCAGAAAAACGATCTCCTGCGCGTTCTGACACGTCCCGAAATCCCGTTGCATACCAACGGTTCGGAAAACGATATCCGCAGCTTTGTCACCAAGCGCAAAATTTCCGGTGGCACCGTTAGCGAACAAGGACGGATCGCTCGCGACATCATGCTCGGCCTGATCAAAACCTGTGCCAAGCTTGGCGTCTCCTTCTACCAATTCCTCGGTGATCGCTTCGCCGTTCCCGGCGCGCCATCCGTTCCATGGCTGCCGGACCTCGTCAGCGCCGCTCCCGCCTGACCGCCCGGGAGTTTGCCCCGCTTACGTATCTGGCCAAGGGCCTGCTTCGCTGCCTATCAACAGACTATGAGCGCCAAGGCATTGCAAGCTTCACCGACAACGCGAACATGAGGAAATTCTGGGTGCAGATAGACTACGCGCTCTGAACGGATATCGATCAAAGACGAAACGCAGACGGCGGGACCGCCCATGAAAATGAAGTAGCTTCTCTTCCGCGAACATTGGATTATCGAATAGACCTGCATCGCGGAATCCATCCACGTTTTTGTGGAAAAGATTGTAGTAAACTGGGGACAGCGGTTCATAACGATTTATCATGTACATTGACGACTGCTGTAAAGTACAGGAATTCTCACCTTCCTGGTGCGTTATTTACTCTCCGAACCAGCATCTGTCGATTTCACACCATTCCGTTTCATTCGCGGGTGGTGGCGAGGCGATAGCTCCGGGCGTGCGACTGAAGCGGGGGGCAGGCATGGGCTGAAGAACCCCTTCCCGATGCCCGAACATGCCCCGAGCCCTGGAATGGGCGTGCGTCGCCGCCTCGTCGGGAGAGAGGACCGGCGTGACGCAGGCATCGCGGTCCGCGAAGATGCCTTCCCACTCCGCGCGGGTTTTGCCCGCAAAAACCTCCGCGAAACGCGCCTTCATCGCGGGCCAGGCTTGCTTGTCATGCTGGCCCGGAAAAGCCGACGGATCGATCGACAGCCCCGCGATCAGTTCCGCGTAGAATTTGGGTTCGATCGACCCCACGGCCATATATTGGCCATCCGCCGTCTGATAGACGTCGTAGAAGGGTGCCCCGCTGTCGAGCAGATTGACGCCCCGATCGTCGGTCCAGCGTCCCATGGCGCGATAGCCATGGATCATCGCCGCCAGCAGCGCCGTCCCCTCGGTCATCGCGGCATCGACGATCTGCCCTTTCCCGCTTGATCGCGCCTCCAGCACGCCGCAAACGATACCGTAGGCCATCAACATGCCGCCACCGCCCATATCGGCGACCAGATTGAGGTTGGGCGAGGGAATTTCATCTTTCCGTCCGCACAGCATCAGGCTGCCCGACATAGCGAAATAGTTGATGTCGTGCCCGGCAAGATGCGCCATCGGGCCATCCTGCCCCCAGCCCGTCATGCGCGCATAGACCAGCGCAGGATTACGCGCGAGGCAGATGTCCGGTCCCAGCCCCAGCCTTTCCATCACCCCCGGCCGGAACCCTTCCAGCAGCACATCGGCCGCATCGACCAGAGACAGCAGCTTTTCGATGCCGTCCGCTGCCTTGAGGTCGAGGCTGATGATCTCACGCCCGCGATGGAGCAGATTCTTTGCCGGATCGATCGGCGGGATGGCGGGCGGCGCGCCGGTCCGTTCGACCCGCAACACGGTCGCCCCCATGTCCGCCAGCATCATCGCGCAAAAGGGGCCGGGACCCACGCCGCCCATTTCCAAAATCTTCACGCCGATCAGCGGACCGCTTCTTGCTTTCGTCACGTCATTCCCATCCGAAACCGCCGCGCTCAAATGGCGGTGCGGTCGCCCCCCTTGAGTTTCAGAATTTCCCGCGCCTCATCGGGTGTCGCCACCGACAGGCCCATACCTTCGATGATCTCCCGCGCACGCTGCACCTGCTCGGCATTGGTTTCGGCCAGCCTACCCGGACCACCCCACAGCGAGTCCTCCAGTCCGACGCGCACATTGCCGCCCATCGACGCCGCCATGGCGACAATGCCCATCTGGCGCGCACCCGCGCCCAGGACCGACCATTCATATTGATCGCCGAACAGCCGGTCAGCGGTCCGCTTCATATGCATGACATCGTCGGGATGACTGCCGATCCCGCCCAATATGCCAAAGCAGGTTTGAACGAACAGCGGCGCCTTCACCAATCCCCGGTCCAGGAAATGCGCCAGATTATAGAGATGGCTGGTGTCGTAGCATTCGAACTCGAACCGCGTACCCAGCGGCGTCAGCAACGCCAGCAGCCCCTCTATATCCTTGTAGGTGTTCTTGAACACCAGATCGCGCGAGGCTTCCAGCACCTGCGGTTCCCAGTCATATTTCCAGTCCTTGTACCGGTTCAGCATCGGAAACAGACCAAAGCCCATGGTCCCCATGTTAAGCGAGGCGACCTCCGGCTGGAACCGGGTCGCCGGACGCAGCCGTTCCTCCAGGGTCATGGACGGATGGCCGCCGGTGGTCAGGTTGATCACGGCATCGCTGCGCTGCTTGATCACCTTCAGAAAGGGTTCGAACAGGTCGGGATTCTGGTCCGGCCTGCCGTCCAGGGGATTGCGCGCATGCAGATGGATGATCGCCGCCCCGGCTTCGGCCGCGCCGATGGCGGACTCGGCGATCTCCGCGGCCGTGACAGGCAGATGCGGCGACATGCTTGGCGTATGGATCGCACCCGTCACGGCGCAGCTGATGATGACTTTACCTCTTGCCACTATTCCTATCCTCTTGAAGCCGGTGATGCGTCCTGTCGCATTGTCAGGCCGGCGACAGGCTTTTCAATTGCCGTGAAACATCGGCCAGATCTTCCGCAGCGATATGGGCGCCCGCCTCCACCAGCTTGCGGCCCTGCACATAATCCTTCACCTGATTGACGCAGTCGAGGGCAATGATGCGCCCCTCCTTCAGATAGGCGACCGAAAAGCTGCGCGTCGCTGGATCGCCGCGCAGCACCGTCTGGTCATGCGTGGCGGAAATACCCACCGTCTGAAGGCGCAGATCATATTGGTTGGACCAGAACCAGGGCGTGGCACGATAAGGATGGGGCTCACCCATGATCGCCTTCACTGCGCATGTCGCCTGATCATTGGCGTTCTGGACCGACTCCACTCGGATCACCGTGCCATCGGCAAAGGGATTGGCATGGGCCGCACAATCACCGATCGCATAGACATGGGGCAGGCTGGTGCAGCAATGCTCATCCACTTCCACGCCATTATGCCCCTCCGCCCCCGCCGCGAGCAGCGGACCAACAACCGGGATGATGCCAATGCCGACAATCGCCAGTTGCGCTGGGACAAGGCTTTCGTCGGTGAACCGCAATCCCTCCAGCCGGCCATGGCCCTCGAAGGCGGTCACACCCGTTCCAGTGCGCAGGTCGACACCCTGTGCTCGATGCTCCTGCTCGAAAAAGGCCGAAAGCTGCGGCCCCGCCACGCGCGCCAACACGCGTGGCAGCACTTCGAGCAGCGTCACGTGCTTGCTCATCGCCCGCAGCGCCGCCGCGGCCTCCAGCCCGATATAGCCCCCGCCAACAATGGCGACCCGCTCCACATCGGGCAGTTCCGACAGGATCGCGTCGATATGCGCCCGGTCGCGTACAGCATGGATGCCGGGCAGGTCGCTGCCGGGGCAGTTCATCGGCCGGGGATCGCCCCCCGCTGCCCAGATCAGGTCGCCATAACCAACCGACCGTCCATCGCGCAGCCTCACCTGCCTTGCCGCCGGATCGAGCGCCACCGCCTCGCAGCCGAGCAACAGGTCGATATGATGGTCCGCCCAATAGTCCACCGGACGGATCAAAAGCCGATCGAAGCTCTTTTGACCCAGCATATATTCCTTGGACAAGGGCGGCCGTTCATAGGGCGCTTCCTGTTCCCGGCCGATAATCGCGATGCTGCCGGCAAAGCCCAGTTGCCGGAGCAGCACCGCCGCGCTCGCCCCACCCTGGCCGCCGCCGACAATCACCACATCATAGGTCATCTTGCTCTCCAAAGGCTCAGGCAGGCACGAAGACCAGCCGGCGCTGGGTGAATTCCTCCAGCCCGCTTTGCCCCAATTCCTGCCCCATGCCCGATTGCTTGGCACCGCCCATGGAGATGAAAGGATTGATGTTCATATGGCTATTGATCCACACCATGCCGGTTTCCAGCCGACCGGCGACATCCAGCGCGCGCGCCTTGTCCTTGGCCCACACCGTGCCGCCCAGCCCCTGGTCCGTGTCGTTGGCGCGGGCGATAGCGTCGTCCAGTTCCGTATAGCGCAGCACCGGCAGCACCGGCCCGAACTGCTCCTCCCGCACTATGCGGGCATCATCGTCGATATCGCGCACAATGGCCGGACGGATGAAATAGCCGGGCCGATCCAGCGTCTCACCGCCGATGACCCTGCCGTGATCGGCGGCCTCGGCAATCATTTCGCGCACCTTGTCATACTGCGCCTTGTTCTGGAGCGGGCCATATTGCGCGCCCTGCTGCGTCCCTTCGTCGACCACGGCCAGCCGCGCCAGTTCCGCCAGCTCGTCGCAGACCGCATCATATTGCGACGCATGCACATAGGCGCGCTTGATCGCCAGACAGACCTGCCCGGAATTGACCATCGCCCCTTCGAACAGATTTTTCGCCACTTCCTTGGGATCGACATCGTCCAGCACAATGGCCGCATCATTGCCGCCCAGTTCCAGCGTGATGCGCTTGAGCAAGCTCGACACGCTGGCCATCACCTTCTTCCCCGTCGCGGTCGAGCCGGTGAAAGACACCTTGGCGACATCGGGATGAGCGGTCAGCGCACTGCCCAGATCATTGGCATCAACGATCATGTTGAACACGCCTGCCGGTAGGTGACGGTTGAACATCTCCGCAATCCGCAGCGAAGTCAGCGGCGTGGTCGGCGCGGGCTTGGCGACGACTGTATTGCCCGCCAGCAGGGCCGGCGGAACCTTCACCAGCAGCAGCGAGATCGGGAAATTCCAGGGCGTGATCGCCGCGACCACGCCGAGGGGATAGCGCTGCTCGACGAAGCGGCCTTTTTCATCCTCCTGCACCGTCCGTTCGGGCAGGTCGAGGTTGGCGAGCGCGCGCAGGATGAAGGCGGAACCGGCGATTTCCTCCACCGCCTTGTCAAGCGGCTTGCCCTGTTCCGCCGTCAGCAGGCGGCTGAGCTCGTCCAGCCGCGCCTCCATTTCATCAGCAACCTTGATCAGCCCGGCGCGCCGTTCCTCGATCGGTAAACCGGACCAGGCCGGGAAAGCCGCCTTGGCCGCCGCGACCGCCGCGTTCAACTGAACCTCGTCGGCGCGCGGACAATGAGCGATGGACGCCTCCGTCGCGGGGTTGATGACGGGCATCGTCTGCGCGCCATCGACCAGCTTTCCGTCAATCACCAGATGAAAGCTATCCATCAGTCTCACCTCTTAAAAATGGAAGCCCAGGGATACGCCATAGGTGCGTCCAGGTGCAGGAACAGCCTCATCCCCCGTGCCATTTTCGTTCAACGACAAGAGATATTTCTTGTTGGTGAGATTGCGGACCCAGCCACGGATGTTCCACCGTTCCTCCGGCGCGACCCACATCATCTGGGCGTTGAACAGGCTGAACTTGGGCTGCTTCAACCGATTATCCACGGCCCAGTAGAAGCCGCTATTATAGGACCAGTTAAAGTTGCTCTTGAGCGTGCCGCCCGCCAGTTCAACCTGATGATTGAGCGTCAGATTGAGCGTGAAATCCGGCGTATTGACCAGCTTGTTACCAGTGGCCGAGCAATAAAATTGCCCCCTGTCCGCAGCGCTGCTGCAATTGGGATAGACATAATTGCCCAGCCCCGGCGTATAACCTGCATAGGTCGGCGCACCGGCCGGCTGCTGGAGGTAGGAAATGGTCGCCACCGGGAAATCACCATAGCGGTGATGCAAATAGGCGCCACTGCCGGACAGGGAGAAGCCTGCACCAATCTCCGCCTGGAAATCAAAGTCGAAGCCATAGATCTTAGCCGAAGCGGCATTGGTCAGCGTCGTGCTGGCACCATTGACCTGGAATGCCTGAATATTCTGATATTTATAATAGAAGGCAGCAGCATTGAACCGGATACGGTTCATCAGCGTCGATTTGAAACCCAGTTCACCCGCATCCAGTGTTTCCGGCCGTGCCGGCGCGTCGGCCGGAGAGGTCAGATTATAGACGCCGCTCTTGAACCCCCGGCTATAGCTTGCATAGACCATGAGATCGCGGCCGAATTGATGATCGAGCGCAATACGCCAGGTCGGTTTCTTGAACGTCTTGGCCTGATCGATCGTCCCCAGCGGGAACAGCGTGCCGTCAGGACGGCAATAGGCCGAGCAATAGGCGTCCGGCAGCGGAATGCCGATGCCAAAATATTGATCCGCGTGGAGCCTCCGCTTGTCCACCGTATAGCGGGCACCCAGCGTCAGATTGGTATCGGTCGCAAATTCCCAGGTAAGCTGGCCAAAACCGGCATAGGAACGGGTCTTTTGCGCGGAATAGATCACCAGCCGGTCAGAAAGCCCCCCCGTCTCTCCGCTGATGGCGAGCCCCGCGATCTGGAAGGGATCATATTGACTCTTCGCGTCCATGTAGAAGAAACCGGCGATCGCCTTGATCGGGCCGCTGTCATAGGAAAGCTGAAGCTCCTCCGTCCACTGCTTTTCCTTGTTATAGAGCGGCGCATCGACAATCTTCAGAGCCGTTGCATCCACATCAACCCGCTGGAAACCCTTAGCACCGCGATAGGCAAGAATATTGGTGAATGTGAAATCACCAAAGCCATGCTGGAATTTTGCCGACCCGCCGAACGATTTGGTGTCCACCACCGGATTGAATTCGCTTTGCGAATCGTAATAGCCGTTCCCATTGGCAACAAACTGCGCGTAACCGGTCCCATCCACCAGCTGGGATGTCGGCACCGGACGATAGGCGATAGCGAGCGATCCCTTGGTATGCCCGTAATCTCCCGCCAGGGTCAGACTCGTATCTGGACCAAGTTCGAACAGCAATTTGCTACGAACGATGAAGTCTCGCGATTTATTGACGTCCGTTCCGATGACGCGGTTCTCGCCAAACCCCTTGTCCTGATTACGATAATAGACCGCGATGTCTGCCGCGACACCCTTGGCCAGACCACCCGTGGCGTAAAGATTGCCTTCCATTGTCTCAAGATTGCCGTAGCCGATGGACGCATCCATCGAGAATTTCTGCTGCGGTGTCCGGGTGATAACATTGACCGCGCCGCCCGTCGCGTTGCGACCGTAGAGCGTTCCCTGCGGTCCCTTCAGCACTTCGATCCGTTCGATATTGTTGAGCGCGAAGGTGGCACCCGCCATGGAAGGCATATAGACGCCGTCGATGAAGGTCGCGACCGCGCCATCCTGCCCGGTCGAACCGCCCTGCGTCCCGATGCCGCGCAGGGTAAATACCGTCGCTTCGGTGGTGCGCGTGACATTCAGGCCTGCGACCGACTGCGCCAGATCCTGAGTCGACCGGATGCCCGACTCGGCAAGCGCGCTGGCTGGAACCGCCGAGATCGCGATCGGCACATCCTGCATATTTTCCGCGCGCTTCTGAGCCGTCACGATGATGTCCGCAATGGCCGGCGGATTGGCTTGGGCTAAAGCGAATTGCGGAACCATCACGGCGCAGAGCGAAGCCGACGTCAACAGCACATGTTTAAGCATGAGCATCCTCCCAACAGTCGTTTATTTCCAGTAGCAATCACTCTAAAAGCAGCATATTGTCAACTGAATAATAATACGCTGTATTACAATAAAATGGAAAACCTATCGAGTGAAGCAGGAGAGCCACATGATCGGCAATTCGGGCGGGATTTCGCGGACCTATGACTGTTCATCGGGCATAGCGCAGCCCTGCAAAACACCTTATCGGCGTTGATCCAAGCCATGCATCCACTCCACATTCCGGATTGGGCATCGGCTCGCAGCGGCCTGATGAATCGTTTCCCGGCGCTCAATCCCAAGCGCGCCGCGATCATCGTGGTCGACATGCAATCGGCCTTTGTCGGTGAACAGGCCCTCTTCCCCAATGTTCACGCGCTCGAAATCGTGCCTGCCATCAACCGAATCGTGAGCAACGCCCGGCGCGCGGGAGCCGCCATCTGCTGGTCGCGCCATAGCGTTGTCGATCATGGCCGCGCGCGCCAGCCCGACTGGCAACGCTTCGAGTCCAGCCTGTCCTCTCAGAGCGCGGCGCATCTCCACCCGCAGGCGTCAGGCCATCGCCTTTATGAAGGCCTGGACGTTGCCAACGAGGATCTGGTCTTCGACAAATATCGCTTCAGCTGTTTCGTGAACGCCGCGATCGATCTGGATGGCTGGCTGCGCGAAAGAGGCGTGGAGGATATTTTCGTGGCCGGCACCATCAGCAATTGCTGCTGCGAAAGCACCGCCCGCGACGCGGCCATGCGCGACTATCGTGTCCGATTCCTGTCCGATGCGACCGCCGCCCTGACCGACGAAGAACATGCCGCCGCCCTGCTGAATGCCGCGGCGGTGATCGGCGAAGTCATCACGACAGACGCAGCCATCCAGCAATTTTCCGAGGCAGCAGACCCAGCCATTTAGGGAGAGTAAACCGCCATGAAAATCAAAGCCGCCGTCGCCCGCCAGCCCCATGGTGCATTCACGGTCGAAGATGTCGACCTGGTCGCCCCCAATCCCGATGAGATACTGGTCCGGCTGGTCGCGACGGGCATATGTCATACCGATCTCGCCATCATCGAACAGATCATGCCGCTGCCCTTGCCCCATGTTCTGGGGCATGAAGGCGCAGGCATCGTCGAGGCTGTCGGCGCCCATGTCATCGGCTTTGGGCCCGGCGATCATGTCGTCCTGACTTTCAACACTTGCGGCGAATGCGCGCCCTGTACGGAACATCATCCGGCCTATTGCCAAAATTATCCGCTGCTCAACTTTCGCGGTGCCCGCCCGGATGGATCGGCGACACTTCACGACGCAGGGGGGAAGGTACTGGGCAGTACCTTTTTCGGCCAATCCTCCTTCGCCACCTATGCCCTGTCCAGCCCGCGCAACACCATCAAGGTCCGGCAGGATGCGCCCTTGGAACTGCTTGGCCCGCTCGGCTGCGGGCTTTCCACCGGCGCCGGAACGGTCATCAACGTGCTGAAACCCGGCCCGCAGACCAGCATCGCCGTCTTCGGCACCGGTGCGGTCGGCATGTCGGCGGTCATGGCCGCAAAGGCTCTGGGCGCGGGCCGCATCGTTGCCATCGACCGCGTCGAATCCCGTCTCACGCTCGCCCGCGAACTGGGTGCTACCGACACGATCGACACCTCGCGCGAGGATCTGGCGCAAACCCTGCAAGCGCTGGGCGGAGTCGATCAGGCCGTCGACACATCGGGCGTGCCCGCACTGATCGCGGCAGCCGTCGGCGCGCTCAAGGAGCGCGGCACCTGCGTCCTGCTTGGCGCATCGAAGCAGCAGGAAGTGACGCTCAATATCCTCCCGCTGATCAGCGGGCGCGTCATCCGCGGCGTGGTGAATGGGGATTGCGACCCGGCGCTCCTCATTCGCCAACTGGTCGACTGGTATCTGGAAGGCCGCTTCCCGATCGACCGGCTGTCGGCCTTCTACCCGCTCGATCGGATCAATGAGGCGGTAGCGGATTCCAATTCCGGCAAGACGATCAAGCCGATCCTGACTTTCGGAGAGCAGCCTTGAGCGCGCTCATGGGCAAGCGCGTCCTCATTACGGGGGCCGGTCGTGGCATAGGCCGCGCCATCGCGCTTGCCTTTGCGGAGGAGGGGGCCGATCTGGTCCTCGCCGCCCGCTCTGCCGATGAGTTGGAAGTGGTGGCATGCGAGGTGAGAGCAACAGGCCGTCAGGCGCTCGCGGTCCCCACCGATCTGGGTGATCAGCAGGCCGTCGAAGCGCTGGCAGCCAAGGCGCTGGAGCGAGGTTTGATCGACATATTGATCAGCAACGCCGCCTTTTCGCCACCACCGTCAAGCCTGATCGACCTGCCGATGGATGTGTGGCGCCAGACCTTCATGGTGAATGCAGGCGCGACGCTGCTGCTGGTCAAGGCTCTGGCGCCGGGCATGACCAAACGGCCCGGCAGCAATATCATCATCCTGTCGTCCATCCGGGGGCAGGGCGGCACGCCCTATGGCGGCGCCTATGGATCGTCCAAGGCCGCGCTCAACCAGATGGTGAAGACGCTGGCCTGCGAACTGGGGCCGGTGGGTATCAGGATCAACGCGATCTTGCCGGGACCGGTTCTCACACGGATGACAACCGACTTCCTGCCAGACAACCAAGCTTTGTTCGACTTTTATGGCGATATCGCCCCGATCAAGGGCTGGACCCAGCCCGAAGACATGGTCGGCCCTGCCCTGTTTCTGGCAAGCGCTGGCGCGCGCAAGGTCAGCGGTCATTTGCTGGTCGTCGATGGCGGCCTGTCGGCCACCAATCAGGACGCTTTCCTGCCCCCTGCCAACCTGCTCACCTAGTGTAGTGGATTTGAAATAGGCCTCATTATAGCGGCCAGGTGGGGAGCGTATTTCAAATCCATAAACCACATTAGAAACATATAGTTGCTAGTGACCCTGATGAATCTGAAGTTCGTTCAGCGCCTGCCCAATAGTGTGACGAACTTCAGATTCGGGTCGCTAGAGCATATCTCGATTAGTCCGAATCAAGATATGCTCTAATTTTCTTTTTTTCGGTGATTTCCGAGCCGTCAGATGCTCCACCTGACTTGAAATCACTCTAATCCGAAACATAGTTGGACCAGCCAGTCGCCAGATATTTCTGGAAGGCTGGCCCTACCCCCTGCTCCGCCAGATAGGCCCGCGTCACGGGAAAGGTCTTGGACACGAAATTCGGCTCTTCCATGGCCCGCCGCGCCATATCGTGATGCAATATCGCCCCACGACCGAAAAACACGAAATCGGCGCCGCTGTTCAAACAGTCCTGCGCATCGCTGGACGAGAATATATGCCCAGCCACACCCAATTTCGTACCGCCGCTGCGAGGCATATGACCGAACAGATCAACCAGCCGTGCAGGATGATATTGGCTGTCGTCGGGCAGCTTGAAACTGTCCCATAGCGACATGTCGAGATAGTCGATCTGCCCACCGCCCAGAAGCTCCTCGGCAAAGGCGATCGCTTCGCCCGTCGCATAGGCATATTTTTCCGGCGAGAGGCGAACCCCCAGCTGAAAATCCGGCCCCGTGACCGCACGAATGCCCGATATGATCTCCCGATAGATGCGCGTGCGGTTCTGATAGCTACCACCAAAGCCGTCATCCCGATGATTTTCCTGAGCATTCAGGAACTGGCACAGCAGGTAACCATGGGCGCCATGCAGCTCCACACCATCGATGCCCGCTTTTTCGCAGCGCACTGCCGCCGTCACGAAATCCTCGATCAGCGCTTCGACCTCGGCCGTGGTCATCGCCCGCACATTGCGCTTGGCATAGGCGAAGGGCGACACCGCCTGCTCCCCGCTGATTTCGGGATTGCTGCGCGATCCGGCATGTTGCAGCTGGACCGCCGACACCGCCCCTCGCGCTCTGATCCCCTCGGCCAGCCGCGCCAGCCCCTCGACATGATCATCGGAATAGACTGCAAGCTGGCCCGGAAAGGAAATGCCGTTCTTCTGCACTGCCGCCGCGCAGGTCATCACCAGACCAAAGCCGCCCTCGGCCCGCTTGGTCAGGAAATCATATTCATCCTGCCCCAACGTGCCGTCATCATGGCTTTGCCAGTTGGTCAGCGGGGCAAGGGCAATGCGATTACGCCAGGCCGGTCCACGAGGAAAGGCAATCGGATCGGCAAGGATGGCGGACACGGTTTGAGACTCCATTCAGATTCGAATCATTAGTAATCTAGCGAACCAATTACTGGCAATGACTTTCTTCGCCTCAGCGTCCGGTCCAGACGGGCTTGCACTTTTCGGCAAAGGCACGCGGACCTTCCTTAATGTCCTCGCTCGCGCGCCAGGCGATGAATTCAGGATAATGTTTCTGATGGCGCATCGCCGTTTCAACGCTGTCCTCCTGCAAGCCGCGATGGACCACCGCCTTGGATGTCCGCACCGACACCGGGGAGGCGCGCAAGATATCGTCCACCCAACACTGGGTGGCGGCGGCCAAATCCGATGCGGGCACGACCTCGTTGACAAAGCCCATGCGCAGACCGTCGGCGGCGGAAACGCGACGCGACGCCAATATGGTCGCCATGGCCTGTTTCAACGGAATTTGCCGGGCAAGGCGATGCAACCCACCACCCAGCGCCACCGCGCCGACCAGCGGCTCCGGTAAGCCGAAACTCGCCTTGTCCGACGCAACGATGATGTCGCAGGCCAGCGCCACCTCGAACCCGCCGCCCAGCGCCACACCGTTGACCGCCGCGATGAAGGGTTTGGGGCAGTCGAACCGCTCGATCAGCCCGGCATAGCCGCTGTGGGGATATTCGGGCGGCAATCCACTTTCTGCGGCCGCCTTGAGATCGGACCCGGCGCAAAAGGCCCGCTCCCCTGCCCCGGTCACGATGCAGACATATTGATCGGGATCGACTGCAAAAGCATCGAAGGCAGCCTGCAACTCATGATGCATCTCGATATTGATGGCGTTCATCACGTCGGGACGGTTCAGCGTGACAGTGGTGACGGCTCCGTCCCGTTTGACGTCGACAAATTGCATGCGCGCTCCTTTTAAAAAAACAGGGGAAGTGCCACAACACTCCCCCTGCCCGTCCCCCTTAGAAACGGCCGGTCAGCGTGACGCCATAGGTGCGCGGCGCCGCCGGCGATCCCTTGACGCCGGATGTGCCGCTATTGGCGATGTAGGAATAATATTTCTTGTCGGTCAGATTGTTCACCCACAGCCGCACGCCCAATCCGCTGCCACTGTTCCAGGTGATCGCGCTGTTGATGAGATCCACCTGTCCTTGCCGGGTATAGGGATTGTTGTCCGGCTCGAAATAATAGGGATCGGTGTGCAGCCAGTTGCCTGACAGATCAACCGAGCCTTGTCCGAGTGGGATGGAGTAGATGATGCTTAGATTGCTGGCGAAGGGAATGGTCTGCAAGGTCTTGTTGCCGCTGAGGTCACATCCTCCCGCTACCGCCACCAAAGGCGCGCTGGCCGATGTGGGATAGACAGGGCCACCCCCGCCCGCCGGGAAAATCAGCGGATTGCTCGCGCACCCCTGAGGGATCGGAATCTGCGCATTGGGCGCCTGCGGGAAATAGGTCGGCCCGCCGGGGAAGGAAGTATATTTGCCGTTCACCACCGACACGCTGCCCATGATCGTCAGGGCGGAAGTTGGCTGCACCGTCAGTTCAGCTTCGAAGCCGTAGAGACGGGATTTGCCCGCATTGCGGATTTCCGTGCCGGCCTGGTTGGTCAGGTTATTCTGCAACTGGGCATTGCTGATCTTGTAATAGAAACCCTCGACATTGAGCCGCACCATGCGGTCGAACCATTCGCTCTTGAAGCCACCGCTATAGGCATCGAGCGTTTCCGGCAGAACCGCCGCCACGACTGCGCGCGTGCTGCTATTATAGCTGGAGGTCGAATAGACGCCGCTCTTGAAACCACGGTTGAAGGCGGCATAGACCATCAGATCATCGTTGATCTTATAGTCCAGCGAAAAGCGGCCTGTCAGCTTGTTGAACCGGCGGCTGTCGGGGAAAGGCCCGGAAGAAGCCAGCACGGCGCCCCCGATGATGCCGAATTCACCGCCATTATCCTCGATGGAGCGTTTGTCGGAAGTATAGCGCAGACCAAGGGTCGCTGTCAGCGCGGGCAGGATTTCCATGCTTGCCTGCCCAAAGGCCGACAGGGATTCGGTCCGCTGCCGCGCATGAGAACTGGAATAGCGGCCGGCCGGAACCGCCGGTCCCAGATTCCTTCCGCCTTGCGCCGTTCCCGCCGCCGGTCCCTGACCGGTGAAGATGCCATCGAACAGCGCCGCATCCTTCAGATAGAATCCGCCGACGATCCATTGCAGTTTCGACGATTCCGATGACATGAGCTGGACTTCCTGAGTGAAGGCCCACTCCTCTTGCCTGTAGTCAGCGGTCAAATTGCCGCGAAAGGCCGAGATGTCATAATGGTTCGGGTTTTTGGTATCGGTATAGGCCGTGATGCTGACAAAGCGTACATCGCCCAGTTCATGGGTCAGCTTTGCTGACCCCATGGCGAACTTCGCCTTATAATAGTCCCCGATTCCGGTCATGCCGTCATAGAAACCAGCGCCAGCCTGTTCCGGCGTGATGCCCGCGCGGCCGGCAAAGCCCTCGACCGTGCGGAACGACATGCCTGCCGTGCCCTTTTGATAATTATAGCCACCCGACAGCAGCAGTTCCGTCTTCTCGCCAATATTGAACAGAAGCTTACCCCTGACACCCCAGGCCTGACGCGTGAAGATATCGTCGCCGGTATAGATGTCGTGACCCCAGCCTTCGCCCTGATTGACCCGGTAGGCCGCGACATTCACCGCGACGCTGTCCGTCACCGGCAGGTTGACATAGGCCTTGGCGGTCACCGTGTCGTAATTGCTATATCCCAGTTCGAAATCGGTGGATGCCTTGCTGGTCGACGGCTCACGCGTATGGACGTGGACCACGCCACCCGTCGCGTTGCGGCCAAACAGCGTGCCCTGTGGTCCCTTCAGCACTTCGACCGAATCGATATTGTTGAATTCGAAGATCGCCGCGTTGCTGGTCGGAATATAGACGTCGTCCACGAACATGGCCACGGACGGTTCGTTGCCGATTGTTGCCGATTGGTTGCCGACACCGCGAATAAAGGGCTGCGCGCCCGAACTCTGCCGATTGAAAGTAAAGCCGGGCACGACATTGGTCAGCGTCGCAATATCGGTGACGCCCAGCTTTGCCGCCATTTCGCTGGTCACGGCGCTCACCGCGATCGGAACATCCTGCTGATTTTGCGCACGCCGGTTGGCCGTCACGATGATATCGGCCACCCCCACATTGGCCTGGGGTGCCTGATCCTGTGCAAAAGCCGGCGCGACGCTTGCCCAGCACGTCGTCATGGCCAAAGCATGCACGGGTTTGAACCGCCTCATCCCATCCTCCTCCTGATTTGGTAATCTGTATTGATTATAACTGTCAGTTCGGTACGCTCGCTGACTATATATAAGATGACCGTTTTCGTGACGCTTTGCAAATGCAAAGGCAAAACTAATTTAAATATTTGAATATAAACATATTTATTGGGATTTTCCGCCAATGCCGGGTGATCGTGCCCGGATGGAACGACTGTTCCGACAAAAGCGGGCCAGGCGAAGACCGCGAGAAGAGGAACTTTCTGATTCGCCTTCTTTCACCAAAGCCCTGGGATCAAGAAATAATCACGAAGCACAAGGAGAGGTGCGATGCCGCTTGACCATTATGTAACGCTGGGCCGATCTGGCCTGAAGGTCAGTCCTTTCTGCCTCGGTGCCATGACATTCGGCACCGAATGGGGTTTTGGCAGCGAGACGAAGGATGCCGGCGCCATATTGGATGCCTATGTCGACCGAGGTGGCAACTTCATCGATACCGCCAATATCTACACCGGCGGCAATTCCGAAACGATCATCGGCGATTGGTTCGCCCTCGATGCCGGTCGTCGCGACAGAATCATTCTCGCGACCAAGTTCAGCGGCAATATGGAGCCCGGCAACCCTAATGGCGGCGGGGCAAGTCGTCGGGCGATCATAGCCTCCTGCGAGGCGTCCCTGCGGCGGCTGCGTACAGACTATATCGACCTCTATTGGCAGCATTGGGCGGACCCCTTCACCCCGATCGAGGAAACCATGGCCGCACTTGACGACCTCGTGCGCGCGGGCAAGGTCCGTTATATCGGCTTTTCCGATACACCCGCATGGAAAGTGGCCGAAGCACAGACGATCGCCCGGTTGAGAGGCTGGGCGCCGCTGATTGCTTTGCAAATCGAATATTCCCTGCTCGAACGGACGGTCGAAGGCGAACTGGTGCCGATGGCACAGGCGATGAATCTGGGCATCACGCCCTGGTCACCACTGCGATCCGGGCTGCTGAGCGGCAAATATGACCGTGACAACCGGCAAGCCGAATCCGCTGGCCGGGCGAACAGTCTGGCGCGGCATTTCAGCGACCATGCCTTCGAAGTCGTCGATCTGGTGAAGGCCATCGCCGACGCCCATGGCGCGACGCCGGCCTGTGTGGCACTGGCATGGCTGCTGGTCCGGCCGGGCGTCGCGGCGCCGATCATCGGCGCCCGCACCATGGCGCAACTGGACAATAATCTGGCCGCGCTTGACCTGTCGCTCGACCCTGCGGCCATCGCCCGGCTCGATGCGGCCTCACAACCTTCGCTCAATTTCCCGGCGGAGTTCCTGCCCATGGCCGTCGCCAACAGCTATTCCGGCCTGACCATCAATGGGCAGAGCTTCACCCGGTCGGCCCGCTGATCATGCGCGCGGATATACAGCCCCGAACGATGGGGGGGCCGCTGATGCTGACGCTGCTGTCTACCGCCTACGGCCTCGCCTATGTCGACCGGCTGATGATGGCCGTTGTGGCGGAACCGGTGAAGGCGGAGTTCCATCTGTCCGACACGCAGCTGTTCCTGCTGACCGGGGCCGCCTTCGTCCTCATCTATGGCATATTGGGCATGGTGTCGGGCTGGCTGCTCGACAGATGGAACCGATCCCGGCTGGTCGCGGGATCGCTGGGTCTCTGGAGCATCTTCACCATCGGCTGCGGCTTTGCCGGGAGCTTCCCGCAACTCGCCCTCGCCCGCGCCGCCGTGGGAGCAGGCGAGTCCGCCATCGTCCCCGCCGCCATGTCACTGATCAGCGACAGCTACCCGCCGCGAAAGCGCCCGCTGGCCATGGGCATTTTCTATGCCGGGGGCATGGCAGGCATATTGCTGGCGTGGACAATCGGCGGCTGGATCACATCGGAATATGGCTGGCGACCCGCCTTTCTCGTCGCCGGACCGCCCGGCCTTCTCCTCGCCCTGTTGATCCTCTGGAAAGGCCGGGAGCCCAAACGCATGGCTATCCAGCGACTGGCGGAGAGACGCGGCTCGACCTTTGCCGATGTCTGGCGCAACCGGCCACTGGTCTGGCTGATCGCTGCCGGATCGGTCGTCACTTTCGTCAATGTCGGCCTCGTCAATCAGCTCGGCAGCTTCTTCATCCGCAGCCATGGCATGACCGTGCGGGAAGTCGGCCTGATCTTCGGGCCGCTGATGGCGGCAGGCATGGCCTTGGGGCTGATCGGCGGCGGCTGGATCGGCAACAGGCTGGCGGACAAGGGCACGGACGCGCTGATCCGCTTTTCCATCTGGAACGCCTTCAGCCTGTTTCCGCTCTATCTGATGATCTTCCTGGCGCCATCTAAGGAACTGGCGCTGGCCGCGACTTTCCTTGGCACCGGCGTCAGCGTCCTTTATTCCCCCTGCTTTTCCGCCGCCTATCAGGCGGTCAGCGCACCGCATACTCGCGGCACAGCGGCGGGCATTTCCAATTGCGCCAATGCGGTCATTGGCGGCGCGCTGACGACTTTTCTCGTCGGCGCGCTCAGCGATCACTGGAAGCCCGTCTTCGGTGCGGACAGCCTGCGCTATGCGATGATGGCAGGCATGGTGACCTGCCTCCTGTCAGGCCTGATGTTCATCCGGGCGCGGCGACTGGTCGCGCAGGACCGCCCCGACCTCATGCACTTTTGAAGGATGGCTTGCGCTTTTCGCAGAAGGCGGCGACGCCTTCCGCATGATCCTCCGACCGACTGGCGACGGGCTGCATCACATGCTCCGCCTCCAGAAACTGGTCGAAGGACAGGGTCGCCGCCAGATCGGCCTGCCGCTTGGTCAAGGCGATCGAGATGCCGGGACCATTGGCCATATCCTGCGCAAAGGCCAAGGCACGCGGCAGCAATTCCTCCCGCGGCAGCACCTCCAGTACCAGCCCCAAACGCAGCGCCTCATCGGCGCGCACCGGGCGGCCGCTATAGCAAAGCTCCTTGGTCCGCATCGGCCCCACCAGCCGGTTGAGCAACCACACAGACCCACCATCGGGCGCCAGCGCGACATTGCGGAAAACCTGCACGAATTTCGTATTTTCCGACGCAAAGACGAAATCGCAGCTCAAGGCAAAGCCCCAGGCCATTCCCGCGCAGACGCCCGAAACGGCAGCGATGGTCGGCTTCTTCAAATGATAGATGGCCCGGTTGATCCGCCCCAGCTCATGCATCCGCCCCAGCGATCCCGGCATCCCGCCGCCGCCAAAGCTCGCGACATCGGCGCCCGAGCAAAAGTCCCCGCCCGCTCCCGTCAGTACCACCGCACGCACCGAAGCATCCAGCGCGGCATCCTCATAGGCTTCCCAGAGCTGCCGCCGCATCTCGTCGGTAATGGCATTTTTGGTTTGCGGGCGGTCCAGCATAATCACCGCCACGGCATCGTGCCATTCAACCCTGACCGTCATCCCCTGCCCTTTCCTCGCTCAGCTGCCGCCTGACGGCGCCGCTGTCATAATAATCAACCACTGAACGGATCAGACCATCCTCCGTCAAGCGCATGACCGCCACGCCCACGCCCGAAAAGGCGATGCCGGTCGGCGGGCGGCCATGATAGATGCCGGTCTGCTGCCCCGAAAATGTCCATTCCAGGCAGAGATCAGAACCCGATCCGAAGGCACGGGGAAAGTCCATGCGAATATCGGAAATGGCCGACACGAAATGGCTATGGAAGGCGCGCAGTTCCGCATGGCCGGCACTGAACCGCCCCACCTGATCATCGCGATAGGTCGCGTCGGGCGCGAACAGCGCAACGAACAGTTCACTATCCGGATTGGCCCAGGCATCGCCATAGCGGCGCGCGAAGGCCGCAATAGTCTCACCGCTCATGCGAGCAGGCCCCGCGCTATGGCGACTTTCTGCAATTCGTCGGTCCCGGCATAGATGCGCTGGATGCGCGAGGCCGTCCACATACGGGCAATCGGATTTTCATCCATCAACCCCGCGCCACCGAAAAGCTGCACGCAGCGATCCAGCACGCGCCCCTCCATCTGCGTCGCCCATAATTTCAGGATCGCGCCATCCTCAAAGCTGAACTCCTTGTTCCGCAGCCGGATCATCGCGGTGTCCACCAAGGTTTCGGTGATGCGGATATCGGCGCGGCAATCGGCCAGCATGAACTGGCTGTTCTGGAAATCGATGACACGCTGGTCGAACACCTTGCGCTGCTTCACATAGTCGAGCGTCAGTTCCAGCGCCTTCGACGCTGCCCCCAGACAGCGCGCCGCGATCTGGATGCGATCCTCCAGAAACGTGTCCATCAGGATTTTCATGGCGCCGCCTTCGACGCCGACCAGATTGGTGGCGGGCACCCGCACATTGTCGAAATTGAGCGCGCCAGTGTCGCCCTGCCGCCAGCCGATCATCGGGATCTTGGCCTGGGTGACGCCGGGCGTATCCGCTTCGACGATGATCACGCTCATGCCACGCCCGCCCTTGGACGGATCGGTCTTGGCAACGACATAGAGAAGATTGGCGCTGGCACCGTTGGAGATGAAATATTTCTCGCCATTGATGACATAATCATCGCCGTCCCGGATCGCCGTGGCGGTGATGGCGGTCGCATCGCTGCCCACCCCCGGCTCGGTCAGCGGCATGGCCTGCGTCCATTCTCCGGTCAGCACGCCGGGCAGATATTTTTCCTTCTGCGCCTCGGTCCCATGGCCGACGAGGATATAGGTCGCGACATCGGACATCAGCGAACTGCCGGTCGTGGCGCTACCCGCCGTCCGGCCCAGTTCCTCGGCCATGATCGCATAATAAGTGAAATCGCCCTCGCCAGTGTGGGCCAGGCCCAGCAATCCGGCTGCGCCAGCCTTCTTCCAGAATGCGTGATCCAGCCCACCCATGCTTTCATAGTGGCGCAAATGAGGTTCATGCTCGCGATCCAGGAAGCTCCGCACCGTATGCCGGAAGGCGTCATGCTCCTCACCATAGCCCATACGCGCCATCCTATTTCTCTCCTCTTTCGTCACAAATCGTTATGTAGAGCATTATATGCTTGCGATCTAACTGGGTCGAGACAAAAATCAACGACAGGAGAGCGATTCGATGAGCGACAGACAGGGGCCGCTGAAAGGCCTGCGCGTTGTGGAATTCGCCGGTCTGGGGCCGGGGCCGTTTTGCGGCATGCTGCTGGCCGACCTCGGCGCGCAGGTGGTGCAGATCGACCGGCCGAACGGATCGACCGCCCATTATGGCCTTGATCCGCGCCGCAACCTTCTGCATCGGGGGCGGCTTTCAGCCGTGATCGATCTCAAGGACCCCGCCGGCGTCGAAGCCGTCCTCCGCCTGATCGAGAAGGCCGATGCGGTCATCGAACCCAACCGTCCCGGTGTCGCTGAGAGGCTGGGCGTCGGGCCCGAAATCTGCCTCGCCCGCAATCCCAGGATCGTCTATGGCCGCATCACCGGCTGGGGGCAGACCGGCCCGCGTGCCCATCATGCGGGACATGACATCAATTATATCGCCCTCTCTGGTGCGCTGCACAGCATCGGCCCGGCGGATGACGTGCCCACCATCCCCAATAATTTCGTCGGGGATATGGGCGGCGGCGGGCTGTATCTTGCCTTCGGCATATTGGCGGCCGTCTATGAAGCGCAACGCTCCGGCAAGGGGCAGGTGGTCGACGCCGCGATGATCGAAGGGGCCGCGCTCCAGCTGATGGGGTCGCTGACGATGAAGGCGAACGGCCTCTTCACCGACCGGCGCGCCAGCCATTATTCTGACGGGGCTTCGCATTTCTACAATGTCTATCGGACGAAGGACGGCAAATTCCTCTCGGTCGGCGCGATAGAGCCGCAATTCTACCGCGCCTTTCGCGAAGGGCTGGGCGTGGCGCACGATCCCGATTTCGACCGTCAGATGGACCCGGATGCATGGCCCCGCCTCAAACAGAAAGTGTCCGCCATCATCGCCCAGCGGACGCGCGACGAATGGGACCGCAGCTTTACAGGGGAAGCCTGCGTCGCGCCCGTTCTCGCCAGCGACGAACTGGCCGATGATCCGCATCTGACGCAGCGCGGCAGCTTTACCATTCTCGACGGCCAGCTTCAGGCGGCGCCCGGTCCGAAATTCAGCCGGACACCCGGCGCCATCGCGCATCCGCCGCCGCAGCCCGGCCAGGACATCGACGACATCATGAAAATATGGGGAGTGGAGTGAGATGAAGAACCGCTTTTGCGATCTGGTCGGGGTGGAATTCCCCTTGGTCGCTTTCAGCCATTGCCGCGACGTGGTGGCCGCTGTCAGCCGCGCGGGTGGCTTCGGCGTGTTCGGCGCGACCAACGGCAAGATGACGCCGGATCAGTTGAAGATCGAGTTGGACTGGATCGACGCCCATGTCGATGGCAAGCCCTATGGTCTCGACATCGCCGTGCCGGAGAATATGGCCGACCGGGACGCGCATGCCGTCACCACCCACATGCTGGAAGCCCAGATTCCCGAAGGGCACCGCCAGTTCGTCGATAATCTGCTCGGCCGATATGGCATCGACACCCACACCCCCGTCGACGCCGACGAGGACCGGGAAATCAGCCATTTCCTCGATACCGCCGAACGCATGGTGGACGAAGGGCTGCGCCATCCGATCAAATTGTTCGTCAACGCACTGGGCAAGCCACCCCGGTTCATGATCGACAAATGCAAGGCGGCAGGTGTGCCCGTGGGCGCACTGATCGGTTCCAAGGACCATGCCCTGCGCCAGATCGACGCAGGCGTCGATGTACTGGTCGCCCAAGGCACGGAAGCCGCTGCCCATTGCGGCGAGGTGTCGACCATGGTGCTGGTACCCGAAGTCGTCCGCATGCTGGAGGAAAGCGGCCAGGATATTCCCGTGCTGGCTGCCGGCGGCATCGTCACCGGGCGGCAGATGGCGGCGGCGATGACCATGGGCGCAGCCGGGGCGTGGACCGGGTCGGTCTGGCTCACCACGGCCGAAAGCGATGTGCATCCGGCGGTGCGCGAAAGGCTGCTCGCGGCCCGGTCGCGCGACACGCTGCGCTCGCGGGCAATGACCGGCAAGACCGCTCGCCAGTTGAAGTCGGCCTGGAACGAGGCATGGGAGGGGCCGGAAAGCCCCGGCGCGCTTCCCATGCCTTTTCAGCATTTGCTGACCAACCGCGCGCTGCAACTGGCGGAAAAGGCGGTCGACGGCGGCAATGAAGCGGCGCGCGCGCTGCTGACCGAAGGCGTGGGTCAGGGCATCGGCCTTGTCACCAGCGCCAAGTCGGCCCGCACCGTCGTTCAGGAATTCATGGAGGATTTCGCGGACGCGCTCGACCGGATGCACGGCTGGATGGACGCATGAACCAGGGCATTCAGGACGATCCGGAACTGGCGGTGCTGGCCGCGCTGCTGGAGGAGTATCGGCGCCAATATGATGGAAGCGGCGGCACGCTCGACCGGTCGAAGGTCGAGCATCTCTACCAGATGGACGATGCCTTCACCGCCTATGATGTCGCTCCGCCGCTGGAAGGTTATATCGGCTGGGATCAATATGCGGTCGGCTGGTACAAAGTCCTCGAGAAATATAGCGAAATCCGTTTCGTCTTTCGTGAAGAGCCACGGATATTCCGAAAGGGCGATGTCGCCTGGATGTCGGTCAGCGCCGACTGGTTCGGTAAATCCAAAAGTGGCGATGATTTCGCCAAGCAGTTCCGCATGACGCTGATCTGGATACGCGGTGACGACGGCCGCTGGCGGATCACGCATGAACATGGTTCCAGCCCGCGCCTTTACACCTTGGCGGGAGGAGAGGTCGTATGAAAACCTGGTTTGTCACCGGCGCCTCTTCCGGTTTCGGCCGCGCGCTGGTCCAGGAGATATTGGCGCGCGGCGATCAGGTCGTCGCCGCCGCGCGTCAGCCCAAAGATGTCGCCATGCTCGCGGAAATCTCTGTAGAACGGCTTCTTCCCGTCCAGCTTGATGTCACGAACGCACAGGAGATCAAAGCCAGTATCACCGCCGCGCTTGATCGTTTCGGCGCAATCGACGTGCTGATCAACAATGCGGGCTATGGCTTTTTATCCACCATTGAGGAGGCTGATGAAGAGGCAGTCCAGCGGCAATTCAATACCAATCTGTTCGGTCCCGCCGCCTTGATGCGCGCTGTGCTGCCGGAGATGCGGGCGCGCCGCTCCGGTTTCATCGTCAACATTTCCTCTACCGCCGGGGCACGGGGCTTTGCCGGGTCGGGCTATTATTCCGCCAGCAAGGCCGCGCTCGAAGCGCTGACCGAAGCGCTGGCGGCGGAAGCGGCGGAATTGGGCGTTCGGGCGATGATCGTCTGCCCCGGACCGTTCCGCACCGATTTCTTCGGCCGGTCGATCAACCTCCCCGCCAGCGAGATTGCCGACTATGCGACGACCATGGCGCAGCGCCGCTCCTATGCCGCCAGCAACGGCCAGCAGCGCGGCGATCCGGCGCGGGGTGCGAGGATCATCGTCGATACGGTGCTGGGCGATACGCCGCCCCTGCGTCTGGTGCTGGGCGGGCAGGCCTGGCCGACCATCGTGAAGTCACTGGAGGCCAAGATCGCTGACCTTGGCTGGAGCGAACAGGTCGCCCCGCTGGCCGATTTCCCCGAAGGTGAATGATCCATGACGACCATTCATGACGACCTGCCTCACCCGGTCCCCGCCTTCGCCCAGTTGCGTTACAAGGAGAATTATTTCTTCATCCTGATCGCGCCGGAAAGCGACGCCTTTGCCGTGATCCATTTGAATCATGAGCCGGGGCATGACCGGGCGCGCTATACCGCCAATCTGGAAATTGCCGGGCGCTCGATCCGCTATGCCAATATGACGGCCTTTCCGGCGAACTATGAATATGCGCGGACGATCGGAGATGGCGCACTGTCGCTGCACTTTGCGGAACCGCACAAGCGTTTCGACCTGGCGTTGAGGACGGGCGAGATTGATCTGGAACTGGTCTTCACCGCGCGGCAGCCGACTTTCGACTATGTCGCCTGCCGGACCGCGGGCAATCCTGCCCCGTCCTTTCAGGAGGTGATGACTCTGGGCCTCAACCTGCCCTATAATCACCAGCAGCAGGCGCTGAACACGCATGGCCGCGTCCGCTTCGCGGATGGAAGCGAACAGAGCATCAGCGGCAGCGGCTATCGCGACCATAGCTGGGTCATGCGCTGCGATTCCGGTGGGCTCACGCATAACTGGTGCGGGATGAATTTTCCCGGCCGCAGTTTCGGTATCAAGACCATTTCCACCACCCATCGCCCCGGCTTGGTAGCGAAGGAAGGTTATGTGGTCGACGCCGAAGGGCCTCGTGCGCTGCGCCATATCGAGGTGCGCAGCGAAGGCGAGATGGCGGACGGGCTGTGCGCCCGGTTGATCCATGAAGTCGAGGATATCTTCGGCAGTCGCTATACGATCGAGAGCGACGTGGCGAGGCGTTATGCCCATGTGCCGCTGCTGTCCGAAGCGCCGGGCGGCAAGGCTGCGTTCCACATCGTCGAGAATTTCTGCCCGCTCCGCCTGATAGAAACCGGGGAAGCGGGCGAAGGGCTGGTCGAGATCGGGCGCAGTTCCAGCCTGGGAGGGCCATATAGATGAGTACGGCGACGGCCAATCAATTGCGACTGATACGCGACGCGGTGGGACGACTGGATGCAGATGCGGCGGCCAAGGATTCCATCGCGGTCCTGCTGGGCGAAGTCATTGCGCAGGAGACTCTCGCTCTGCCGCGCGGATCGGTGGCGCAGGAAAATGCCTATCAGCAGGCCTTTGAAGCCGCTGCCCTGACGGAGCGCGACTTCCGGCCGCGGACCGCCATGGAGGATGTTCTGGACCGCGAGAGGCTGGCCGATTTCCTCAACCATGCGGTGTCGGGGGAAGGCGATATTCGCGTGCAGTCCGCGCAAACCGTGTCACGGGGCATGTCGAAGAAGACCGTGCTCGTCACGCTGGAGGGTGCGAGAGCTTTGCCCGCCGATCTGGCATTGCGGGTCGATCGAAGCGCGAACAATTATCTGGGCACCACCGTTGTCGATGAGTGGGGGCCGTTGCGGCTGCTCTGGGACAATGGGGCGCGGATTCCGCAGCCCTTTGCCCTTGAACCGACGGGCGGGGTCCTCGGCGATCCCTTCATTGTCTTTGCCCGCGTTTCCGGGGCACCGGTCGGGAGCATCTATGTGCCGCCCGGTCCCAATCCAGCGCTGCTGGCCGATACCGCCGCCTGCATGGCGAAGGTACATGCGGTGCCGGTGGACGACTGGCCGCGAAGGGATCAGCCACAAGGCGACGCTTTTTTCGATGCGCAATTTGCCGAATATTGGGCGGACTGGCGAGCGCTGGAGGAAGGCAATCCGATCATGGACGCTTGTTTCCACTGGATCGACCGACATCGGGATCGGGCCTATGGGCCGGCCGCGCTGACGCATGACGATTTCAACTATAATAATATGCTGGTCGAGGGCGACCGGGTGTCGGCGGTGCTGGACTGGGAGTTCGCGCATGTCGGGACACCGGCGGCGGACCTCGCCTATCTTTGGTATGCGGCGTGGAGTATGGGCAGCTTTGCCGATTTTCTGGCGGCCTATGAACATGCCGGGGGATGGCTGCCGCCGAAAGAGCAGATCGATTTCTATCTGCTCTGGGGGCAGCTGCGGCTGGGGGTGATGGGTCACAAGGCGGTGCGCAATCTGGAGGAAGGGCATTTCGACGATGTGCGCTTCGGCATGGCGCGCTGGCATCGGCGGCAAGCGCTGTTCCGCCTTGCCGAACTGCTCGAAAGATTGGGAGGAGAGTCATGATTCTGCCGCCACTCGACCCAGCGCTGGGTGAAGCGATCCTGCCCTTCACCCTCGATGTGCCGCAGGCCGCGCTGGATGATCTGGCCTTGCGTCTGGAACGGACGCGCTGGCCAGAGAAGGAGACGGTCGATGACTGGTCGCAAGGGGTGCCGCTCGACCGGATGCGATCCTTGGTCGACTATTGGCGGAGCGGCTATGAATGGCGGCGATGCGAGGCGGAGATCAACGGCTGGCCCCAATATCGGACGCTGATCGACGGCCTCGGCATCCATTTCCTGCATGTCCGGTCGCCCCATGAAGGGGCCATGCCGATGATATTGAGCCATGGCTGGCCAGGGACGTTTCTGGAGTTTCTGGCGGTGATCGGACCGCTTACCGATCCGACCCGTTTTGGCGGGCGGGCGGAGGATGCCTTTCATCTCGTGATCCCCTCGCTGCCCGGCTATGGGCTGTCGGACAAGCCGGTCGCGACCGGATGGACCGTCGAGCGGATCGCGCAGGCCTGGGGAACGCTGATGCAGCGCCTCAGCTATGATCGCTATGTCGCGCAGGGGGGCGACTGGGGGTCGGCGATCACGCGGGCCATGGCGGCGCAGAAGCTGCCGGGGCTGGTGGGCATCCACCTCAACATGGTGGTGTGCTTTCCGCCGGAGGATGAAGATTTTGCCGACGCGCAAGCGCGAGAGGCGCGGGATGTCGCGGAGGCCCACAAGCAGAGTGGGCTGGGCTATTCCACCCAGCAAAGCACAAGGCCGCAGACTCTGGGCTATGCATTGGCGGACTCGCCGGTCGGGCAGGCGGCATGGATTTACGAGAAATTCCAGGCATGGACAGACAATGAAGGAGAGCCGGAGCAGGCGCTGAGCCGGGATGCGATGCTCGATACCATCATGCTCTACTGGCTGACCGACAGCGCAGCCGCTTCGGCACGGCTCTATTGGGAGAGTTTTCGCAGCGCTTTCGGCAATGCGCCGATCAGCCTGCCGGTCGCGTGCAGTATCTTCCCCAGGGAGATGCGGCGGCCGCCCCGACGCTGGGCGGAGCGGGTGTTTTCCGACATCATCTATTGGAATCGCGCGGCCAAGGGCGGGCATTTCGCGGCGTTCGAGCAGCCGGAGCATTTTGTCGCGGAGGTCCGGGCGGGGTTGCAGAGCCTACGTTAGAATTTGGGCGACATAGTTGACTCTATAGTGGAGTCACATTGCATCCGTTCGCTTCGAGCGAACGGATGCAATGTGACGACGGCAGGAAGCCGATTTCAGATGATCTTCTGATCGCGCAGGGCGGTGATTTCCTCCGGGGTGAAACCGGCTTCCTTCAACACATTGCCGGCATCTTCGCCGGGGCGTGGGGGGCCTTTGCGGATGATGCCAGGCGTCTTGCTGAAGGTGACGGGCGGCTTGATATAGGGTGCGGGTCTGGAGAGGCCATCGACCGGCACCTCCACGATGAACTGGTCGCGGACATGGGGGTCGTCCAGCGCTTCCTGCGGGGTCAGCAGAGGACCGGCGGGGATGCGGTTGGCTTCCAGGATGGGCAGGATTTCGGCGTTGCTATATTGCCGCGCCCATGCCGTCACAATCTCGCTCAAGGCCGCGCCATTGTCGGCGCGGAGATCATCATTGGCGAAGCGCGGGTCGTCCAGCAAATCCTCCCGCCCGATCATCCGCATGAAACGGCGGAACATGGGGTCGCCCAGCGCAACCATATAGACCCAGCCATCCTTCGTCTGAATCAGGTCCGCCGGGCCGCCCGATTGCGCGCGGTTGCCGGTGCCGGTGCGATTGGTCGCGTTGAAATATTGGTCGAACAGGAAATAATTGCCGACCGTCATCGCGGTTTGCAGCAGGTTGGTTTCGACCTTCTGCCCTTCCCCCGTGCGGTTGCGGTGATGCAGCGCGGCCATGGCGCCGAAGGCGGCGAGGAAGCCAGTGCTCATGTCGACCCAGGCTGAGTTGTGCTTCATCGGCTTGCCCGGTTCGCCGGAAATGGCGGTGAGGCCGCTCATCACCTGCGCGATCGCGTCGAAGCCCAGCCGATCGGCATAGGGTCCGTCATTGCCGAAGGTCGTCATATGGACGAAGATGATGTCGGGCTTGATCGCCGCCATCCGCTCATAGTCAAGGCCAAGCGAGGCCGCCGTCCTGCGCGGCAGATTGGCGACGACAATGTCGGCGGTGGTGAGCAGTCGGTCGAACACCGCCCTGCCCTGCTCTTTGGACAGATCGAGCGACAGGCCGCGCTTGTTGCGGCCAAGCTGGGTGAAGCCGACCCCGCCATGAAAGCCCTCCTTGAAGGGCAAGGTGCTGCGATCCTCAGCACCGCCAGGGGACTCGATGCGGATCACATCCGCGCCGAGATCCGCCAGCAGAACGGTCGCCGCCGGGCCCGCGACAAAGCGGGTCACGTCCAGCACCCTGATCCCCTCCAACATCCCCGCCATCTCAATATCCCCTGAAGTTCGGTGCGCGTTTCTCGACAAAGGCGGTAACGCCCTCCGCGAAATCCTGTGTCGCGCAGCACAGCCCCGCCGCCTGTCCTTCGAGCGCCAGCTGGTCGATCAGCGCATTGCCCGGCGCCGCATTGAGCAGCAGCTTGGCCTGCCCCAGCGCCACGGTCGGCGCATTGGCGAGGCGGCGGAGCAATTTTTCCACCGCCGCGTCCAGTTCCGCATCGGGATGGAGCCAGTTGGCGAGGCTGCATTCCAACGCCTGCTGCGCGGTCAGCCGGTCGCCCAGCAGGCACATCTGCTTCGCCTTGCGCAGGCCCACGATGCGGGGAAGGTGCCAGCTGGTCGCGCCGTCCGGGCTGGTGCCGATGGCGGCATTGGCGACCATGAACAGCGCCGTGTCCGACACCGCCACGAAATCGGCGGCGGCGACATAGCCGACACTGGCCCCCGCGCAGGCGCCGCGCACCTTGGCGACGATGGGCTTGGCGATCCGTTCCATCAGCGCGAACAGCGGCAACGTGTCGAGCGCGAGCGTTTCGAACTGGCTGCGACGATCCTCCGGCGCAGCGTCGGCGGCCTGCGCGAAGGCCTTGACGTCGCCGCCCGCCATGAAATGGTCGCCCGTCCCGGTCAGCAGGATGACGCGCACATCGTCGCGGCGCTCACACTCCCGCAGGAAGGCGATCATCGCCTGCACCATGGCTGGCGTCAGCGCGTTGCGGGCATGGGGGCGGTTGAAGCTGATGCGGGCAATGCCCTCATCGATTTGGGTGAGCAATTCAGGCTCAGACATGATTTTCTCCTGAAGGCTGCGGCCAGTAGCGTGCCTTCAACAAGCGTTTCAGCAGCTTGCCGGTGGGTTCGCGCGGCATGTCGGCTTCAAAGTCGATGCTGCGCGGGCATTTGTTGGTGGCGAGGCGGGCGCGGCACCAGTCGATCAGTTCCCCGGCCAGCGCCGGACCAGCCGCCGCCGGGTCACGGGGCTGGACGACCGCCTTCACCTCCTCGCCATATTCGGCATTGGGGACGCCGAAGACGGCGACGTCCTGCACGGCGGGATGGGTGCTGAGCAGATTTTCCGCCTCCTGCGGATAGATATTCACCCCGCCCGCATTGATGACATAGTCGCGCCGGTCGGTGAGGAAGAGATAGCCATCCTCATCGACATGGCCGATGTCGCCAAAGGTCGCCCAGCCGCGCGCATCATAGGCGCGGCCGGTCTTTTCCGGATCGTTATGATAGGTGAAGCCGCCACAGCCCTCGAACATCACAAGGCCGGTCTGGTGGGGGCCGAGTTCATGGCCCGCTTCGTCGACGATGTGAAGGATACCCCGCGTGGCGCGGCCGACCGAGCCTTTTCTTTGCAGCCATTCCTGCGGACCGATGGCGGTCTGGCCGACGGATTCCGAGCCGCCATAATATTCATGCAGGATCGGTCCCCACCAATCCATCATCGCTTCCTTGACCGGCACCGGGCAGGGCGCGGCGGAGTGGATGGCGAAGCGGTGAGCGCTGTTGTCGAAGCGGCGCTGCTGCTCATCCAGTTGCAGCATGCGCACGAACATGGTCGCGACCCATTGGCTATGGGTGACACGGTGGGTTTCGAGCGCGCGCAGGGCTGCGGCAGCGTCGAATTTTTCCATGATGACGGCGGTGCCCCCCGCCTGCTGCACCGCCATCGTCCATTTGAGCGGCGCGGTGTGGTAGAGTGGCGCGGGGGACAGGTAGATGGTGTTCGCGTCGAGCTGGAACAGGTCGATGAGGGTGGTGGTGAGCGGGTGCGGTTCCCCGATCGGGGCGGGCGTCAGATGGGGGGTGATGCCCTTGGGACGGCCGGTGGTTCCGGCGGAATAGACCATGGCGCTGCCACGGGTTTCGTCGGGGATAGGCGTCGTCGGCAGCGGCGCCACGGCACGGTCATAGCTGTCGCCGAGGATCAGCATCTCGACTTCTTCCCCAAGGATCGCTGCCATTCCCGCGCAATCGACCGAGGGCGAGGCGAAGAGGAGGGCCGAACCGCTGTCGCGGACGATATAAGCGGCTTCCTCCGCTTTCAGGCGGGTGCTGATGGGAACGAAGAGCAGGCCCGCATTATAGGCGCCCCAGGCAATTTCATGATAATAAGGGCTGTTGTCGATCCAGAGCGCGATGCGGTCGCCCGCTTGCAGCCCGCGTGCGCGCAGCAGGTGCGACACGCGGTTGGCGCGGGCGTCCAGCTCCGCAAAGCTGACCGTCCCGCCACTGTCCGCCATGATGATGGCGGGGCGGCTGTCATGGCTGTGATCGCGCGGATGCATGGGATCAGCGGTTCTGGAAGCGGGCTTCGCGCTTCTCCTTGAGCGCAGCGAGGGCTTCCTTCAGATCCTCGCTGGTCATGGCATATTGCTCCAGCGCCATGGCGAATTCGAAATGGTCGAGCGCGGCGCGCTGCATCGAATGGTTGAGCGCCCGCTTGGTATATTGGACGGCGAGCGGGGGAAGCGCGGCGACCTTGGCCGCCAGTTGCCGCGCCAGGGGCAAGACCTGTTCGGGATCGTCCACCAATTCGCTGATGGCGCCCAGCCGATGGGCTTCCTCCGCGCCGATCGGATCGCCCGTGAGCAGGTGGCGCTTGGACTTGAGCATGCCGAAGGCGGCGGGCCAGACCAGCGTGCCGCCGTCCCCGGCGACCAGCCCGACCTTCACATGCGGGTCGCCGATCCGGACATTGCGCGAGGCGATGATGATGTCCGCCGACAGAGCGAGCGAGGTGCCGAGGCCATAGACATCGCCTTGCAGCGCGACGACCACGGGGACGGCGATTTCCGCCATGCCGTGGATGACGCGGCGGCCATTGTCATAGGCGTCCATGCGGGCGTCATAATCTTCGATCAGCCGATGGATTTCGTCGAAATTGCCGCCTGCGGAAAAGCAGCGCCCGGTCGAGGCGATGACGAGGGCACGCAGCTTGCCGGGGCGGCGGAGCCGTTCGACGACCGAGACGATTTCGCCGGTCATCACCTCGTCCATCGAATTGAGCACGTCCGGGCGGTTCAGCGTCAGCGTCGCGACCTCGCCTTCCTCGGCATAGATGATGGACGTGAAATCGCTTGCCATTTGGCCCCTCTCCGAATTTGATTGCCTGTGTATGATAATGTTGCGAACTTATTTTGCAATCCGTATCGTCGTGGGAAACGGACCATGGAGAGACAATATGCGAAATCGCTTTGCCGGGCAGGTGGCTTTGGTGGTGGGTGGCACGTCCGGAATCGGCCTGGCGACGGCGCAGGCCTTTGCCGCCGAGGGCGCGAAGGTGATGATCGCGGGGCGGCGCGAGACGGAGGGGCTGGAGGGTGTCGAGTCGATCCGCGCGACGGGCGGCGTGGCGGACTTTGTGCGGACCGATATCACCCAGGCCGAGTCGGTCGAGGCGATGGTGGTGAGGACCGTGGAGGCCTTTGGCGGGCTGCATGTCGCCTATAATAATGCGGGCATTACCGGGACGGTGAATCTGTTCGTCGAGGATGCGGCGCTTTCCATGTTCGAGCAGGTGATGGCGATCAACGTCACGGGCACCTGGCTGGCGATGAAATATGAGGTGTCCGCGATATTGGCGTCCGGCGGCGGAGCCATCGTCAATTGCGGGTCGGTGGCGGGCTTGCGCGGCAGTCCGGGGTGCAGCGCCTATTATGGCAGCAAGCATGCGGTGCTGGGCATGACCAAATGCGTGGCGCTGGAAAATGCGGCGCGGGGGATTCGCGTCAATGCGGTCTGTCCGGGGCTGGTGATGACCGATCTGGTCGAGTCGGGCTTCGCGCAGGCGCAGGACAAGCTCGCGATGCTGACCGCGCGCATTCCCGCGCAGCGCACCGGACGGCCACATGAAGTGGCCGACGCGGTGCTGTGGCTGGCTTCTGATGAGGCGAGTTTCATCAACGGCGTAGCCTTGCCGGTCGACGGCGGCACGGCGGTCTGAGCGGGAGGGGCAATATGGAGAAGATATACGGCTTCGTGTCGATCACGGTGCATGAGGGGCGGACGGACGCTTTCGTTACGGCGGCGCGGGCCTGCCATGAGGCAATTTTGCCCGACATTACAGGGACGCATTATTATGAGTGGTATCTGAGCGCGGATGGACAGCAGGCCTATGTGATCGAGGTCTATGACGATCCCCCCGCCATGGCGCTGCATGGAAAGATGCTGGATGGGCGCGTGTCGGGCGTGATGGAGCAGGCCGATCTGCGGATCAGCTTTGCCGGCGATGTGCCAGATGCGGTGCGCGAGCGGATGCGGCTGAAGCTGGGCACGGTCGATTATGTGGGGCCTCGGGCCTTCGGGCGGATGAATGAGCCGGTGCCGCATCGCGTGCCGCCAGCGGGGGACGAGCGGGTCTGCGCGCTCGCCTGGTTCCGGCCGCATGCGGGCAAGGCGGAGGCGTTCCGGGAACTGGCGCGGCAATCCCATGAGCGTGCCTGCGAGCGTGATCCGGGGACTTTGGGTTATGAGTGGTTCTTCGATCCCGACGGCAATTGCGTGGCGCTGGACGTGTATCGCGATCCCGACGCAATGCTCGCGCATATGGGCAATTGTGGGCCGGTCATGGGGCAGATCTTGCAGGTCGCGGACAGCCGGACCATCGTGTTCGGGGCGCTGCCACCGCAGATTGAGGGGCGGCTGCGACCGGAGCTGGGGATCACGCGCTTTCCCCGGCGACTGCATGGGATTGGATAGCCGTTCGTTTCGAGCTAAGGGGAGAAACCGGCAAAACTGGATGTTTCTCGGTCCTTGCTCGAAACGAACGGCGGTGGCGCTCAAACTCTAGGCGCCACCAAAGGCATTAGAGCATTTTCAAGTTGACCGTTGACGGTCAACGGCCCGGAAAATGCGACAGCAATAAGCGAGAGCCTTTTCGCTCACGGCGAAAAGGCTCTCGCTTGGGCAAGGGTGCGTTCAGCCTGTTTGCGATGGGGAATGTCGACCATCTTGCCATCCAGCCCCACCGTGCCCGCGCCCGGATGGGCGGCGAAGGCTTGGAGGACACGGCGGGCGTGGTCCACCTCCTCCGGGGAGGGCATGAAGCCTTCGTTGATCCCCGCGACCTGGGCCGGGTGGATGGCGATGCGGCCGGTGAAGCCTTCGGCACGGGCGGCGCGACAGGAGGCGCGCAGCCCCTCCTCGTTGCGAAAGTCGACGTAGAGGGTATCGATCGCCTGCACGCCCGAAGCATGGGCAGCCAGCAAACAGAGCGAGCGCGCCATTTTATAGGTGAAGGCCCATTCGCCGCTGGCATCGACATTGGTGCTGGCGCCGAGCGCGGCGGACAGGTCTTCGGCGCCCCAGGTGAGGCCCGCGAGCCGATCCAGACCGGCCGTGGCGAACTGGCCGAGGGTGAAGGGGGCGATGGCCGTTTCGGTGGCGACGGGAAGGATTTTCACCGATCCGCGTTCCAGCCCGTGCACCGCCTCCAGCGCGTCGAGATAGTGGGACAGGCGGCGCACATCCCCCGGGTCATTGGTCTTGGGCTGCATGATGCCGTCGGGCGCGCCGGGCATGATCGCGGCGAGATCGTCCAGCGTCAGGCCAGTGTCGAACGGGTTGACCCGCACCCAATATTGCACCGTCCGCTGTCCTCGCGGCGTGGTACGCAGGAAGTCCGGAACCAGCCTGCGCGCGAGCGGCTTGTTTTCCGGGCTGACCGAATCCTCCAGATCGAGAATGACCGCATCGGCACCGCATGTCGGCGCCTTTGCCATCTTCTTTTCGCTGTCGCCGGGGATGAACAGCATCGAGCGAAGAGGCAGGCTCATGCGGGCCTCCGCCTTTGCAGGCCGGAGCGTTTGCAGGAAGCCACAAGGTCGCCATGCTGGTTGAAGGCCTGATGCAGGAAGGTGACGATCCCGGCTTCGGGGCGCGACTTGGACTCGCGCAGGTCGATGACTTCCGTGACCACATTGATCGTGTCGCCGTGGAACAGGGGCTTGGGGAAGCGCACCTCGTCCCAGCCAAGATTGGCGACGGCGGTGCCCAGCGTCGTGTCGCCCACCGAAATGCCGACCATCAGGCCCAGGGTGAAGGCCGAATTGACGATGCGGGCGCCGAATTCGGTGCCTTTCATATATTCCTCGTCCAGATGCAGCAGCGCGGGATTGTGCGTCATCGCGGTGAAGAGGACATTGTCCGTTTCCGTCACCGTGCGGCGGATGGGATGATCGAACCGCTGCCCCACCACCATGTCGTCGAACCAGATTCCTGCCATGTCATCCTCCTTTTTTGCCGTGGCGCGCCAGCCATTCATCCTTGAGGTGGCGCGCATAGATTTTCCCGGTGTCGTGGCGCGGCAGGTGGGCACGATATTCCCAACTGCGTGGGCATTTGATCGAAGCCAGCCCGGCGCGGCACCATGCGCGGAGGTCGTCCGTCAGCGCGCCGGTGTCGGCGGCTGGGTCCAAAGGCTGGATAACGGCGTGCAGCACCTCCCCCATATCCTCGTCCGGCACGGCGAAGACGCTGGCGTCCGCCACGGCGGGATGGGAGATCAGGCGGTTTTCCGCCTCCTGCGGGAAAATATTGACCCCGCCGGAGATCGCCATGCTGGCGCGCCGGTCGGTGAGATAAAGATAGCCCTCTGCATCGACATAGCCGATGTCGCCCAGCGTGCTGCGCCCGTCCGCATCATGGGCGTCCGCCGTGCGGTCCGGGTCCTGATGATAGGCGAAACCGGGGCCCCCGGAGAACCAGACTGTGCCGACCTGTCCCGTCGGGACTTCGCAGCCTTCATCGTCCAGGATATGCACCGCGCCCAGAAAGGGGCGGCCGACCGATCCGGGATGGGCCAGCCATTCCGTCGAGCTGATCATGGTGAGGCCGTTGCCCTCCGTCCCGCCATAGCTTTCCTCCAGGATCGGACCGAACCAGTCGAGCGCGGCGCGCTTGACGTCCGGAGCGATGGGGGCCGCGCCGTGGATGATGGTACGGATCGAGGAGAGGTCATAGCGCGCCTTCACCTCCGCGGGCAGTTTCAGCAGGCGCACCAGCATCGTTGGCACCCAATGGGCATGGGTGACGCCGTGGCGCGCGACAAGATCCAGCGCCTGCTCCGCGTCGAACGCCTCCATCACGATCAGCGTCGCGCCGATCTGCTGCATTGCCATGGCAAAGCGCATCGGGCCGCTATGATAGAGCGGACAGGGCATCAGATAGACCGTGTCCTCCCCCCAGCCATAGCGGTCCGCATAGAGGGCGAACATCTTCGACAGCCCGTCTATGCCGCTGTCGGGCAAATGTTGCTTGATGCCCTTGGGCCGGCCGGTGGAGCCGGAGCTGTAGAGCATGTCCGATCCGCGGCTTTCATCGGCGATGGGGGTCGCGGGGAAGTCCGCCGCATAGCTGCCGTCGCTGACATCGATGAAGGCAAGGTCGGGGAAGCGGGGTTTCAGCCGGTCGACCAGCGCTGCCTGCCGGGCGCTGTAAAAGACCAGCCGCGCACCGCAATTGCCGATGATGAAGGCGATCTCATCCTCATGGAAACGCCAACTGATCGCGGTGTAATAGAGGCCCGCATTATGCCCGGCCCAGACCAGTTCATGAAAGACCGGCAGATTTTCCACCAGCATCGCGAAATGATCGCCGCGCTTGAGTCCTCTCGCCCGGAGCAGATGGGCGCAGCGATTGGCGCGCGCATCCAGCTCGCCATAGCGAATCGTCACATCCAGTGAGGGGTAGAGGATCGCTGGCCGATCGGGGTCGGATTTCGCCCATTTGCGGGGATGCTGGTCGGGATGGCTGTGCATGGTTTTACCGTTGAACTCTTCTAGCATGATGCGTATAGTTCGCTAGTGCATAATGCAGAATAGTATCTTTGGAGAGGCGTTGCAAATGGGTTTGGTGAAGGCGTGCCAGCTGTCCGATCTGGAGGATGGGGAAATCTTCAAGGCGCAGGTTGCGGACCATCCGGCGCTGGCGCTTTACATGATCGGTGATGAAGTGTTCGCCACGTCCGATATCTGCACCCATGGCGAGGCAAGCCTGTCCGAAGACGGCTATATCGAGAACGGGCAGGTCATCTGTTCCTGGCATGACGGCGCTTTCAACATCAAGACCGGTGAGCCGTGCCGCCTGCCCTGCATGGATCCGCTCAAGACTTTCCCGATTCGGATCGAAGGGGATGAGGTCTTTGTGGATTTATGAGATTTCGTGTTCCTGCGAGGGCAGGAACACGTTAGAGATTTGGCTTAGCGCTGGCGTTCCATGAAGGCTGTGACCCGCTCCGCATAATCGGGATGGGCAACCACCGCGCCGATGTCGATGGTTTCCTGCGCCAGATGATCGACCACCGAAATGCGATGGGCAATGTTCATGGCACGCTTGGTACGGCCGAGTGCCTCCTGTGGCAGTTGTGCGATACGGGCGAGTAGCTTTTCAGTATGGATATCCAGTTCTTCATCGGAAACGACCCAGTTGATGAGGCCGAAATCCAGCGCCTCGCCTGGCCCGAAAATATCCCCCAGATAGGCAATCTGCTTGGCGCGCTTCGGGCCGATATTGCGCACCAGATTATAGCTGAGTGCTGAGTCCGGGATGACACCCACCCGTATCTGGGCGGCAAGGAACCGACTCTTGTCCGAGGCGATGGCGAGGTCCGCCGCCGCCACCATGGCAAGCCCCCCGCCCGCCGCCATGCCCCGGATGCGCGTCACCACCGGCTGGGGAATGCGCTCGATCATGGTAAAAAGCTGGTTGCCCTTGTCGCCGCTGGTCATCCAGTGATTGGCGCGTTCCAGATCAGTCATGCCCAGCGTGGTCGAAAATTCCTTGACGTCGCCACCCGCGCAGAAATTGTCGCCCGCGCCGGTGATCAGCACCACGCGCACGTCGCGGTTGAATTCGATGGCGCGCAGATGGTCGCCCAAAGTCTCCCACATGCCGTTCTTCATCGCGTTCATGGCATGCGGCCGGTTGATCGTCGCGCGGGCGATGGGACCGTCGATGACGAAGCTCAGTTCGGGGTCGCTCATGCTTGCATCTCCGTTTTCGCAATCATTGGGGCGAGATCATTGGCGAGGTCGCGCAACTGCTTGGGGAAAGTGTTGCAGCCGATGGAGGCGATGCGCAGGTCGCGGTCCACGCCGCTGTCATAGCTGTGCCGCGCAAAGCCGGTCAGCACCGAGAGCAACAGTGTGCGCCAGACGGTGAAGAAGGCCATGCGCACCTCGCTGACCGGGGGGCCACCCGCGTCGCGATAGGCGGCCATGAATTCCTCCCATGGCAGCACGCGGGAGACGAGGAAGCGGCAATAGGCCAGATCCTCCGCGGGGTCGCCGGCATGGGTGAACTCCCAGTCGAGCAGGCCGGTGAGCCGGTCCCCCTCCCCCAGCGTGTTGTGCAAGCCCGCATCGCCATGGACGAGGCGGCGTTCATGGCCGATCCGGGGCAGCTGCTCATGGAGCCAGGCGAAGGCCGCGTCGATCAGCGGTACGGGCGCCATGCCGTTGCGATAACGGCGCTCATAGCTTTCGACATGGGCGCGAACCGGATGCTCCGCGCGGCCGTAGAGCAGGCTATCGGCAAGGTCCAGCGCGTCAATGTCGAGGCTGTGGAGCTTCGCCAGTTCGGCGGCGAAGTCGCGACAAAAGGCGGGCGTCGCGTCGGTCGAGAAGAGGGTGCCCATCGAGGAACCGGCGAGCCGTTCAAAGACGATGAAGCGGCCGCCAATGGCTTGCGGGCTATCCTCCAGCCAGAGCGGTTCGGGGACCCGCAGGCCCTTGCCATGGACCGCCTTGATCACCGGAAATTCCTCGGTGACGGAGGTGCCGGTTACAGCGGCGGCGAAGTCGCGGCGGATGACCAGTTGGCGGCCATCCGCGCTATCCAGCAGGATCGTACCCTTGGACCGGCCGCCGGGAACCGTCGTCACCCTGTCGATCCGAATCGACGGGTCCTTGTCCGCGAACCAGCAGGTGAAGGTTTCGGCGGGGATTTCCAGTTCGGCGCCCGATCCGGCGGAGGTGACGGGCGCAGCGAGGATGGCGGCGATCTTCGCCTCATGGGCATTGCGCCAGTCGGCTTCGGCGGCGACGCCGGGGGTTGGGCCTGCGATTTCCTCCGCCTCCACCGCGAGGCGGGCGAGCATCATTTCAATGAGGTCGCAGCGCAGGCTGGGATTGCCTTGGGGAAGCTGCGGCTTCAGGTCGGCGCGGACGGCGGCGAGGATACTGCGCAGCTTCTCACCCAACAGAGGATCGTTCACACCGGCCTCCCCACATAGGTCGGGAAGAAGAAGCCGCTTTCCCTGTCGGCATGTTTGAGCAGCCAGGCATGGAGATCGGCATGGACGGCGGCCGCGGCGGCATCGCCCTTTCGGGCATGGCAATGGTGCAGCAACGCGTCGACGGCTTCGCGGCCCTTATGGTTGAGCAGCTGAAGCGCGTCTACGCGGGCATAGCCGTCGAGCAGGGCGGGCGCTTCGCTCAGGAAAGCGGCGAGCGCCGGCTCGTCATAGGATAGTCGATCGCGGGCGGAAGCGAGCAGCGCGACCAGTTCACGACTGTCCTCATGCAGCATCGGCCCTTCGACCGGCACGCGCGCCTGGAGGTGATTCAGGATCACGTCGACGCTGCGCAGTGCGCTTTGCGCCCATTGGTCGTCGATCTTCGGCGCGACATGCTCCTGAAGGGCGAGTTGCACCGCCGCGAGCATCTGCTGGGTTGTCGGCATCATGGCGTCCGCTCTCCCTTCAATTGGCTGCATTTTCGGGGCGGTAGGGGCTTTTGCGCCACTCCGCGACGATATGGGCGGCTTCGTCGATCGGCTTGCCAATCATCATGGCGAGCAGCTGTTCGAACAGCTTCACCCGCCCAAAGCCGAGATTGAGCCGGGGCACACGCGGATTTTCGCCCGACAGGAAGGGACGCAGACCATTGTTGAGCGTCGGCACCGCCTTCCACACTTCCCAGACGCGGTAGAAATCGAGGCTGGATCGATCGATACGAAAGCCCGCGACGTCCTCATAATGGCGCAGCGTGGTTTCCGCGTCGCCCAGCGTCAGCATGCCCTGCGAGAGAGCCCAGTCCTGCGCCGGGTCGCCGGCAAAGGCCAGTTCCCAGTCGGACAGGGCAACGATCTTGTCGTCCTTCCAGATTTCCTCGCCCATGCCATTATTGCCCTTGCACAGCGAAATGCGCGGGGCGGTGGTGGGCAGATGCTCCTTCAGCCAATAGGCGGCCTCGGTCACGAGGGGGAAGGGATCTGTGCGAACCTCGCGGAAAATGCCCATCCAGCGATCGAAGTCGAAACGCGCGCAATCCGCGGCAGAGGCGGGCATGTCGACAAAGGCGGTGAAGCCGGTCGCTTCGAGGTCGAGCGAATGGAGCGTGGCCAGCTTTTCGGCATGGTCGAGCGCGACACGCTGGCGGCGGGCGGCGGCCTCCGAGCCCTCATCATAGAGACCGGGCAGGTCGTTGCTGCCGTCAACCATGCGACGGACCATGACCGGGCGCCCTTCCGTCAGCGCCGGCGCGGCGTCGAACCAGAGCGGCTCGGCCACCGGCACGGCGGTCGCATAAAGGCCCTTGATGATACGATATTCATATTCCAGCGGCACCGGGCAGATAGGGCCACCCAGCGCATCGGTGCGAAAGACATAGCCGCCTTCCTTCCCACCTTCGTCGGTCCAGACCAGGAAGGTTTCGCGGCTGATGCCGGGGAAGGTGCGTTTGAAGCGGGTGACACGGACGCCCGTGCCCATATGGGCGGCGAAATAGTCGGATAGGGATGTTTGGTCGATCATATGCTGTCCCTCAAAAGCCGAAACGCGGCTGGGGGCCGATGACGAACATCGGGATATAGGCGTTGCCGGATTCGCCACCGATCTTGCAGGTGGCAAGCTGCTCGCGATGCTTGGGGGTGGCGCTGCTACCATCGGGCAGGATGACGGCTTCCGGGTCGCTGATGTCGTAGCTGTCGATTTCGAACGCCAGATCGCGCGAACGCCAGACACCCTGCCCCTGCCCGTCCGTGAAACCGCCGTCGAAGCCGCCACCGCGATAGACCCAGGGACGGCCGACCGCTTGTGCCTCGATCGGGATATGGCGGCCGTCGGCCAGCGTCAGGTCGAGCGCCATCCGGTCGAAGACGCGAGTGCCGGGCTTGAAGATCACGTCATGCGCGATGTCGGTGACTTCGATGGGATCGCCCTCCCCTTCGCGCACTTCGCCCTCTGTGTAGATGCGCTTGCCCTCGCCATCCTCGATCAGTTGGACCGCGCCGCCGAGCTTCCCCGCGCGGAAACCCGCATGGACAAGGAACAGCCCCTTGCCGCCGGTGCGCGAGGCGGACGCAACGCCACCCGCGCTGGGCGTGCCGGTCATCGGTTCGAAGCCGCCGACGCCGGGCCGCACGCCCCAGCTATGGTCGCGCCAGCCGAACCAGTCGCCTGCCTCGAACCGCTCGCCCTCCACCATGATATGGCCGCTGACCCGGCCAAGCTGGTTGTAGCGCAGATAGTCTGTGTGCAGCCGCCCGTCGCCGCGCGAGACATGAGGATGTTCCAGCCGCGGCGGGAGCATCGCATCGAAACGCATATCGAGCGAGATGGGATAGTCGCCCGACTCCAGCTCGTAACACAGCGTCTTGAAGGCTTCGATGACGGTGAGCGACAGCGGACCGATCCGCGCCTCGCTGTCCGGCATGGGGCGGAGCTGGCGGGTCAGGCGGACATTATATTGACGATTCGACCGGGCCTGCACCATGGCGAAGCCCTCCATCACATTCATATTCTTGAAGATGGTGATGCCGGCCAGAAAGGCGATCTCGCCATCGGCGCGGAAGCCGCCCATCAGCTGACGGTCATAGAATCGGTGATCGGTCGAATGGACATGGTCGAAGGTCAGCGGCGCCTGATGGTGCAGCGTCTCGTCCAGCGGAGTCAGCACATCTCTCTCCCTCATTATGCTCCAAGGCATATGGGCGAAGAAAGGTCAGGTCAATAGAAGTTCGTATGCATACCATCTGCATGTGTATATATTGCATCCGCGCAATTTTCTTGACAGAATAGGCGGCGAACCTCATGCCAAGAGGGTAATTTTTCGGACTTTTCGCACGATGGACTATACGGACACGCCGGTCGCCAGCCAGTTTCGCCTGGGTTTCCTGATCCATGACGTGTCGCGCCTGCGCCGCACGGTCATCGACAAGGCGCTGAAACCCCTGGGGATCACGCGCTCGCAATGGTGGGTCCTCAGCAATCTGTCGCGCAACAGCAGTCATGAAATGGTGCAGACCGAACTCGCCAATGTGCTGGACATCGGCAAGGTAGCGCTGGGCGGGCTGCTCGACCGGCTGGAGGCGTCGGGCTATATCGAGCGCAAGGCCGATCCGGCCGACCGCCGCGCCAAGCGCGTGGTCATGACCCGCAAGGGCGAGGAAGTGCTGGAACAGATGCAGGAGCAGGGCGCTGACCTCAATCGCGAAACCCTGCGCGACATCAGCGAGGAAGAGGTCCGGCTGGCCGAGGATATCATGCACCGCATGAAGAAGCGGCTGATCGAAATGGATGCGGAACTGCGCAACAGCGGCGGCTGAGCGTTTCCCTTTTTCTTCAACTTTCATATACATAGCAGGCACGCGAGCTGATCGCCCGTGCGATGAGGCTTGTCCGCTATATTGCGTATCCATAAATTTCGCTTGCGTATTATTTTGGTGCGGATGTATTGGTCTTATATCCGCAATATTGCGGAGGACCCCCTGCCCCAGCGGCAGCGGAAGGACAGAATATGGACGATCTGCCGACGCCCCCTGATGCCAATCGTTACCGTCTTGGGTTTCTGCTGCATGATGTATCACGACTGCGCCGGACCATTGTGGACAAGGTCATGCGGCCGCTGGGCATTACCCGGTCCCAATGGTGGGTACTCACCAACCTGTTGAGCGATTCCAATCACGAGATGATGCAGACCGAGTTGGCCCAGATATTGGATATCGGCAAGGTGGCGCTGGGGGGATTGCTCGACCGGATGGAAGCCTCCGGCTATGTCGAGCGGAAGGCCGATCCGGTCGACCGCCGCGCCAAGCGGGTCGCGATCACAGCCAAGGGACAGGCTTTGCTCGACGGCATGCAAAGCCGGTCGACCGCCCTCAACCGGGACATGATGGACTGTGTGACCGCGGAAGAAATCCTCTTTGCCGAGGATGTGTTGCACCGGATGAAGCGCAATCTCATCGAGATGGATGATCATTACCGGAAACGGCGGACCGGCAAGGAGAACCCACAGGAAGCGGAGGAGCCTTCTCCCCTCTAGTGACCCGAAGCTGAAGTTCGTCACACTATTGGGCGGGCGCTAAACGAACTTCAGATTCGTCAGGGTCACTAGCAAATATATGTTTCCAGTGTGGTTTATGGATTTGAAATACGCTCCCCATCTGGCCGCTATAATGAAGCGCATTTCAAATCCACCACACTAGGACCAGTCGGCCTGCAAAGGTGGAAGGGCATGATCCGGCCCAATCTCTCGGATCATGCCCTTGAGGTAACGAAGAACGGGTCTATAGCGCCCGCCCGATCTGAAGCCGCATGATCTCCGCCGTCCCCGCGAAAATGCGATGCAGGCGGCCTGCGGTGAACAGGCGGGACACCGGATATTCATGCATATAGCCCGCCCCGCCATGAAGCTGGACGCACTGGTCGAGTACACGCCCTTCCATTTCCGGCAGCCATAGTTTCGCGACGGTCGCCTCGCCCATGTCGACCTCTCCCTTGCGCTCGTAGGTGCGCAGGCAATGGTCGATATAGGCTTGGCCGACGTCGAGTTCCGCCTTCATGTCGGCCAACTTGAACTGGGTATTCTGGAAGTCGAAGATGGTCTGGCCGAAAGCCCGGCGGTTCTTGACGAACTCGACGGTCAGGTCGAAGGCGCGGGTCGCGGCGGCATGGGCAATGATGCTCCACATCAGCCGGTCACGGTTGAGGCTTTTCACCAGCACCTTGAACCCGCCATTCATGGGGCCGAACAGATTGCTCGCCGGCACGCGCACATTGTCGAACAGCAGTTCGCCGTTATTGGAGGCATGGCAGCCCATTTTCCTGAGGATGCGCCCGATGCCCAGGCCCGGTAGGTCACGCTCGACAAGGAAGATCGAAATGCCGCGCGATCCGGCCGACGGATCAGTCTTGCACGCGACCATGAACAGGTCGGCGTCGGCGATCCCGCTAATATAGGTCTTGGCGCCGTTGATTACATAATCGTCGCCGTCGCGCACCGCCGTCGTGCGGATCGAGGCAAGGTCGCTGCCCGAATCCGGCTCGGTCACGGTGAAGGCGAGCAGGCATTCCCCGCGTACCATTTTCGGCAGCCATTGACGTTTCTGTTCTTCCGTGCCGAAGTCCATCAACTGTTCGCACATCTGGTCGCGCTGGAAGGCTGGGCCGATGCTGGCGCCGGAGATGGAATAGCCCATTTCCTGCGTCATCACTGTCAACGGCGGAGTAAAAGTCGGCCATTGGGCGGCGCAAAATCAGGCCGGGTGATCCGTGTGCTGGCGAGCGCCGCGAGGGCGTAGCCCGAGTGGGGGTCGCCAACACACGGATGGTCTTTTCTGTCAGGGGTTGGAGCGTGCCTTGCGCGCCTGGCTTTGGGCCAGACGATAGCTCTCTCCGTTCATCTCGAGTATGGAGACGTGGTGGGTAAGCCGGTCGAGGAGCGCGCCTGTCAGGCGCTCGGAGCCGAACGTTTCGGTCCACTCGTCGAACGGCAAGTTGCTGGTGATCAGCGTCGAGCCGCGCTCGTAACGCTGCGAGATCAGCTCGAACAGCAGTTCCGCGCCGGTTTTCGAGAGCGGCACGAACCCCAGTTCATCGATGATGAGGAGCTTGTATCCGGCCATTTGCTTGTGGAGGCGCAGAAGGCGGCGTTCGTCGCGTGCCTCCATCATCGCGCTGACCAGCGCGGACGCGGTGGTGAAGCCGACCGTCAGGCCCTTCTGGCAGGCGGCAAGGCCGAGGCCGATCGCCACATGGGTCTTGCCGGTTCCCGAGGGACCAAGGGCTATGACGTTCTCGCGGCGGTTGATCCAGTCGCAGCGTGCCAGTTCCAGCACCTGCATCTTGTTGAGCTTGGGGATCGCGGCAAAGTCGAAGCTGTCGAGGCTCTTGGCGGCCGGGAACTTCGCAGCCTTGATCCGGCGCTCGACCATCCGGCGTTCCCGGTCGATCAGCTCCAGTTCGACAAGCCGGGCAAGGTAGCGGACGTGATCTGCGCCCTCGGCCGCGCATCGCCGGGCCAGCTTGTCATGCTCGCGCAGGAAGGTTGGTAGCTTGAGCGTCTTGAGGTGGCTGGCCAGTAACAGCTCGGGGGACGGACTGCTCATGCCGCATCCTTCGCATCGCCCGAGAGCAACTGCATGTAGGAGCGCGCCGATGTCGTCTCCACCCTGGCTCTGGGCAGATAGGGATAGATCGCCATGTCCAATCGGGGTGGTCGGCGCTCCACCCGGCACAGCAGGAGATGCTTCACGGCATCAAAGCCGATCGCCCCGATATCGAGAGCCTGCTTTACGGCCGCATGCAGATCGGCAAGCGTGAAGCTCTCCAGCAGACGCAGCACCTGCACATACTCGCGCCGACCATGCTTGCCCATACGAGCTTCCATGAGGCGGCGCAGCGTTGCAAACGCTTCGGGCAGGTGCCAGCCTTGCAGGGGCGCTGCCTGATCGAGCGCATTGATCTTCTGTTCGATCAGGGGAAGGTAATGGATGGGATCGAAGATCACGTCCTCGCGCTCGTAGCTGCGCACATGACGGGCAATGACCTCGCCCCGGCAGCCGATCACCACCTCGCCGACATAGCCCCGGATCCATACCTCCTGATGGCCGAAGCGCACCGGCACCGAGTAATCATTGGTCCGGTAACGCACCAGCGCCTGCGACGAGACCTGGCCGCTGGTCTGGTCACAAGCCTCGAACGGGGCAGCCGGCAGTTCCTGCATCGCCGCCAGATCGCGCTTCAGCCTCTCGCCGATCGTCTCGCTCTCGCCCCGCAGCCGGTCGTTCTGACGCTTGCGGCATTGCTCCTCGAGCCACAGGTTGAACGCCTCCCACGTCGCGAACCGGGGGATCGGCACCATGAAGTTGCGGCGAGCATAACCGACCAGCCCTTCAACACTGCCTTTGTCGTTCCCCCTGCCGGGACGGCCGTAACGATCGCGGATCAGGTAATGCGACAGGAAGCCGCTGAACAGCCGGGCGCGCTGCCTCGTGCCGTCGGGCAGGATCTTCGAGACCAGGCAGCGGTCGTTATCGTAGACGATCGACAGCGGCACCGCGCCGAAAAACGCGAAGGCGTGCACGTGGCCGTCCATCCATGCCTCGGCAACGGCAGCGGGATAGGCGCGCACGTAGCAGGCGTCGCTGTGCGGTAGATCGAGCACGAAGAAATGCGCCTTCTGCACAACACCGCCGATCTCGACCATGGCCTCACCAAAATCTGCCTGGGCATGGCCGGGCGCATGCGCCAGCGGCACGAACATCTCCCGGCTGCGCTGCTCGCGCTGTCGGATGTAATCCTTGATGATCGTGTAGCCGCCGGTGAAACCGTGCTCTTCGCGAAGGCGGTCAAATACCCGCTTCGCCGTATGACGCTGCTTGCGCGGAACCTGACGGTCACCATCAAGCCATGCATCGATGATCGGAACGAACGCTTCCAGCTTGGGCCGCCGCACCGCCGCCGTCCGGCGGTAACCGGGGGGCTCCGAATACGACAGCATCTTGCGGACCGTGTCGCGCGATACGTTGAAATGCTTCGCCGCCTCACGCTGGCTCATGCCGCCCGCGCAAGCAAGACGCACCTTCAGGTAAAGATCCACGGTATATATCTCCACGCCCTCCCTGCTCGCGCAAAGAAGGCAAAGTGGACGACTTTTACGCCGCCCGCAGCAGCACTTCGCCGCCGCCACCGTGGTCTAATTTTGCACCGCCGTTCTCAGTCATCACGACACGGTCGAGGAAATCGCCGCCGGGGCCGCCAAATTCCTCCGGCACGCCGATGCCGAGTATTCCCGCCTCACCCGCCTTCAACCAGAAGCTGCGCGGGATGGCGTGATCCTCATCCCATTGTTCCGCGAAGGGATCGGCCTGCGTCTCGAAGAAATGGCGGACGGTGCGGCGAAACGTCTCATGCCCGTCAGTGAAAATGTCGGGATCGATATTTAACGGCATGGCCTCTCCGATCTTGTTCGCTTTATGATAATATGCTTGATCACTACATGGCCCGACCGGGACCGACAAGCGAAAAGGGAGAGGGATATGGATCGGATTTCCATCGAGCACGGCGAAGGCATCTGCACGATCATGATCGACCGGCCCGACCGGATGAATGCCATCGATGACGCGATGACGCGGCGGCTGACGGAGATTTTCGAGGCGCTGGCCGAGGATGGAGCGACGCGGGTGGTGGTGATCGCGGGCAAGGGCAAGCATTTCTCCGCCGGCGGCGACATCGGCAATATCGCTGACTGGCTCTCGCCCGATCCGCAGGTCCGGTATGATCGGTTCACGCAGGCGGTCAGCAGCCTGTCCAAGCCGCTGGCGCTGGCGATGCAGCGTGTGCCGCAGCCGGTGATCGCCTCGGTGCGCGGGCACGCCATTGGTGTGGCGCTGCAGATCGTTCTGCTGGCCGATCTGGTGGTCGCGTCGGATAGTGCGAAGTTCAGCCTGCCGCAGCTCGATCTGGCCCATACACCCGACCATGGCGAGAGCTGGGCCTTGACGCGCAAGATCGGCCTCGCCCGCGCCATGCAGATGTCGCTGATGGCCGAGCGGATCGATGCGGCGACGGCGGAGCGCTACAATCTGGTGAACTGGGTAGTGGCGGACGAGGCGCTGGAGCCGCGCACGGAGGAGGTGGCGCGGCGGATCGCGAGCAGACCGGCGGCGGCGGCGCAGGGGGCAAAGGCGTTGTTCCAGAGCGGGCAGCAGCGCACGCTGGCCGAAGCACTGGACGCGGAGATCGCCATGCTGGGCAAGGTCGCCATGCAGGAGGATTTCGTCGAGGCGATCACTGCTTTTACAGAGAAGCGCCCCCCGGTTTTCGGGGGGTGCTGATCGGTTTCTGCAGGTTTCGTGCTCCTGCGCAGGCAGGAGCACTCCCTTATTTTACGGAATAGGGTGTTATCGCGCCGTCACGCGAACGTTCATCTGATACACACCGCGGAAGACCCATACCGGAAGGAAATCGAGCGCTTCGTCCAGCACCTCAATGGTCTTCACCTTGCGCACCAGCGCGCCGAGAAATTCAGTGAGCTGCATCTTGGCGAGATGATGACCGAGGCAGAAATGCACGCCCGGCGCGAACACCATCGATCCGCGATTGTCGCGGGTGAAGTCGATCCGGTCCGCATTCTGGAACACCGCCGGGTCGCGATTGGCCGTGGCGATCAGCACGGCGATCATGTCGCCCTTCCGGATCTTGTGGCCATATAGCTCGAAATCCTCATAGACGAGGCGCGGCTGGCCGCCGACCATGGCGATATGGCGCTGAAGCTCGGTCACGATGTCGAGCATCTTGTCCTGATTGCCCTCGACCCAGGCCCAGGCTTCGGGGTCGCGCGCCAGAGCCTCGACCGACAGGGTGATGGTGTTCATCGTCGTGTCATGGCCCGCTACGATCGCGACATGCATCTGCGCCAATATCTCGTCATAGGAAAGGCGGTCCTCCCCCTCCGACGCATTGAGCAGGCCGGTGAGGAAATCCTCTTTCGGATCGGTGCGGCGCTTTTCCAGTTCGATGGCGACCGCCTCGTTCATCTTTTCGAGCGCCAAATTGGCCTTCTCCAGCCGTTCGGCGGTCGGTACGGTCGCCCCCACCCCTTCCATCAGCCAGGTCGCCCAGTTGCGCAGCTCCGGCGTCAGTTCGGGCGGCATGCCGAGCAGCTGGAACAACACGTCGCCGGTCATGGCGCGCGATATGCCCTCGTTGAACTCCAGCTCGCCCTCGGCAATCATCTTGTCGACCAGCGATTCCGCACGGGCGCGGGCAAAGGGGCGGAAGCCCTCGACGATCTTGCGGTTCAGCGCCTTCATCAGCAACGAGCGCAGGCGGGCATGGCGCTCGCCCTCGGTGCTGGTGATCCAGAGGTCCGAATATTTGACGAGCGTGGGAATGCGCGCGTCCCATTGCTCCGGCGGGATCAGGTGAAAGACCGGGAACATGCGCCCATCATTGGTGACCGGGATGCGCCGCTGGAAGGCATCGACCACATCGGCATGGCGGGTGATGAACCAGCATCGCGACTGCTCGCTCCAGAAGACCGGCGTCTGGTCGCGAATATGGTCGAGATCGTCGATCATCGCCTTGCCGCGCTCACGCGGGGCGTTGGTCAGGTCGACATCCACATAGTCCTGCACGTTCATCTTCATCCCTTCCCTTTTCTTATCCTGTCACGCCACGGCCTGCTCTGTGTAGAGGCTCTCGATCGACTCCTCCGCATAGCCAAGCGCGGCCAGCATTTCCCGCGTATGCGCCCCCGGCATCGGCGCGGGCAGGTCATTGCCCAGAGCCGAACGCGATAGGGAGAAAGCGGTGCCGATCTCGTTGATCTGGCCGAAGGCGGCATGCTGTGTCGCGCGGATGGTGCCGCGAGCGATCAGGTCCGGGTCAGTTAATATCTGCTGTTCCTTGCCGTCGCGGCAGGCCTCCACCCAGACACCATGGGGTTCGAGCGCGACCTTGAGCTGAGCATGGTCCAGCCGGCCGACACGGGCGGCGATCAGCCCTTCCTCCAGCTCGGGCAGGTCGAGGGCGTTGCGCAGGCCGGCGACGGCCCGCTCCCCCCGTGCGACGATGGCGACCCAGCCGTCCGCCGCTTCATACAGGCATTCGAGCGGAGTATAACCGCTAAGGCTCGCGCTCAGCGCCGGGATGCCGGCAAAGCTGCCATCGGGGCGCTGGATCAGTTCGGACAGCGTATAGATGCCCGCATTGCACAGCGGCGATTCCAGCGAGACGCTGCGCCCGGTGCGCTCACGGTGGAGCAGCGCCGCCATCACCGCGACCGCGCCGATCATGCCGCCCGCAATGTCGACCAGATTGGTGCGGTTCCAGCGCGGATCATTGCCCGCACCCGCCGCCTTCACCTCATGACCGGTCCAGGCCTGCATCACCATGTCGAACCCGGCCTTGGCGGCGGCGGGACCTTCATTGCCGAAGGCAGGCGCCTCCAGCGCGATCAGCGCGGGATTGACCTGGCTGAGGCTCTGCGGATCGACACCCAGCCGCCTTGCGACGCCAGGGCGGAAATTGTTCATCACCACATCCGCGCCCGCGCACAGTTGCCGCACCACCTTCAGCCCATCGGCATGTTTCAGGTCGACGCCGATCACCCGCTTGGCATGGTTTGCAACGGCGAAGGATTTGAAGATCGAGCGGTTGGGATCGCCCTGCTTGGCCTCGACCTTGACCACGTCAGCGCCCAGATCAGCCAGCGCCACGCCCGCGAGCGGCCCTGCGACAAAGGCGCCGCAATCGACGACCCTCAGCCCTTCGAGCGGCTTGCGGCCCTTTTGCGCGCGCTTGGCCGCGCCCTCGCCCAGCGGCACGGCGGCGAAGGGCAGGCCGACATGACGGGTGCCGTCCGCTTCCGCTACGATGATGCGGTTATGGATGACCTGCGGGTCGGACCAGCAGGCGCCGGGCAACTGCACCTCCTCGGCGGGCAGGCCGCGTTCCCAGATGCGGGCGAGCAGATCGTCGCAATCCTTCTTCGCCACATGAGCGGCCAGCAGATCGTAATCGCCGAAGAAATCCTTCCGGCTGCCGCCCGGTTTGGGCATGCCGCTGTCGCCGGGCAGGACGGTGGGATCATCAATCTCCAGCGCCTGATAGAAGCCATATTTTGACCCCGCCCCGCCGATCGCCATATGGATGAAGCGATCGTCGCGGGTGCGGAAGATGAGCGGCGCGACGCCGCGCGGGATGACGAAATCGGCCATGGGGGTCGGCTTTTCCAGTTTCGCCCAATAGGTGCCGATCCAGGGCAGCGCCCCTTCGAAGAGCGATGTGGTGACGAGCTGCCCCTGCCCCGATGCCTCCCGCTCGAACAGCGCGCCGAGGAGGCCGACCAACCCGTACAGGGCCGCGCCATAGGTGCCGGGCTCGAAGGCGTTGATGATCGGCCGGTCCGGTTCCTGTTCCCACACCAGCCCGCTGCGCACCTGCGCCAGCAATTCGGTCGATGGGCCGACATAGGCTGTGTCCGCAGGGCCGTCCGTCATGTCAAGGACGACCAGATGCGGATGCCGCGCCACCAGGTCGGCGGCATCGCGACGGCGGGGCAGGTCGGGATGATCCTCCCCGCCGATCAGGCAGGCATCGGCCTGCGCCAACAACCCTTCCAGCGCGTCCGGCGCGGCGCGGGCGGCCTTGCCGTGCCAGACCGCATAGGCGGGATAGATGGCCGCAAAAGGGTCTCCGCCCTGCGGCTCGATCCGGGTGACGCTCGCGCCGAGTTCGGCGAGCATCTTCGCCGTCAGCGCGGGGGCCATACCCACGCCCAGATCGACGATCTTGAGGCCTTCCAGCAAACCGGCTGCGCTCATCAGACTTCCTCCCCTCGATCAGCGCGTGTAGCGGCGGCCCAGAACATCCTTCATCAATTCGGTCGCGCCGGCGAAGATGCGCTGCACGCGCGCGGCGGTGAACATGCGGCTGATCGGATGATCGTCCATCCACGCCTGTCCGCCCCAGAGCTGCACACAATTGTCGAGCGTGCGGAATTCCAGTTCCGTCAACCAGATCTTCGCCATCGAGCTTTCGGCATCGGTGATGCTGTTGTTCACGACCTTGCGCAGCAGAGAATTATAGAAGGCGCGGCCGACGCGGATTTCCGTCTCCATCTGGGCAAGGACGAACTGGGTGTTCTGGAAGTCGATCAGCCGCTGACCGAACAGCTTGCGATTCTGGCAATGTTCCAGCGTCATTTCGAACGCCCGCTGCGCCGCGCCGATGGAGCGGGCGACGATCTGCAACCGGTCGAGCGCCATATTGGGTACGAACATCGCCGCCGCACCATTTTCCGGGCCGACCAGATTGCTCACAGGCACGCGCACATCGTCGAAGAACAATTCGCCCGTGTCGCCGCCCTTGTAACCCTGCGTGATCATGCGGTGCTGGGTGAAGCCGGGCGTGCCCTTTTCCACGATGATCATGCTCATGCCCTTGGCCTTCAACTCCGGGGCGGTCTTGCACAGGACATAGACGATATCGGCCTTGGCGCCGTTGGAAATGTAGATCTTGCTGCCGTTGATGACCCATTCGTCGCCATCGCGAACCGCCGTGGTGCGCGCGGCAAAAGCGTCCGAGCCCGATTCCGCCTCCGTCATGCCCATGGCCTGCACGCAGTCGCCGGTCATGATGCGGGGAAAATAGGTCTGCTTCTGCTCCTCCGTACCATAGTCGACCAGGAAATTGGTGCAGATGTCCGTGCCGATAAAGGAGCCGGCCGTCGCACCCGCCGGGGAATAGCCCAGTTCTTCCGCCGCGACCATGATCGAGAAGCGATTCGCGCCGGGGCCGCCATAGGCTTCGGGGATGGTGGCGCCCAGGATCCCATATTCGCCCGCCTTGTTCCAGATCGCGCGGTCGGTCCCGGATTCTTCGAATTCGCGATAGCGCGGCTCCACCTCCCGCTCGAAATAGGCGCGCACGGTGGCGCGGAACATCTCCATTTCTTCGCCATAGGGGCTGTCTTCGGTCTCGAAATTCCGGGGGTCCAGCTTCAGGAAAACGCCGCTCATCCTCATCCTCCATTGCCGATACGCAGGTATCGGTCATGTTTTGCCGGTCGATGGACGCACGAACTGGTCCGGCTGATTCCCTCGACGCGGTTTCACTATTGTGATGTAGCAGATGATACGCTAGCGCAATATGAAAATCACTTGGGAGAGCGAGCCATGGCGAATGAAGATCTGGTCCGGCAGGTAGAAGCCTTCATGCTGGAGCGGGTGATCCCGACAGAGCATGAGCATCATCAGCAGCTGCAGGCGGCGGAAAATCGCTGGACCTATACGCCGATCATGCGCCAGCTGCGGGCGGAAGCGAAGGAAAAGGGGCTGTGGCTGTTCCCCATGCCGGTCGAGCTGGGCGGGCGCGGCCTGTCGCTGATGGATTATGCGCCGATCTGCGAGATCATGAACTGGTGCAATCACGGGCCGGAAATCTTCAACTGCTATACCGGCACCATTTCCAACAGCACCGCCATGAACAACCATGCGTCGGCGGAACTCAAGGAGCGCTATCTGAAGCCTCTGGTGGCGGGGGATATCCGGTCCTGCATCTCCATCACCGAGCGCAACGTGCCTTCGTCCGACCCCACCGACCTCAAATTCGAGATCAGGCGCGAGGGTGACGACTATGTGTTGAACGGGGTCAAGAGCTGGGCGACCGGCGGGGCGATGGACGAATGCCGCTTCTTCCTGGTGTTGGGCGCGACCGATGTGAACGCACCGCGCCATGCGCGCCATTCGATGGTGCTGGTGCCGCGCGAGGCGGCGGGCCTCAGCCTCGGCCGGATCGAGACGGTGATGGGCTATGATGACGCACCCTTTGGCCATTGCGACCTGATCTTCGACAATGTCCGCATTCCCGCCAGCAACCTGATCGGCAAGGAAGGCGAAGGCTTTCTGATGATGCAAGCGACGCTGGGCGTCGGGCGCATCCAGCTCGGCATGGGCGCGATCGGCGCGGCGGAACGGGCGATGATGGAAATGTGCAGCTGGGTGGAAAAGCGCATCATCGGCGGCCGTCCGCTGGTCGAGCGGCAGGTCGTGACCGATGCCATTGCCCGCAGCCGCATCGAGATCGACGCCTGCCGCGCCTTCATCGTGCAGACTGCGCGGCGGATGCAGGAGCAGGGCATGAAGGCGGTGCGCGGCGAGATCGCGCAATTGAAGGTGATGGCGCCCGATGTGGCGCTGAAGGTGCTGGACCGGGCGATGCAGTTCCATGGCGGCGCGGGTCTCAGCTATGACACGCCGCTGCCGGAAATGTGGGCGCATATGCGCACCGTGCGGATCGGCGAAGGCGCCGACGAGGTGCATCGCGAAACCATCGCCAAGGTGGAACTGAAGCGGCAGGCCGAATGGCGTGCTGCCCGTGGCTGGAAGTGATTCCTGTTGACGGGCACGCATTTGCCCATATAGTTCGTATGTGTATCATAAACATGCAAATCGAGAGTCGAGCCTATGAGCCTCAGCACTGATGCGCCGCGTCCGGCCTTTCCCTTCATCACCATCGATGCGGCGGGCCAGCCCAGCCTGATCGCCCAGAAATGCACTGCCTGCGGCGCGACCTATGCCGATAGCGAGCGGGTCGCCTGCGGACGCTGCGGCGGGCGGGCCGATGTGCTGGAGAGCTTCATTCCCGCCTCAGAGGGCGTGCTGCATTCGGCGGTGATCGTGCGGCGCGGCTTTCCGGGGGTGGAGGTGCCCTTCATCTCCGCCGTGGTCGATCTGGACGGCGGGCCAACGGTGAAGGGTACGCTGCGTCACACCGCCGGGTTCGAACCGGAACATGCCGCCCCCGGCCAGCGCGTGCGGGTGTGTTTCGACGATGCGCTGGGCCGCAAGGACAAGGACGGCAACAGCTATATCGCCCATTATTTCGAACCGGTCTCGGCCTGAGGAGTGCCCTTTCATGAGTGACATTTACATTGTGGGCATCCACATGATCGATTTCGGTCGCTACCCCCATCGCACGCCCGCGCAACTGGGCGCGCAGGCGGCGCTGGAGGCGCTGGACGAGGCCGGCATCACCATCAAGGACGTGCAGGCGGTCTTTTCGGGCAGCAATTACACAACGATGATCGGTCAGCGCGTGTTGCAGCAGATCGGCCAGACCGGCGTGCAG